>CAMFIS010000058.1 GCA_945952345.1 uncultured Fimbriimonas sp.
TGGCAAGAACCAGAATGATGCCTCAACCACGAGCTCCGCGAGGCGTTGAGGCTCCGTCGTTGTAGCCTCGACGCTTCGGTCGCAAGCTCCCTACGGGTCGAGGCATCGTTTATCACCCCCATCCCAACCCTTCCCCCTTAAATCCCGCTGCAAGTCATGCCATTTCCAATAACGGGAAGCGGGATGAAAAGGGGAAGGGCTTTAGCAAAATGCTTCATAATGAGTTATGCCGACCGTACGCGTCTCCGTCACTCTCAAGCCATCTCTGCTCGATTCTGCCGGACGAACCGTGGCCGGATCGCTGCAGCACCTAGGCTACGGAGAAGTGCAGGACGCCCGCATCGGCAAGCTCATCCAGCTCGAAGTCGACACCGTCGAAGAATCCCGAATCAAGGAGATGTGCCAAAAGCTTCTCGCCAATCCCGTCATCGAGGACTTCTCTTTCGAGGTGGTGAAATGAAGGTCGCCGTCCTCCAATTCCCCGGTTCCAATTGCGACCAGGACGCACTGAAATCACTCCGCGAAGACGTCGGCGTTCAGGCCGAATACGTTTGGCATGACGAACATTCGTTGGCAGGATTCGACGCCGTGTTCGTTCCGGGCGGATTCACCTACGGAGACTACCTGCGATGCGGCGCGATCGCTTCCCGCTCGGCGATCCTCCAAGAAACGAAGCGGTTTGCCGCCGAGGGTCGACCCGTCATCGGTGTTTGTAACGGATTCCAAATTCTCGCTGAATCCGATCTTCTTCCCGGCGCGCTGCTTCGAAACGAGCAGCAAAAGTTCATCTGCGAAGACGTGTATCTCCGAGCCGAAACAAAGCGCTCGATCTGGACGTCGGAAGTCGACAAGGTCCTTCGAATCCCGATTGCCCACGGCGAAGGTCGATACATCATCGACGCCGACGGCCTCAAGGCATTGGAAGACAATGAACAAATCGCGTTTCGATACGTTTCACCGCAAGGAGAAACCACCGATTCCGCGAACGTGAATGGTTCATTTTCGAACATCGCGGGCGTGCTGAATAAGCAAGGCAACGTGCTTGGCATGATGCCTCATCCGGAACGAGCCACCAAGGAACTTCTGGGCGGGACCGATGGTTTGAGTATCTTGAGAGCTTTTTCGCTTGTGAAAGCGTAGAGATTTTCTCAGATAGACCTAAAATTAATGTTAGTTCTTATGAAGAGAACGTTGGTTGGATTACTATTATTGGCTGGCGCCCACGCCTTTGCGGCGGAGGGTGCGTCGGAAGGTCGTGTGCTCGGGTACCTAGGTCAGGCGCTCGAAAGCTCGAAGATTTACGCCTCGCCGAACTCGCACGCACGGGTCTACTATTCGGCCAAGCAATACCAATATCTCATCGTCAGCAAGTACAACGAGAACTATCACAAGGTGATGATGTCAAACGGCGTGTACGGCTACACCCGAGCGGCGAAGGTTGTCATCCTTCCGCAAATCGTTCAGCAAACAAACTCGCTCACGTCTCGGGCCAACGCCGCTCGCAAAGGCTTAAACTACATTGGCACTCCTTACGTGTGGGGTGGCAACGACATCAATAACGGCATCGACTGTTCTGGCTTCGTGAAGAAGCTTTATGGCGATATTGGTATCAACCTGCCGCGAACTGCCGCCGAACAGGCCAAGGTTGGCACGCCGATCACCCGACTCGAAGATCTGAAGCCCGGCGATCGCCTTTACTTCTGGGAGAAAAAGCGCGCCACGATTGGCCACACCGGTTTGTATCTCGGAAATGGATACTTCGTTCACTCCTCGCGAGGGCACAATGGCGTGAATACCGATCGCCTCACCGAGAAGTGGCAGCACATCCTCGTCGCCGCCAGGCGGTAAAAATTCCGATCAAGTTGTGGCACTGGCTCCGACATCTGGTTTGAGCGAAGAGAGCCTGGGAGAAGAGTGTTAGCCTTGCCTCCGAACACAGTGGTTTCCCGCTGCCTCGGGCCGAATGAGTAAGTTAGGCAGGTCAATTTCCCATGCCGCCGTCCCGAGGCTAAAGAATTCCTGTAGCCTCAGGGCCGCTAATGACTCCTTCGAAGATGCATGGTTGCCATCTGGACCTGAGGCAGCGATATGGAAAGTCGTGGCACTAGTAAAGACGTCCGTGACGAAGGAACTGGAACTTACACCAGTGTTAACCCTACTCGAAAAGAAACACTGGTAACTCTCAGCCTCAGTTCGCTCTCACTCATTCTTCGTGAAAATGAACGAACTCAAGGCAGTTTCGTTACCAGTGCCACACCTAATTGGGATTTGGAATCTTACTGATCCAGTCGATCCATTACGCGCAGCTCTTCGTGCGCTTGCGCATCCAGACGAAGCTGATCCAATACGTTGTCCATCACCGTCGTCGATGAAAGCCGGTCGGCAATCGTCGCCGGAGAGCTGATCTTCTCCTCGAATCGATCGGCCAACTCCTTGAGGTTTGCAACTTGATTCCGACCTTGCGGCTCGACCGCTGACGCCGTCTCCGGGTTTGCCTCGAGCAACGCCACCTGATTGATCAAACTGATCATCGCCTCGTCCCCTGCTGCCTGGACCTGCGGCAGCCACGTATTGATCCCAACTTTGGAAGTCTTTCCAAGCTTGATGAGTCCGGCGAGTCGATTGTACTGCGCGCTTCCTTGCTCCATCAGGTCGGCACTGAGGGGCTTCATCACGTCGCTAGCTGTATGAACTCCCACGATGGACTGCCACCACGCGCCCCATCCACGATTTGGCCGTGGTTGGTAGGCATCTTGATCATGCCAACCAATGTGCTGGCCAATGCGAAAGAGCAACTGTCGTCCCGCCGCCGAAATCTTAACCTCGGACTGGGGAGCGTTGCGTCGACCCAGATACATAAGGGTCGCAAAGATAAGCGTCATCAGGGTCGCGCCTCCGAAAACGAATGGCAGCGCTACTGGAAAACCCGCGATACAAAGTTTTAGGATCGTCATGACGATCGTGGCAATTCCGGTCGATCCACCCACGATGGCAAGGGCGAGCCATTGGTTGCCGCGATAGCCGAGCATCGAGACCCCTTTGCTCCAAAAGAAACGGTCAATACTCGAAGGCGGCTTCAGCTCCACTTCTCCTGGGAGCTGGATATTCATTCCCCAACGCGAACCAATTGGCATTACAAAACCTTATACGCGACACCAAATCATTTGGATGCAGGGTAAGGCGACGTCGAATCGGACCTTGATTTCACGGCCGACCTCAACGAATCCATGACGCTGATAGAAGTCGAGAGCATTCAGCGACGAAGTAAGCACAATGCTCGGCGCGTCGATAGCATTGCGGGCGAACTCCAGCAGTTGCGTTCCAATCGCGTAGCCCCGAACTTCTGGATCGGCGTAAAGGTGAACGATTTCATTGCCTTGCCAAGACACGAAGCCGAGGAGGTTGGACGGACCGTGCGCCACCGCGACTTCGAGTTCCAGGACTCGCGTAGTCCACGCCTGGGGGAAGCTGGTGCGTTGCCAAGCGTCTTTTTGTTCTTCGGAGTAAAACTCCGACGATATCGACATGACGGCCGACGTGAAGATCCGATGGAGTTCATGTCCATCGGATACATCAGCCATTCGAATCGTCAGCCGAGGTGTCGTTTCCACCAGTTCACAATTTCATTCAAGCGATGGATGCGCAGGTCGGCCGGACCCGAGCGGCTCATCCCGTGCGAGGTGATCTTGGGATATCGCACGAATCGAGACTCGATGCCTTGCATCTTCAGCGCCATGAATACCTGCTCGCTCTGCTCGATGTTGCATCTCAGATCGCCTTCGCTGTGAATAATGAGGGTCGGCGTGGTGACCTGATCGAAGTAGGCGATGGGCGATTGATTCCAAAGTCCGCGAATATTTTCGAGATTGGAATACGCAGTTCCCTTGAAGTAACCATCCTTGTTCATCGGAAAGTCACTGCTGCCGGCCATGCTGACGAAGTTCGACACACATCGATCCGTGATCGCGGCCTTGAAGTCCTTGCTGTGGCCGATGGCCCAGTTGGTCATGTATCCGCCGTACGAACCGCCCATGATTCCAAATCTCGCCGTATCGACGTAGGGTAACGACTTGATCCATGTCATGACGGTCTGAATGTCGATCCAGTCCTTATTTCCCCAGTCCCCTTTGATCGCATTGCAGTGGTTCTCGCCATAGCCTTTTGAACCTCGAGGATTGCTGTAGACCACCACATACCCTTGGGCGGCAAGCACTTGAAACTCGTGGAAGAACACCGTGCCGTACTGAGTGTGTGGGCCTCCGTGAACTTCCAAGACGGTGGGATATTTCTTCGCGGCATCGAATCCTATGGGTTTCATCACCCATGCATGAACTTTGGTTCCGTCCGGTGTATCGAGATACCCCTCTTCGGTTTTGGCGAGCTCGACCTCGTCGGTCCACGCTTGGTTGAAGCTCGTGAGTTTCTTGATCGTCGAAGTCGCCAGATCGACAATGGCAATCTCTGGAATAGTGAGCGGATCGCCATAAACGGCGGCAGCCGTGTTGCCATCGCCCGACAAGTCGTTCACGAAGAGGGCATAATTTCCACTCGTCAGACCCTTGAACTCGCCCGTCTCCATGTCGACCATGCCAACCTGGGTGGTTCCGTGCCAGCCAAGTTGGGTGACGATCTTCTTCGAATCTGGAGTCCAGAAAATCATCGCTCCGCCAGCGGCGTCTTTGGTGTCGCTGAGTGTGGCCACATCGAGGTCGTACTCGGTGGTGGGATTCAGACTCTTGTAGTCCGCGCCATTGGGTCGAACTTTGTAAAGGCGAGTGTTGAGGGCGCCCCACGGATCGTCGACGCTGTCGTTCCCGGCAAACGCCAACCATTCGCCATCGGGAGACCAATGGATGCTGTGCTTGTTACCTTTTGGCAAGCCCGGCAACATGGTCTCGTTTCCCTTGAGATCAAGAATGAATATCTGGTCGTTAGGGTCAGCGACAAAGGGTTCCTTTTCAGCCGATCGACAAACTGCCAACCGGTCCGAATTGGGACTCCAATCAAAATCATAGTCCCCGTGGGCTGATTTATCCGAGAGGAGTTTGACTTCGCCGGTAGCGGCCTCGAGCAGATAAAGCATGTACCGCTGCTCGCCGAAGTATCCGTCACCATCCAGTCGATACCACGTCGTCTCAAACGCCCAAGGCGGGTCGCTCTTGCCGTTTTCTTTACGGGCATCGGCTGCGGCTTTGGTGAAATCGGCGTGCGTCTTTCGGTGGGTAAATGCCACGTACTTGCCATCAGGCGACCATTTGTAGGCACCCATCGATCCTTCGTCGAGCTTGGTAATCTGGCTCGCTTCGCCGTTCTCAGGAAGAATAAAAAGCTGATCGCCCGCCGTTCCGCGACCAGAAACAAAGCTGATACTGCCGCCACCAGGTATCCATCTCCCGGCCCCACTACCCTTTTCGCCTTGGGTCAGTTGCCGAATCTTACCGTCGGATTCGATGACGTGAAGGTGTGAAACCGACTTGAACTTGTCGTCCGTGGTTTTCAGCCCGAACAGGATACGGCCATCGTGAGGATGGATTTTGGGGTCACCGACCAACTTGAACCGCAAGAGGTCGTCGACGGTGACGGAGCGCTTCGCCATAGTAGGCGAAGTTTACTTAGAACCGCCGCCGCCTTTACCCGAATCTTTTGTATCGTCCTTGGTTGGCTCTTTGGTTAAGTCCTTCGAGGGGTCTTTGGCCGCGTCTTTTGACGTTCCCGCTAGATCCTTCTTTGGGTCGACCTTGGCCGCTACAACCGGCTCGAAAATCGTCGCTTCCAACTTGGCAGTTGGAGGTTTGGTGACGTCGAGTTTCAGAATCTTGGAGTAGATTGCGCCGTTCTTGCGGACCTCGATGAGGCCAATGTGAGGCAGATGGTCATCCCCAACTGCTCCGCCGATAGCGAGCTGATAGTTGCTTCCTTCATCGGGGCGAGACAAAATCGGAGTCTTTGCCGAGGCGGAAACGAAAAGCTTGATCTTGCTTCCTTTCGCCAAATAGCTTTCGGTCGAAATGGTGGGCGTTGGGTCTTCTTTGCCGAGGGGCTTCGCCGCTCGATACCCAATCATGACCGCCGTGTTTTCTTTCATATCGGCCTGCTTGCCCAGGAGCCACATGCGTGGAATTGAACCAGCCTTGGCGTCCTTCACAGGAGTCTCAGTATTGACGAGGAAGAATCGTACGCCGTCGTAAACCGTCGTCGAAGATAGCTTGGTCTGGTCGGCCGTCAACAGGTCGGCGTTGGGAATCCCGGTCTTTGGACCGTTGTTATAGATTTTGTCCGCGCCAAATGTCTTCAGAACCTTGTCCCAATCCTTTACGTTCGGACCTGGAACCGGCACGGCGGAAATCTTCGCATCGCCAAGTGGCTTCTTCAGCCAATCGGCCAACGATGGAGTCGCGGCCAAGACAAAAACTCGTTTGGGAGGAACGGAAAGCTTCTTAAGACCATCGACCACAAGCGAGGCTTGCTTCGCATCTTTGATGTCATCTCCGTTCAAAACTGCATCGACAGCAACGACTTCATTGGCCGCCGGAGCATTGGGAGAGACCGACGTGGGCGACATATCCGAACCCGACCGATTGTATGGAGTGGTCGGATCATTCGTGTTTGTGCCGCCGCAACCGGCAAGCAAGAGAAGGCTTAACCAGGAAAATCGCCGCATATATTCATTTTGACGTACAAAAGTCCATTCTGTATGCCCTCGGTAAACTAAAAGGGTCTATGCCAAAAACGACAATTGTGACGGCGATACCGTACGTCAACAGCACACCACATATCGGAAACATCCTAACAACGCTGTCGGGCGACATTTCGGCCCGCTACTTCAGGATGCGCGGCATGGACGTCTTTGCAGTAGCAGGTACCGACGAGAACGGGTTGAAGATCAAAGAAGCGGCCGAAGCTCAGGGCCGCGATCCGCACGAATTCGTGGGCGAAATCGCCAATCGATTCATCGAGATCTTCGATGCGATGGGCATGCAGTTCGATGCCTTCATGAGGACGTCGCTAGAGGACCACAAGTTTTCCTCCCAGGCTTTATTCAAGAAGCTGCAAGAGAACGGCTACATCTACACCGCTACCTACGAAGGCTGGTACGACGTTTCGACCGAAACGTACTTCAAGGAAGCCGACCTTGTGGACGGCAAGAGCCCGGACGGCAACGAAGTGCGATGGGTGAGCGAAGAGAACTACTTCTTTAAGCTTTCCGCATTCCAGGATCGATTGCTTAAGCATATCGAGGAGAACCCTGACTTCATCATTCCCGAAACGAGAAAGAATGAAGTCGTCAGCTTCATTAAGGGCGGGTTGCAGGACCAATGCATCTCGCGCAAAAACAACGGCTGGGGCATCCCCGTGCCGGGCGACGAGAGTCAGGTTATCTACGTCTGGTTCGATGCGCTGATCAACTACATCACGGCGACCGGCTGGCCGGCGGCGGGATGGGAAGAGAAGTGGCCCGCGCTGGTGCAATGGCTCGGTAAGGATATTCTCGTTCGATTCCACGCGACCTTATGGCCCGCGATGCTCATGGGCGCCGACCTGCCATTGCCGAAGCATGTGGTCGCGCACGCTTGGATTCTGCTTGGCGGAGAGAAGATTTCGAAGTCGAAAGGGAACGTCATCACGCCGATCGAATTGGTCAAGGAAACTGCCGAGCGAACGACCTGCAAGCCAGAGATCGCCACCGATGTGGTTCGCTACTACCTGACGGCCACGATGGGCTACGAAAACGACACCGTCTTCACCTACGAGGATTACGACAAGCGGTACAACAGCGACCTCGCCAACGATCTTGGCAACGCTTTGAATCGCTCGCTGGCGATGGCGCATAAGTTCGTCGACGGCGTGGTTCCCGACGCCGCCCCCGAGCAGGAAGCGCTTGATGCGATCGCATCCGCCAAAGTCGCTTACGAAAAGGCGATGGACGGATTCCGATTGGAGCGGGCCGCCGCCGCCGGAATTGAGGTCATCCGCTTCGTGAACAAGTACGTCGACACGCGCGCGCCTTGGGCGTTGGCGAAGTCCAACGATCCGGCCCTGCCCGGAGTGCTCCGCTCAATGCTCCTGTGCATCCGTTCGGCCGAAGGGTTCATGAGACCGTACATGCCGAACGTAGCGAACACGATCGCGGCTCAGCTCGGATTGCCACCGCTGGCGGATTGGAACCAGATCGGCACGCTCGAATCGCTGCCCGGTGGCACGAAGCTGAACAACCCCGAACCGATTTTCCCCCGCTTGGAAATCGCCAAACCGGTGCCTCAACCGAAGGTGGAAAAGCCCAAGCCCGAACCGAAACCCCAACAACCCAAAATGGAAGAAACCAACGCAAACATCATCGGCATCGAAGACTTCGCCAAAGTCCAGCTCAAGGTCGGACGGGTGTTCGAAGCCGAGCCGGTGGAGGGCAGCGACAAGCTGCTGAAGCTCCAGGTCATGATCGGCGAAGAGAAGCGCCAGATCGTGGCGGGAATCCGGGCCAACTACACGCCGGAAGACCTCATTGGCCGCCAAGTCGTGGTGGTCTACAACCTCAAGCCGGCCAAGCTTCGCGGAGTCGAGAGCCAAGGCATGTTGCTCGCGGCGACCGATGCCAACAATGGCGCGATCCTGCTTCAGCCCGACAAAGAAGCGCCCGAAGGTACCCAGGTTAGATAGCCGTTACCGGAGCGGAGGGGGAACCTTCTTCGCTCCGTCCTTCGCTGCACTGTCCTGCTGCTGGTTCTGTGCTTCTCTGCGGGCGTCCTCGTAGCCCCTTTGAATTTCCTTGTAAATAGCCTCGGGGAGGTCTCGAAGGCTGTAGTTGCGCGGATCGATATAGGACGTTCCTCCAAAAGCCCATTCGTAGATTAGGCCGTTCCGGGCGTGAAGGGTCACGGTGATCGTTCGCTCAGTCATGAGAGAGATATGATCTCGATCGTACGTTCCATCGAGGGCATCTGACTGCGTTTCGCCTTGTGCTGGAGGCTTCCGCTTTTCGATGTCTTCACGGAAAAGGTTCGCCCCGAAGGATGATGGATCTTCTGGCGACCGGGTCGACATACCCAAGGTGTCCAGTGTTTCCTGATCGATCGCGCCAGATTTGAACTTCATTCGAACGCCCAAAGTGGGATGCGATTCCTCCTTTGCGGTGAGCGTAAATCCAGGTTCAAGCCCATCGGGCAGTGCGGCAGTAGGGTCTCGCCATATTCCACCAGAAATCAGTTCTTGACGTTTTTCCGCAACGTCTTCCGGCAAGTTTTCGGTGTCAACACTGACTCCCGTATTGGATCGCATAGGAAAGAAAATGGATTCATGCAATTCCCTTCGGGTTTCTGCGTTGAGGCTGCTGAGAGATAGTGGGCCGGACATGATTCGACGCCGCATTTCTGGGGTCATCGCTCCGTAAATCTTAAGCCCTTCGTTCTCCCATGTTCGCCAATTGATCCGCCCCCATCCTTTGCCAGCGGGATCGTTCATGGCCGGAGTGCACAGGGCGGAAAATATCTGCGAAGTGGACTTGCCCAGATACACGACTTGAGCGAAGTCCTCCAACTGGATCGGAGTCGGACTCGCACTTAAGATGCGAAGAGCCGTTCCCATCTTCTTGCGATTGACCGCTTCTTCTCGAACGTCGATTGGCGACGCAAGTCCACACACCGACCATGTTGGGCTGTCGGCAATTGACGTGAACATCGCTTTGAGCTGATTCTCTACAATTCCACGCCGGTCATAGCAAAACATGTCGTCGGGCAGAACCCAGACCAGGTTTCGACCTTTGACCCGTTGAGTAATACCTTCTGGAGTAACAAAGGACAAAGGATCGACTGATTCTGGCCTTAAGATGTCGGCAAGCACTTTGCGGTCGACCGCGGTGATTTTATGCTCTTGTCGCTTCTCACCAACCCATTCGTATGGCGAGAGAAGCGCCTGAAAGCTTTTGCTCTCCGCACTTAGATTGGAGTCATCGGGATCTTCGGCCGCGAAGACATCGGAGTCCACCGACGAAGAAGTCTGCTCCGTCTGGTCAGCGCTCGTAAACAAGCTCTGGGTCAGGATGCCGGCCTTGTCGTAGAGAGAAAACTCGACGCTTTCGGAGTCGAGATGGAGGGTTACAGTGATTGTAGAAGCCGAATCTGCGGTCATCGGCTCGCGCATGAAGTTCAGAGAACCAAATTCGTTCAGATCAGTGTAGTCCTCGTCGTCATCGTCGCTCTTCTTCTTTTTCGGTTTCGAGGTTATTGGGTCTTGGCCCGCCACCTGCACCCAAAGATTCTGCTCCGCGATCAATTGTCGCGTCAGGTCGTCGATCGAGAATGGAAGCGGCTCTTGCATCCGCGTTGGGTGGTTTGAGAACACAACCACGGGCCGACTTCGACGCAGTTTCATGAACATTTGCGGCGTTAATCTTCTCGCCACCTGCAAATTGAACCGCTCGTAAGGTCCCCGTTTGTCAATCTCCTCGATCCGTCTTGCGAGAGCTTCCAAATTATCCTCGGTGCGAGGAATTTTGGAAAAGGCGAAGATTTCTTGCTGCAGTTTCTTGCAGTAGGCCGCGTCAAATGTCGGAATGACCGCGTTCTTGTGGCGAAGAGAGTCGACAGCCTTGACCGCATTCGTCAGCCGCTTGGCGTCAAATGCAGCCTGTTCCTGCGCCGTCTGGCCAGGAGTCTGTTCCAACCACCAAGTGTTATCATGGAAAGTCCAAGTCGCGTTTAAGGCCTTTGCGATGTTCGTTTGCAGCTCTTTCGAATCGACGTCCTTGCAACGAACCAAGATCACGTCGTCTCGGATGGAAGGGCCAATGGCAACTGTGCCCAAACCAAAGGTCTTTGCCATCGTCTCGGCGGCATTGACCAGCCGAACTCCACGCAGTTCCAGCGAGACCTTCGGCTCCTGCCGAGGCAGAACGACCCAAGCGAGAACCGAAAGAACGGGCATGAAAATCACCTTGGGGGTGGTGGGTTGGTGCGAGCGGGAGGCCCACCGAACACAACGCCTTGATTGCCGTACTGCTTGTCCTGCTCTTGAGCTTGCTTATATCCTTTCTGAATTTCATCGAGGATCTTTTGAGGAAGATTCTTCGAATTGTAAACCGCAGGATCGGTATACAGTGTTTGGTTAAGGTTCCACTGCAAACGCATGGCCTGGCCAAGTCGTATCTCAAGCATCATTGAACGGTGACTGGCGAGCCGAATATTGTTCTCGTCGATGCGATTCCAACCTTCCGTTTCATAGCGGTATCGTGTTGGGTTGGTCTGGCGAAAAAGCATTCCACCGAGTTCATTAGGGGATATGACACGTCCGCCTCCGTAGTAAGGCTGCCCTTCTTCCACGGGCGGTCGCCCGGCGTATAACGTATCGCTCGACATATCCGTGATCTTCAGCACCATATTGTTAAGAAGGCCATCCGGCATGAGGAACGTCTTCTCTTCATATATTCCGCCGTAAAGCAAGCTCTGGAGTTCGTTAAACGCCTGCTGCTCCTTTTGGGAAGGCTGGCGGCCATTGCCATACAAGCTTTCGTAGTCCATCGAGACTTGAGAGTCATATTTCCGGCTCTGGAAGATCGCCCGATAAAGCTCCAGTTTCAAGGAATCAGACATGGCCCCTACGGCAATTCCATTCTTCTTGGCCTGCTCCCTCTCCCCAGCGTTCATCGAGCCATAAATTCGCAGCCCGGATTGGTTGTTGTAATTATCAACCTCGTTGTCGACCAGCGGAGCCATATGGCTTCGGTAGGTCCATTGTGCTTCGTTCGTCCAAGGCAGGTGGTAGGTCAAGTCTGCCTGCTCTTCTAGGTTCAACGGCCGGTGGTTCTTGCTAATGAACCGGAGAATTGGACCCAATCGTTGCCGTTCCGGCATCTGCTTTCGCATTTCGATGGGATTGGCGTGGTGGTAGATGAACCAAGTTCCATCGTCGCTCATAGACCCGGCCTCAAATGTTGCGAACCGAGATCCCTTGAATTCTGCAAATCGAGCCTGTCGTTGATTGTCGTTCATCACCATGACGACGTTCGGGGTCGCAATGCTGGAAAGAAAGACTTCTGGGGCCGCAATTGACAGCGGATCGATGTTTTCTGGGTGCGTTAGCTTTTCGAGAAGGGACGGGCTTATTGGCTTGTGCTTCGGCTGCCCATTGTAGTTGACCGAGTAGGCTTCGACCGGCGCAACTAAGTCGAGGTATTCGCCAGCATCACCTTGCAGCTTCACGAATTTCTTCTTAATACGTTCGATCTCGTCGCGATAGTCTGATTCGTTCCAATCGCCAGCGTCATAAAAATTCAGCTGCTGTTGTGAGATGCGGGTGCCCTTTTTGTTATAGATGTCGAATTCGACATCTTGCTCGCGCAGGTCCAAGCTCAAGGTGATTGTGTAAATGTCGTCGGCGCGGAACGGTTGTCGCTGCTGGTTCATGTTGCCCAGCCAGTAGTAGCTCTCGTAACCTTGGTCGTTCGCCCGAGGTCCTTGCAGGGGTTCGCCGCCACCGTAAGTCGACCATGTGTTTTGATCCTGAACAAGTTGTTGGAGCAAGTCGTCGATTTGCATCGGCATGGGCAACTGCATTGAGTTGGGTCGATTGCAGAAGACAGCGCGCGGATGCTCATCACTCAGTTTCATCCATGCTTCGGGTTTGAGCCTTTGAATCGCACGCATGGCGAACCGGTTGATCGGGCTCTGATTGTCGACTTCGTTGATCTTCTTCCAAATACCTTGGTTCTGCCGACTAACGGTCATCTTGGAGATCGCCTTCAAATCCTTCACGATTTCCTTGCAGGTCTCCTCATTCATCGGTTTGAGGGCGGCAATACGCTTTTGAGCCTTCTCCGTCATCTCGCGAAAGAACTTGTATCGCTGGGCATCGTAGGTCTTTTTTTCTTCCGCTTTCTGGATGTCGGACTGCGAGAGCCAAATCTGCCCGTTTCGAGTTTCGAACTGGCCATGCAAGGCTTCCTCAATCTTCTTTCTCAGTACGAGTGGATCGACGTTATTCGCTCGAACGAGGAGCACCTCGTTCTTGAGCTGCGGCACAACTTGCAGATTGGACCAACCGAACGTCTGGGCGATTTGCGGGAGAGCATTCTCGACTCGAACTCCGCGAAGCTCCAAGCTAACTGTGGGTGTTTGACGCACTCCAAGGAGGACCCCTAAAACAAGCGGCGTGATCATGATAGCCTTTAATCGTAACTATAAACGATTCGGGGCTAGTTCCGCACCCTTATGAATCTAGTTCGCCCTTTCTAATGCGAAAAAGAAACGGAAATGCGAGTACGCACACAAAGGTCATGCCAGTTGGGATCGCGAAGATGGCCGGGTAATTCACCAACTTCTCGAGAACACTCAACCCGGGCAAGGGCAATTTGACCGGTAAGTTGGTCGTATTCGCGTTCTGGATCATCCCTCCCACCAGAGAACCGACAATGCGCCCCAAACCGAAGGTCACCAGCGAGTACAGCGCCTGGGACGAGGCCCGAATATCTTGAGGTGCAATCTTGGCGACATAGAGCGATCCCGCGATCATAAAGCACGCCACGCAAAATCCATGCATCATGATCGAAGCGATCGTGCCCGGAAGCGTGGGCACCAGCACATTGAGCGCGAACCGCGCGAACCACGCCACGATGCCCATATAAAGTGTCCATCGGTAGCCCATACTCTTGAGCAGGAAAGGCAACGCGAGCATCATCACAATCTCCGAAACTTGGGCTAGCGACATCACGAACGGGATCATCTTTGCACTCAGGCCGAGCCCGGCACCCCCCGACCCAAGGTAAGACTCAGGCAGAATCTTTGCCAACGTTTCGCTGGTCGGAGCTCCCAGAAACTGCGGCGTAAACATATAGAAGAAATCGAATTGGGCGCAGATGATGAACGCCACGATCATCAGCATCGCGAAGTTGGAGTTGTTAAACAGCTTCAGCGCTGCGCCAAAGGCATAGCGATTTTCGCTGGACTTTGCCGGCGGAGTCTTAGGTAGGAATAGACAGAAAAAGCTAAGAGCGAATCCCATGACCGCGGCGAGAAGGAAGAGGTCGGTTGGCGACTCGAGCTTGCCAGTTACCCGCAGCATCGTCAGCACCCAACCTGAAATCATCCACCCGATCGTGCCCGCCACTCTGATGTTGCCGAACTGCCGCGTTGGGTCCTCCAGATGGTGCATACAGATCGAGGTCGATAGCGGAATCGTGGGCGAGAAGGCAAGGCAATGGATAGCGAGGCAGACGAAAGTTCCGGCGAAGGTGGTCTGCCGCGACAGGGCAACCAGCGTGATCGCCGAAATGAAGTGCAACAACGCCATCATCTTTTCGGAATTGAAGACACGATCCGCCAATTGTCCGAGGATTGGCGACATGATCAAGCTGCACAGTGGCATTAGGGCGAAGAGAATCCCGGACTGCGTTCCGGTAAAGCCCAATCCTAGTGGGCGTTGACCCTGAAAATACGGCGTCGCTACCGGCAACCATGCACCCCAAATTGCAAATTCGAGGAACATCATCACAAACAGGAGTCCAAAACGCCGCATTGGAGGATAGTTTAGACCTACAATTGCAGAATGCTTGGACTTTTGGCGATGGTCGCGACCCAAAACAGTGGGGTTTTGCCGCTCATTCCCCTCCCAAATCGAGTTGTTTCGCTCTCTTCAAAGCCGTTTGCGTTCGATAAGAAAACCGTCATCACGACGGATCGAAAGATGTTCGCCGTCGATGAACTTCGATCGATGTTTCCAAAGTTCCGGATGGCATATTCGGCGGGAGTATCAAAAGATGTCGTGATGCTCCAGCACGACGCGAGGCTTGGAAGCGAGGCGTACAATTTGCTGGTCGACAGGGATCACATTCTCATTCGCTACGGCGGCGATTCTGGCGCCCTCTACGCCGTCGAGACTCTGAAGCAGTTGCAAATGGGCAAGTCCGCTCAGTTCCGACCCGTGTCCGTTGATGATGCACCTCGATTCCGATGGCGAGGAATGCACCTCGATGTATCCCGCCACTTCTTCCCCGTCGAGACCGTGAAGCGATCTCTGGACCTCATGGCGGCGGCAAAGATGAATGTATTCCACTGGCACTTGGTGGACGATGGCGGTTGGCGAATCCAAATTAAGAAATATCCCAAGCTGACCGAGATCGGCGCGTGGCGTCGTGGCACCGGTGTGCCGTGGAGCTACGGCGAGATCTACCTTGAAAAGCCCAAACCAGGAACTCCAAGCTATGGCGGCTTCTACACCCAGGATCAGATCAAAGACGTCGTAAAATACGCGGCTAAGCGCGGCATTACCATCGTGCCTGAGATCGAAATGCCTGGCCATACCCTACCGGTTTTGGTCGCTTATCCGGAGCTGGCGTGCAACACCACCAAGAAGTACGACAGCGCAACTTGGAGCACGAACGTCTATTGCGCCGGCAAGGACAAATCCTTCGAGTTCATCCAAAACGTCCTCGACGAAGTCTTCCAACTCTTCCCATCGAAAGTCATCCACATTGGTGGCGACGAGGTGGACAAGCTGTGGTGGAACAATTGCCCCGACTGCCAAGCCCGAATGAAGTCTGAGGGATTGAAAGACGCAGGCGAACTACAGAGCTATTTCATCAAGCGGGTCGAAAAGTACATCAACTCGAAGGGCCGCAGCATGATCGGCTGGGATGAGATCCTCGAGGGTGGCCTCGCACCGAACGCTTCCGTCATGTCCTGGCGCGGCAACGAAGGCGGTATCGCTGCCGCTAAGTCCGGCCACGAAGTCGTGATGTCGCCGACCTCGCATTGCTACTTCGACTTCGGCTACGACTCCACCTCCACCGAGCACGTGTACAGTTGGGAACCGGTCCCTGCCGAGCTGACGGGCAAAGAGCGCGACCTCGTGATCGGCGGCCAGTGCAACGTGTGGACCGAATGGATTCCGACCCGCGACCGATATGACCGCATGGTTTGGCCCCGAGCTTTCGCGATGGCTGAAGTCCTGTGGTCCAGTCGACCGAAGAATTGGAGCAACTTCCAGGATCGCCTCCTTGCGAATCTGCGAGTGCTCGATGCCAAGAATGTTCAGTACTTCTTGGAACAGCCCGAGATTCCGGTTTCGTTCGTGTTCGACACCAAGCCGAGCTACCTGTCTCGCAGCGACTTCAAGGCGCCGGTCTATGTAAGCGCGAATCTCAAAGCTCCGGCGAAGGATTGGCCGATGCTGCTCTCGCAGGAGATGCCTCAGAACAATTCACTCTACCTGGCGTATAAGCGCGGCGACGGCAGCTTGGGCGACATGGCCGAGCTTCGAGCCTCAACCGACATTCATCCCGTTCCTGCGTCGTTGCCGGAGAACGGTCTGACGGTGGACACCTTCAGCCAGAAGTTCTCTTCTGTGACCGAGGTTGAGAAAGCAAAACCGGAAGGCTCAACATCGGCAATGGTCGTGGACCTGGCGGCTCGCCCCACCCAAAACACGCCGTTTGCGTTGCGCTTCCATGGTTCGATTCGATTCCCGGATCGGCAGTTCAAGCTCTATCTCTCGAGCGACGATGGCTCCCTGCTTCGACTGAATGGGATCACGGTGATCAACAACGATGGGCTACATGCGGCATCGGCGAAATCGGTTGGCATCAAAGCCGTGGACGGGCTCTACGACCTCGACCTGGTGTACTTCGACAACGGCGGGGCATCGAGTCTGAAGCTGGAATACGAGTCGGCGACGACGCCACGTCAAGCGGTTCCTGCGAGCTGGTTCTATCGGTCGACGAAGTAATTAGACACCGCTGTGGCACTGTCTTCTCCCTGTCCCGAGCCTCGGTACTGGGGCAAGGCAGTGTTAATCAGGAGATGACTTAGTCGTGGCACTGTCTTCGACACCTGCATCCAGCGAAGTGAGGCTGAGAGAAGGCAGTGTTAATCACTGATGTAATAGGTGTGGCACTGTCTTCGACACCTGCATCCAGCGAAGCGATGCTGGGAGAAGGCAGTGTAAACGGCTAAATCAGTAACCAACGATCAACTCCAAAGTTCGCCAATGTGAAGACAGTTTATGTCCCCCACCTCACCAGTAACAAACCAGTTTGTAGAAGACCACCTAAACTCCAACGGATCCTCGACGAGTTCTTTCCGCACTGGATTTTGATGGATGTAGTTGATCGCTTCGGGTCGTGCTTGAGGGTGATCAATGTTACTGTCGTGCCCACCGCCAGCTTCCCAAAGTACCGTCTCGATCCACCCTTTGGCTTTAGCTATTTGCGACGGTCCCTGCTTGATCGACTGTAGGATGGCAGACATATCATAAACTTCGTCTAACGGACGGATGAGTAAGTGAACATGGTCGGGCATGAAAACGTAGGCGAGGACTGCAAAAGTTAGCTCTTCAGCGGAGCGAAGATTCTCTTCGCGAGTAGCCGGCGGACCCGGTCGTCGGGCAAATACGGTTTCTTGTGGAATGTCGAAAAGGTAAGGAAGTGTGAATGGCCGAATTCGTTCCAAGCTTTCCGTGTTTTGAATTTTACATTTCGGCTACTCACAATGAGACGGTTTTACCTTGAGCCCACTGCTTTCTCCCAGCATCGCTCCGCTGGATGCAGAGGTCGAAAACAGTGCCACGGCTGGCCTTTCAATTTCACTTGCGATGGTTGAGGCAGCACTACGTGTTTACTACTTCGCCGAGAATGCCGCTTGCATCGACCGGCCAACCTTCGTCAGACGTTCGCCATCGCTTTCCAAATCCTTCAGCGTCACGTCGAATGGTTCGGCCTCCACCGGACCAATGTAGCCAATCGTGCGCAGCGTGTTCATTAGACCCGCGATGTCGATCACTCCCGTCGCGCATGGCAGGCACCGTTCGTGGTCCAGGTACTCGTCCAAAGTCAGATTCGGCGGCGCGTCGTTGATATGCACGAGCGCGATCTTCTCGGCCGGAATCGTTGCCAAATCCTCGTACGAACTCTCACTCGTCATCATGTGCCAAGCATCCACCAACAGTCCGACGTTGGGACCAACCGACTGAGCGAACTCATACATCGGCATCAGCGAGTAGTAGAAGGGATGCTTGAACCGAGCCCGCAGAGACCGAGGACCAACAAACTCTAATCCGAACACCATGTCATGATCGGCCAGCAACTGCCCGATCGGGCGCAGACGATTTGCGTGAAACTCGCGATTCTCCTCTAAAGTGAGGTCGTCCGACCCCGGCAATATCCATGTCGCGCATCGCTTCACTCCCACCGACTGCATAAGTC
>CAMFIS010000059.1 GCA_945952345.1 uncultured Fimbriimonas sp.
CTAAGCTACCCCTTTAATCTAGAGGGGTCGGTGAGCTTGCGAACCGGGGGAGTTAAGACAGCCTTCGATGCCAACTCCAAGTTCGCTGTAGCCCGGCGCAAACTGCAAACTGCCGACTAACTCTTCAGCCCCATCTTCCCGTACACCAACTCTCGCACCTTGCGATCGTCTTCGGCGTGCTTACTCAGCTCGTACTCTTCGTCGATGTACTTCTTCGCCAGGGGGAGCTGGCCGTAGTACGCATAGAGGAGCGCCAGGTTGTGGCGCGGCGAGACCCAGTCCGGATCCCAGTCGATGCACGTGAGATAAGCCTTTTCAGCGCCAACGTAATCCTTCATTTCCTCGAGGGTCGAGGCGTAGGCGAAGAGAATCTGAGGATTGTGCGGACCCCATTCCATCGCGAGTTCGAGGGCTGCCTTCGCTTCGGTCCACATCTTTCGCTTCATGTAGAAGAACGAACGGCGCACGTGGGCATAGCTCATCGCTTCCTGAGTGAGGCGGTGCTGCGGTCCGTTCGGACGTGCAAGAAGCTCGGGGTGGGCGGCGAGGAATTCTTTGTCAGCTTTGCGGA
Source organism: uncultured Fimbriimonas sp. (assembly GCA_945952345.1). Lineage (GTDB taxonomy): Bacteria > Armatimonadota > Fimbriimonadia > Fimbriimonadales > Fimbriimonadaceae > Fimbriimonas. Next base: position 572 of record CAMFIS010000059.1, read on the forward strand.
CTTCTTCGTCGGTAGTTTTTCGCTCGACAATCTGGACCAGCCAGCCATGGGGCAGGCAGTAGTCGCCCAACCATTTGCAGTCGCCGCCGTTGAATTCGGTGAACAGCGGCCGCTCGTAGATTTCCTTGTCGGTGAGGCGGTAGGGAAGTGTGATTGGGTTTTGGGTCGGAGCTGTGATGCAATAGCGCAGGAAGTTGCCTTTCAGGCGAATATCCCAGCCCTTCGAGTTCTTCTCATTCAGGCCATTCTGCGGCATGCCGAAGGTGAAATAGACGCCTGGCCACTTGCCCTTGGCGAAGTGTTCGTAGCCGAAGATGTGCGAACCGTTGTCGGAATAGGTCGCCAAAATTGCGTTATCGGGCAGGCCGACGGCGTAGTGCTCGGCGTAGCTGGCGGGCACCTCGTATCCGCGCAAAGTCTCTTTGGCAAACTGGAAGGGAAGGAAGGCGAGGAGCCCGGCGGTGACCACTCCGAGTCCGAAGATTCGACCTCGGTCGGTGATCTTGTGGCGCATATCGATAAGCCAAACGGCGCCCATGGCGGCCATCATTGCGAAGCCCATGTAGAGCGGAATGTGCCAGTCGCGCACACCGTACACCCGGATGTACATCAGGTCCATGCCCTTTTGGTGGATATGGCCAAGCATGAGGATGAGGGCGTAGGGGATGGTCGCGAAGAGAATCCAACTGATCGGCCGGATGGCGCGGCGGAAGCCGAGCACGAATCCCACGACGGCCAAGATGGTGCTGAGAATTCCCATCTCGCCGAAGAGGTTATAGCTGCGGAACCACGCGGCGATAAAGCCGGTCGGAGCATCGGTGAACGGACGGGTGTCCCATTGCTCGCGCTTGATGTTCCACAGGAATTGCTGCCAGGTGCTGGGGTGCCCCCAGTTCATGACCGGGTTGGCGCTGGCGCGGATGGGAAGGTAGATGAAGACGAGAAGTCCGGTGGCGAGGCCAAGAAGCCCGAGCGGAATCGACTTAAAGATGCTGACTTCCTTGCGCTTTTGGATTACGGGAAGCAGCATGAGGAAGCCCATGATGACCTGGCTGGGGTGGTTGCCCACATCGAGTCCCCACAGGAGACCCATGAGGTAGTACCAGCGGGGCATCGGGTTGGCTTCGTTGGTCTGAACCACGAGGAGGATGGCCGCGATGCTGGCGGTCATAAGGGTGTACTGCTCGGCGATGAAAGACTGTTCGAGGAAGGCTCCGGTGCAGAGAATGGCGAGCGCGGTGATGGTGGCGGCGAGCCATCGGATGGGGTTTGCTCGGTCACTGAAGTGGCGGAAGACGAAGGCGGAGGCGAAGGCAGTGGTGGCGGCGCCGCAGAAAGCGCTGAAAAGGTTTGCGGATCGGGCGGCTTCGGCTCCGAAGGTGAGGAGCTTGAAGAGGAGGTTGAGAATGACCCAAGTCGGCGCTCCGGGCGAGTGGGGGATTCCGGCAGAGTGGAGGGCGAGACTGAACTCGCCACTGTCGTGGAAGGAGATTCCGGGCGCGCAGTTATAGGCCAGCAGCGGGAACGCCACGGCGAACACAGCGACGGTGGCGTAAACGCCGGGAATGGCTTCGACGCGCGGGATTGCGCGAGAGCGGATGGCGGAAATACCTCGAACCACGTGTTAAGTTTTGGTTCGAATTGGGTTTTCTGGAGGGACCTTTCGATGCTTCCGAGAGTCGACTCACCCGGTTCGCAAGATCCTATCCTCGAGGACGCGTCGCGCTTGGAGGGCAAACAAAGGGTGAGTTCGGCTATTTGCAGGGCGGGGAATCTGGGATGGGTGAATGAGTTTCCTACTATTCTCTGAATGAGAAAACGATATGGTGAATAGCGAGGCGTACAATTGATAGAGCGATGGTAAGAAGTACGGATGTACTGCGCGAGGTAAAAAGTTGAACCAGACCTTTCGCGCAAATCCTTGGCGCCGGCTCGATGAAATTGGTCTGTCGCTGCTGTTCACCGCGCTCCTCGGTGTAAGTGTCTTCTACGACATTACCGACCCCAAATTTCAAATCGTCATGTTTACATTGCTGTGGGTGGCAATGGCCAGTTTGGGATGGATGATCTTCCTCCTCGGTGGTGTCGAGCTTCAACTTGGCGCCAATGAGATCACAGTTCGGTCCATTGCTCGTACCCAACGATGGACCATGGCGGATCTTTCGAGCGTATCAACCTCTAAGTCAGGCAAGAGCGGGTCGATTGATATTCGCGGGCGAAAGGGAGGCTCGGCAACGATCTTGCTCAAGAATTTTGCAGATAGAGAAGCGATTCGGACTGCGGTCGAAGCGTGGTGGAACGACCATCAGCATGCCGTGGTCAAGCCCACGGAGTTCCGCAAGAAGAACCTGAGTTGGATGTGCATCGTGGTCGCGATCTTTCTTGTGATTTTTGGCTTTGTCGGCCTCAAGTACCAACCGAGCACGGCCGCGCCGGCCATAGGGCTAAGCGTCATGGGTGCGTTGATGGGCGTCCTAGGTGGACTTTCATTCGGCGATTACGTTCGAGTTCACGACGATGGAATCGAGGTTCGGCGTTTTGGGAAATTGGATCGCGTTCTATGGTCGGACATCACGAAGGTTACTTTGACGACTCGTGCTTCGCAGTCATCATCGAACGAACTGGTGGTCGTGGAAACCAGCGCCAAGAAGTTTTGGTTTGGTATGGCTTTCGACGACTTGGGCAGTCTGCGAGATGCGATTATTTCTCACGTGCCCCCTTCCAATATCTGCGATTCGCGAATTGCTTAGATTCTGGGCAGGGACCTGACAATGTCCCACTCTTCTTTGGTGACCGGCATGACGCTGAGGCGCTGACCCTTGCGGACCACGAACATGTCTTCGAGGCCGGGGATCGTGCGGAGTTCGGCCAGGGTGATGCACCGCTTGAACTTACTGACAAATTCGACGTCGCGGAGAATCCATCGCGAGCCATCTTTGGGCGCCTTCTCGTCGTAGTAATCCGAGACCGGATCGAACTGGGTTGGGTCCGGGTATGCGTCACCAACGATTCGCATAGTGCCGACAATGCCGGTCGGATCGGCGACGGAGTGGTAGAAGAACGCCATGTCGCCGTCGGCCATGGTGTCGCGGAAGAAGTTGCGCACCGTGTAGTTGCGGCAGCCTTCCCACATGGCTGGCTTTCCTGCCCGGGCGAGATCGTCGATGCTGTACGTCTCAGGTTCGGACTTGAAGAGCCAGTAGTTCATGCCGCCTAGTTTACGGCAGAGGGCGAGGGCGAGCGCAAGGGCGAGAGGCAAGAAGCGCGAAGAAGCCGGGAAGCGTAAGAAGGTGGGAAGAGAGGAAGGCAGCGCTAGGAGCCAAATATTCGTCGTCTGAGGCGTTCGAACGCACTGGTCGGCGGTGGATCGGGCGGAAGGACCGGCGGAATCGAGATGGGATCGATTGCGAAATCTTCTGGGTGAAGCTGGATGTAGTCGAGCAATCGTTCATCGATAGGGTCCGGGTAAGCAAAGAATTCTTGGTCGAGATCCTCGCCGTCGAACTCTTCCGCTTTCGCCGCGATTGCATCGATGTCTGAGATGTCCTCAACCGCGAGTTGCTCAATCGCCCGGCGTGCGATATCCGCGGTGTTTGGACATCCGATCTTGTCGAGATACGGAACCGCAAACCGGACGTATTCGGGAGAATTGGTAAAGAATTGGGCAAATCCGCCATTGTTGACTTCGCGCTCCAAGTCTTCGACGACGATCGTGATGTGTTCTGCCTCGGACTCAGCGCTGCCATCACGCCGCCCGAGGAGTCGACCTTCAATCGCCATCACGATCGAGTCGGTTCGAACGTTGCCTCGAAGAGCAAATAGGTCCTTGAGTGACATTGTTCCGTCGTCTTCGAAAAACGGCAGGTCGACCATAGGGTGATGTTAGACGAAATCGGAGTCAAAAGGAAAGCGATGAGCCTTCATAGTTCTGCCTAGGCACGACCTCATCGGTCGGAAATCCTCACCGCGGAGGCGGCGATTCGAGGCAAAGCTTGGGCGAACGTTATATCGGTTTCTCTGTCACTTCGCTAATACTGAAACATATTCGAAACAAGGTGAGACTTGTGAAAAACACGAGTACTAACGGGCGAAGGAGACTGGTATCGTTGTTCCTTGGGGATGAGACAGACAGTTCTTGATTTGAGCGACGCAAAGGAGATTTTCGACGGGATAATCAAGCATTGGACCAACTGCAACCAATCTCTCCGTGGACAAGGAATCGTCCTCAAGGGCGGCTACGGAGTGGATGCGTTCATCGCGGCGGTCCAGCAATTTGACGATCTCGGCGTGCAGATCGATGGTGTCATCGAGCAGCGCGATAAAGCCAGTGAACAGCTTTGGCTTTTCAAAACGAACATGCGCTTAACGATGCAGCGGTTTGCATTCCTGGTGCGTGGCCTTCAGCCTGAGTACGCAAAGGACCTTCCGGCGCTTCCCGACGTCCGATCTCACGAGGCCAAGTTTATGGCAAGCGTGGAGAAGACCCAGCATGTGTGGAAGCGAATCAGCCGAGTACAGCCGCTGGTCATGCCGGACGGAACCAGCTTCGAGGCATTCAGCCAGGGCATCCAGGTGCTTCGAGTCTCGTTCAAGGCTCGCGAACGAGCATTCGCTCAGGAGCGACACCTTCGCTCGATCCGACGCCAGCACCACCAAACGCTCATCAACCGGGCGGTCCAGTACCGAGCGTTAGTTCTCGGAACCTTTGGCGAAGAGCATGTGATGTCGCAGACTCTGCCTTACTTGTGGCCGAAGCAGGATCGAACCAAGAAGCCGAAAGAGCAGAAGTTGGAAGTTGTTCCGACCGAGACAATGCTCCGCGTGATTTAGTCTTTTCATCGGCACCCCATAATCCCTCCCGTGTGCGGGGAGGGAAACCTTTAGCTTTTAGCGCTGAGAACTGGCGAGCGTTGCGTGGCGAAGGGTGAGCCATTCGGTTGCGATCCGCGTGTACTGAGCCAATTCCGGCTCGAAAGAATAATGGTTCATGTTGTCGAGGTACCCCGACGCGCCGCGGTAATCCCATTCGCTGAAGTTGTCGAGCCGCTTCGGGAAATGATCGAGCGTCTGAACTTCGAATCCTTTTCCAGGAGCATTGAAGAAGAGGCGCAAGTACTTTTCGGTGTGGTGGAAGATCATCGGCTTTCCATCTGCGAGACGGAGCAGGTCGACTTTTGAGAGATCGGCTGCACTATTGTCCTCATCGTAGTGCGCTTTCTTAGCGACGACATCGTGAACATATTGCTCATGCCTCGTTTGCACCGAGGCGTACCAATTGCGTAGCGCGTGCTCCTTTTGCTCTGTGGTCAGCTTTTCGTAGGCTCGTAAGGTTTGGCTCGTTGTCGTAAGCATCTGGCTGTACCTCTTCGAATCTCGACGCTGCCAAGCGATAAACATTTGAGGTGGCGCTGGGAGATTCCTGAGATCGATTTTGGGTCCAAATATGGCCAAGAGCGCGAGCACCATACCGACATTGTAAGCCATATGCCGTATAATGGGGAAGTGACGGTCGGGACAGTTTGGGCAATCATAATCGTTGCGGTGGCAATCAGCCTCTGCCTGGCTCTTGTCGACCTATTAAGAGGAGGCTCAAAAGTTGGCCTTGGGATGTTTCTCGCCTTCTGTCTTTTGTTGGCGGCTGGCGTTTATGGGACCGTTGCCGACCAATGGCTATTGCCACCGGTTTGCATGTTCTTCTCGATCATGGTTTTAGTCGCCCAGCTCATTCGAGTTTTCGAGCCACCGCGGCGCGATAACGTGTGAGAATGAAGCTACTTGTTGCCGGATCGAGCACTTCGGATTACAATTAGCTTAGGGAGCAGCATGGACTACCAGCCGCACATCGAACTGCCATCAAAAGTGGGCCTTTTGCTGGGTCGAGTCTGGAATTACCTGAGCGTTTTCATTTTGGGATGTGCGGTTTCGTCCATCGCACGAGCATTCTTGCCATTTGAGACTGCTCAGCTCGTTGCAGGCATTCTAACCATCGGTTTTAGCCTCGGGTTGGTCTTGTATCGGAAACTCATTGCCAAGCATGCTGATGTTCTTTTGGCCGACATCCGACGTGCCGCCGGGCCGGTGAAGCACGGTGTCCCCGACTATTGGCAACTCATTTGGCTGGCCAAGACTTACCAATATGACTGGAAGAAAGGGGAAGAATGGCGATCGACCCAGGCGGTTGTGCTGTTCTTCATCACCCTCAACGTCGTTTTCGGATTCTATACATGGAAATATCCAGCAGCTTACGGAAGTGGTCCTGGTTTGGCGATGGAGATTCCGGTTATTTGCCTTTCGATTCTGTTTGCTTCGATGTGTTTTCTGTTCAGCCAGGATCCTTGGTACGCCGCTAGGAAACGTCGGGGAGGCGACGGTGGTCCGGGTTCACCACCTTCTGGGCCGCCCGATGACAATGGTCCGGCGGGAGTTGGGGCGAGGCTCGTGCCACCGGTACCGACGCTAGAAGTCGGAGAGCGGGTGCGTGCATAAGTCAGCAAAGAAGTTTGGTGCCTTGGCCTGGTTTGCCCTGGTCCCGCTCGCTGTTGGACTATATTTGCTCGTAAACTGCATCTTGGCGAGGGAGTTCTCGTCGAACCTCGTCGTCAATTTTGGGCTGGTGTTTGGTTCGCTTTGGGACCTCGGGAGTCTGAGAAGGGCCGTCAAGGATGATTCGATCGTGGGGCTCGCACGTCGGGCGCTGATGGTCTCGGGAGTCACCTTGTTAGTTATGGTCCTTTGTTATGTCCCTTGGATGATCCATCCGCCAAAGGACATCAATTGGGGAATGACGGCCGCGTTCTGCTTGTTGGCTTCGCTCGTTCTAGGCCCATATATGACGCTGGCATTTTCTCATAAAGGCTTTTGGAATGGATGGGGACGGAAGGTAGTAGAGAAGTAATCACGCTCCCTGGCAGCATTTACGTTGCGTGGATCGGACTGTGTTCGTTGCAGCAAAACAGGTTTCGCAGTTGGAAAGCGATCACAGGTGATCGCACTCCAAATAATTGAGAGCCTATTTAGAGTGCAAATGCCTGCATTTGCTTTTATCAGCGAGTCCTGGCTCGCGTCAACATGCACCGAGCGGCCCACTTTCGACAGGGTAAAACTCGGCAATGATCGCTGCCGCTCTTGCACTTGCTCTCATTCCGTCACGGATGCCGGACGTGTTGCAAGATAGCCAACCTTCGCAGGTTCACGTCGGGGGTTACATTGGCCAGCGAATCCTCAATAACGAGCAGAACCGTTTGCTCGAGGTCGACCTCAAGCCATTGCTCGAAGGCTTCCATCATCAGCCCGGCAGCCATCCCTGGATCGGCGAGCATATCGGCAAGTGGATTCATGCCTCGACGTTGGCGTGGCAGAACACGGGCGATAAGCGGCTGAAGACGAAGCTAGATGCGGCGGTGAAGGAGCTGGTTTCATGCCAGCAAGCAGATGGCTACCTCGGCACGTACGTTCCCGAGAAGCGATTTGGGTTGTATCCCGAGGCGGATTGGGATGTTTGGGTTCACAAATACGATCTGCTTGGGCTGCTGACTTACTATCGATTCACCCAGGACAAAGCCTCATTGCAATGTTGTCAAAGGATTGGCGATCTCATGATTCGCACGTTTGGCCCGGGGAAGAAGAGCATTTTGAGCGCGGGCACCCACCAGGGCACGGCGGCGACGAGCACCCTCGAACCCATGGTCCTGCTGTACAACGCCAGCGGAGATTCCAAGTATCTCGATTTCGCGAAGTACATCGTCGATTCGTGGGAAGAGAAAGGCGGCCCGCAAATCATGACGCGGCTGGAAGCAGGGAGACCGATCAACGAAGTGGGAAATGGCAAAGCGTACGAGATGCTGTCGAACCTTGTTGGTCTGTGCGAGTTAGCGAGAGCAACGGGCGAGAAGCGGTACCTGAACGTGGCGAAGCTAGCTTGGGCCGACGTGGTGAAGCACGAGCTGTACATTACGGGATCGGCGAGCTACTACGAGGTCTTCCATCCCGGTGACGACTTGCCCAATGTCACCTCGAAGAATGTGGGTGAGACGTGTGTGACGGTGACATGGATGCAGCTTTGCCAGCAGCTTTTCCGACTCACGGGGGAGGCGAAATACGCGGCGGAGTTCGAGCGTTCGGAATACAACCACCTCGCGGCGGCGCAACGGCCCGACGGTAAGGAGTGGTGCTACTACACGTCGCTGCAGGGGAAGAAGCCGTTTACGGGCGAGACGTGCTGCTGTTTGTCGAGCGGTCCGAGAGGGATGGCGATCATCCCCGAGACCGCATATTTGACCTCGAAGGAGGGGAAGTCCTCGTACTTAGTGGTGAATACGGTGGAATCATCGTCCTTCACGACGGGCGAGTTGTCTCCATTTTGGAAGACCAAGGTGGCGACGACCTCCGATTTTCCGGCGGCTGGCAAGATGCAGTTGAAGATCGACGCCACCGAACACAAGAACACTGGTGGGACGGGTTCCAGGCCTCCTGTGGCCAACTTTGGACTCAAGATTCGCGTGCCGCGGTGGATGCTGAACTTCCAATGCTCGCTGCCGGGCAAGATCTCGGATGGATGGTATGTCGTCGAGCCGCGAACCTGGACGAAGCAATCGGTAAGCCTGAGTTACGATATCGCCAATTACAAAGTCGATGGCACAGGAAGCAACAAAGGAGCCTATGCGACGATGGTTGGGCCGTTCGTGATGGCGCTCGTTTCGGATCTGTCGGCGGCGGATTCAGATGCGATCCGGGCCGCGAAAGTGCCTTCGGGAACATTGATCGTGGAATTCCAGGATCACGGAAGCGAAACGTATGCGCCTTACAGCGAGGCGGGAAGGTCGGGCGGGACCTTCCAGATATGGCATCGGGATACCGGACCTGAACACAAGTTCCCCCACGAATCTCGATCGGCGGAAGGGAATGTGGATGGTTCGATCATCGATGGCGACTATGGATCGTTCGTTGTGACCTGGGATCAAAAGCTGCAACGCGAAGCTTGGTTCGCGGTTTCGCGAGATACGCCGATCACGATATCGACCCTTCGCTTTACGCATGGTCGAAACTTTCACGATGGCGGTTGGTTTGTGAATGATGCAGTTGGTCCGCGCTTCGAAGTACAGCGAGTGAAGGGTGGGTCTTGGGAGTTGGTTGGTAAGGTGCCCGGGTATCCGGCGACGACATCGACCAGTCCAGGAAAGCTGGGGCACGGGTTCGCCTACGAGTTAAAGCTGGCAAAGCCGATCGAGGTGGTTGCGATTCGGGTGATCGGCACTCCGGCGAGTGGGGATAATCCGAAGCAGGCGTTTGCTTCGTGCGCGGAATTGGAAGCATCGGGGTAGCGTCGGACGATAGGCGTCCCGCCTGTCCCTTCTTCGGAGTAGGGCCATGAAATTTAAGCAAATCCTCAGTTGGATCGTTGGCTACGAGATCCTCTCGTGGCTCCTGATTTGGATGAATTCGTCGCCTCCAGCCGAATCATTCTATTCGGTACCTCGACCGACTTTTGGTCAGGTTGTCGTCACGACTCATGTTTACACGCTGGTCCTGATCATTGCCCTGGCCGGGATTTATTGGGTGGTGGTGAAGGCGTGGAAGGCGTCGAATCATCGGCGGCGGTGAGGCAATCCCTGATGCCGAAGATTTAAACTTTCAAAGGTTCGACTCTCCCGGTTCACTCGTGCCTCGCTCACCGACCTCTCTTGCCAGAGAGGTACTGCCTTCGGCGGCTCCTACACAATTTGATCGCGTACTTACATGCATAAATGTGTCTGGACTTGTTTGACGATCAATCTTGTTTTGATTCACGAATTTCGTCGAGAAATTCCTTCAAACGGTTGATGACGCCGTCTAGATCCTTGTAGATTGCACGAGCAGGAATCCGGTAGACGACTACGCCATTTCGCCTTAGCCAATCATCACGTTCGGCATCCTTATGGCGGCGCAACAGATGATCTTTTCCGTCGATTTCGATATCGACCTTAAGCTCGGCGCAGTAGAAATCAAGGATGTATGGACCGAAGGCAAATTGACGCTTGAACCGGTATCCAAGCTGGTCATTTTGCAAGCGAAGCAAGAGTTTGACCTCGGGCTTGGTCATGTTTTGCCTGAGAAATCTCGCCTGGGCTCTCCTTGGCTCCATGCGTAAATACTATCAGATGCCTACCGGATGGCAATACCTCTCTGGCAAGAGAGGTCGGTGAGCTTGCGAACCGGGAGAGTCGAACCTATGTAGCGCTAGAGAGCTTAATTGAAGGTTCAATTTCCACGTAACCCGGTTATGTCAAAATAGGAGTGTGGTCACGCAAGCCGACTCCACCCGAATCTTGAATGCAATCGCGAACTCCGAATTAACGGGAGCGGCGTTGCGGCGATTCGCGATGGGGCAGTTGGATTCCCTCGACACCTACAACTGGTCGGGAATCTACCGGCTTGAGGGTGACACGCTGGTGCTGGATGAGTACGTGGGCGCAGCGACGGACCACACGCACATTCCGGTTGGACGCGGTGTTTGCGGAACGGCGGTTGCGGAGCGCGCGAATCAGGTGATCGAGGACGTTCGGGAGCTGGATAACTATCTTGCGTGCTCGACTCAGACTCGGTCGGAGCTGGTGGTTTTGATTTACAAGAATGGCATCGTTCGAAGCGATGGCGAGATCATCGGTCAGATTGATATCGACGGGCATCAGGTCGGGGCGTTTGACGCGAGTGACGAAAAACTCTTGACCGAAATGGCGGCTGTACTGGCGCAAAGGTGGGAATGATAATTAAACAGATAATCTGCCTTTACTCCCCCGGTTCGCCCCGATTCACTGCGTTCACTTCCCTCGCTGGGCTCGGCGGGGTGCAAGCACAAGCTCACCTTCCACTTCGTGGACCCTCCCTCTCAAAAAAAGGGGTAGCTTTGTTGGGCGGACAAGGGTGGATGTCATCGTGAACCAGTTCGACGTTGTCGTCGTCGGCGCGGGCCACGCGGGAATTGAGGCATGCCTCGCCTCGGCGAGGATGGGGCTGAAGACAGCCTGCATCACCATGCGGCTGGATCGCATCGGACACCTGCCCTGCAACTGCTCGGTCGGCGGTCCGGCAAAGGGGCACATGGCCCGCGAGGTCGACGCTCTGGGTGGACAAATGGCGGTGACGACCGACTACGCAATGACGCACATTCGCCGCGTCGGGACCGGCCGCGGACCTGCGGTTCAGACTCTTAGAGCGCACGTCTGCAAGGACCTGTACCCGGTTCTCATGCAAAAGGTTCTAGGCGAGCAAGAGAACCTTACCCTTATCCAGGCAAGTGTGGAGAGAGTCTTGCAAGGTCCGTACGGAGTCACCGGAGTCGAACTGAGCGACGGCACGCAGATCCTCGCCAAGAGCGTCGTCCTCACGACCGGCACGTTCCTCAATGGACTTTGCCACGAAGGGAAGAAGCAGACCGTGGCGGCCAGGCACGGCGATGAAGCCGCGGTTGGACTTTCGGGCTCACTCGCCTCACTCGGCATTCGATTGAGACGGTTCAAGACGGGAACGACTCCGCGAGTTGCGAAAAGCTCGATCGACTTTTCGAAGACCCTGGAGATGGAAAGCGAACTCGACGCGGGGCCTATGTCGTTCCTCCACGACCAGTTCTATCCGGTGCACGACTTACTGCCATGCTGGCAGACGCACACCAATGCCAACACTCACGAAGTCATCAACGCGAACCTGAATGAATCGGCGATGTATTCGGGCCAGATTCAAGGCATTGGCCCGCGATATTGCCCAAGCATCGAAGATAAGATTGTCCGCTTTGCGGACAAGGATTCGCATCCAGTATTTCTCGAGCAGGAGACTTGGAAAGGGGAAGAGATGTATGTTCAGGGCGTCTCGACTTCGTTGCCAGCATGGGTGCAGATTGCGCTGCTCAAGACCATTCCAGGCATGGAAAATGTCGAACTGATGCGGCCCGGATATGCAGTGGAGTACGACATGGCCGACCCTTTGCAGTTAACTCCCGAATTGATGTCGAAGCAGCTCAACGGATTGTTCTTAGCCGGACAACTCAACGGCACCAGCGGCTACGAAGAAGCGGCAGGGCAGGGAATTGTGGCCGGGATCAACGCCGCGCAGTACGCACGTGAGGATGAACCCATCGCATTTCCCCGTACCAACTCCTTTATCGGCGTGATGGTCGATGATTTAACGACGAAAGGCGTCGAAGACCCTTATCGAATGCTCACGGCCCGAGCCGAGCACCGGCTGTTGCTGCGGCACGATAATGCGGACGAGCGGCTGACGCCACTGGGTCGCCTTGCGGGCGTTGTGGACGATGCAAGATGGGCGAGATTCGAGGCCAAGCAGGAGGCGATCGCGAAAGGAATCTTCGATTTGGAATCGACCTTTGTGTCGCCAGCCAACGATGCGGCGCTGGAATCTCTGGGAATGCAGCCAGCGAAGAATCGAACGTCGATGTTCGATATGATGCGACGCCCCGAGGTGACGCTGGAGGTGGTCGAGAAGATCGTGAATGCCATCGGTAGCGACCTCGAATTGCCGACCGCCGAAGCCGTGCGCGAGCAAGTATCGCTTCGCGCCATGTACGCGGGCTATATCGCTCAGCAGCAGCGACTAGTGGATAACGCGAACAAGCTGGATGACCTCAAGATTCCAGCCGATTGGGACTATGAGGCAATGTCCGGATTGAGTTATGAATCGAAGGAAAAGCTGGGTCGGATTCGGCCGACGACGATCGGCCAGGCTTCGAGAATTCCTGGAGTGAGGCCGACGGATATCGCGCTCGTGGTCGGGTACCTCAAGGGCAAGGTAGGGAGGAAGAATGAAGTTTCTTAAGACCTTTCTGGGCTTGTTCCTGGTGCTCTTTATTCCGCTCATGTTGGTGGTGGCGTTTTTCATGCACCCTGCGAAGGTGGCTCCGTTTGAGGCCGTGAAGGCGGCGGCGGTTCCGTTAGGTGGAATTCTCTTGTTCCTTTCCCTCGGGTTTGCGGTGTTGAGTCACTTTATGGACGCGAACAAGCCGAGTCAGTAAGCAGTGAGCAGCGAACAGTTAAGGAGCGGCCCTGGCTCCAAGCCGCTTAACCACGCTCCGCCCCAGGTGCGTAGCGTTGATTAGTCCGTAGCACTAGAGAGCTTTCAGCTACGTTCACACTGGCAAAGGATTGCGCTCTTTGTTCGTTCCTTGCTGATGCCAGTATGGATAGGGTAGAGGGACTTTGCTGACGGCATCGAGCCGACCGATTTCTTCGTTGTTTAGATTCCATTCGGCAGTTTTTAGGTTATCGATCAGTTGCTCTTCGGTCCTGGCCCCAATGATGACGGATGAGATGGTCGGTCGGTGGATCAGCCAGTTGAGTGCGACCTGAGAGATGCTTACCCCCCGTTCGTAGGCGATGGCATCGAGGACATCAACGATATCGTAAAGCTGTTCGAGATTGACTGGCGTGCCCGAGCCTTGACCAGCTCGACTCTCGGGCGGCACGGGCTGATCGCGGCGGACCTTCCCCGTGAGTTTGCCCATCGCCAGTCCGCTCCAGACGAGTGTGCCAACGTTCTCCGCAATGCCCAGCGGCATCAGCTCCCATTCGAAGTCTCGCCCCGCAAGGTTGTAGTACGCCTGGTGGGACACGTGTTTCGCCCAGCTATTCGTCTCCGAAATCGCGAGGGATTTCATGAGGTGCCAGCCGGAGAAGTTGCTGCAGCCGATGTAGCGCACCTTTCCTTGCCGGACGAAGTCGTTGAGTGTTTCGAGGGTCTCCTCGATGGGCGTGAAAGCGTCGAATGCGTGGAGCTGATAGAGGTCGATCACGTCGGTTTGTAGGCGTTTGAGGCTAGCTTCGAGGGCGAGCGTGAGGTGTTTGCGTCCGGTGCCGATGCCGTCGGGTCCGTCGTGGGTTCGGAAGGCGGCTTTGGTGGCGAGGATGATGTGGTCGCGTTTACCCTTCATCGCCTCGCCGAGGATGGATTCGGAAAGGCCGTCCGAATACACGTCCGCTGTGTCGACGAGGTTAACACCGGCGTCGAGGCAGATTTCGATCATGCGGGTGGCCTCGGCGACGTCGGTGTTCCCCCATTTACCCAGCACGCCTGCACCGCCGAAGGTCGCGGTTCCGAATGAGAGGACGGAAACGTGGAGGTCGGAGCTGCCGAGTCGGCGGGTTTGCATGCTTGTAAGGTTACACGACGGGGAAGGGCAAAGAGGGAGAAGCGCAAGGAAGCGGCAGAGCCAGCGCAAAGAAGCGAGGGAAGCGAGGGAAGCGAGGGAAGCGAGGGAAGCGAGGGAAGCGAGGGAAGGACTAGACTCTTAGGGGAAAGAAGATTTGAACGCCTGCCATTTCAAAAGCATTTCTGCTCCTGCCGCTGGCTTGGAGCTTCTTTGCGCTGGCTCTGCTGCTGGCTTTGCCGCTTCATTGCGCTCCCTCCCGCTCAATCCCCATAAGTCCCCTTAACTAAACCTTGATGCAACAATTGTTGTTAACAATCGTCCTAGGGAGTATGGATAGCGCAAAGACTTGCGATTATCGATGTCCCAAATGTGGGATGCCTACTCGACCGGAGCGGTCGCACATGAGGTGCGAGTTCTGCGGAATCATCGAGGCTTGCTGTGAAGGAGGACCAACCGACATGCCTGGTGTCGATTTCAACGATGGCTCGCTCTTTTGGGCGATGCGAACGGGAATTCGGCCAACCATGGATCAGAGCATGGCCCGGTAAGACGATTTCTGATCTCAAGAACAATATTGCGCCAAAAAAAGATCGGCCTAAGGAAAACCTTAGGCCGATCTGCTGTTTGAAGATGGTGGCTTAGTTGCCGCCGCCGTCGTCTTTCTTCTCGAACTTCTTGCCGCCCATTTCTTTGAGCTTGGCCTTCTGTGCATCGGTCAGGAGTTTGCCGAGTTCGGCGTCCATGACCTCGTCGTTCTTTTTCCTTTTGGCTTGGAACTCTTCCATCGTCAGTTCCTGATTTCGCATCTTCTCGCCCATCGATCGCATAGCGTCCATCTGGACCTTCTGAAGATCTTGAATCTTTGCTTTTTGATCGTCGGTGATTCCGAGCGCTTTCGCGATTTCGGGTTGAAGAATTGCCGAATTGCCATCGAGCTGGATCGAGACTTCGTTCCAGCGCTTCACCTGATCCGGCGTCAGAACCGCCTCGATGTCCTTCTTCTGCTGAGCCTGAATCTTCTCCATGACAGCACGCATCTTCTTCTGTCCGGCTTCGGTTTGGAAGTCGTCTCGGCTCAGGCCTGCTTCCTGCATCGCCGCTTGGAACTTCGGCATGTTCTGTTGGAAGTCGGTGAGGTTGGTGATCTTATCTTTCTGATCGTCAGTCAATTTGAGTTCGGCTTGGACATCGGCTCGAGTGATGGAGCCCATTGGACCTCGCATCATTCCTCGGAAGCCCTGACCACGCTGGGCGTTAGCGACAAGCGCCACGGCCAGGATTGCGATTCCGAATAAAAGTTTCTTCATTTAATTTCCGCCTTTTTTCTTATCTTTGATTTCCGTTTTTGTATTTTCGGGTGGTATTACCTTACCCAGTTCTTTCTGGCTCTCGGGCGAAAGATTCTTCGTGTCGTTCTCTCGCATCTTACGAGCTTCCTCTTCATCGCGAACAATGACTGGTTTGAGCAAAACGATTAGCTCAGTTTTGTTCTTTTCCTTGCTCGAACTCTTAAAGAGGTTGCCAAGGAGCGGAATATCGCCAAGAATCGGGACCTTGTTGACCGTCGCGGAGACCGTGCTTCGGATGATTCCACCGAGGATAATGGTCTCGCCATTCTTCACGCTTACCACCGTATCAGCTTCGCGCTGGTTGACAATCGGTGCATTGAACGACGTGTACCCCTGGAGGTCGTTAGCCGTCTGGTTGATGTCCATCGTGACATAGCCGTTGGCAGTAATTCGCGGGGTGACCGTCAAAACGATTCCAACATCCTCGAAACCGTACTGGTAGATGATGTTGCCGTTGTTGTCGGTTCGGCTGCTTTGCACGTACGGCACGTTCTGGCTGATGTTGATTTGAGCCTGCGTGTTGTTCGACGTAAAGATTCTCGGCGTGGACAGAATGTTGAACTTCTGATCCGTGTTGATCGCGTTCATGAACAGCGACAGGTTCTTGCCACCAATTGTGTACTTGAAGCCTTGGGCCGGGGTGCTTGCGCTGCCCAATCCGTAGTTCGTACCAACGTTTCCGTTTTGGCCGGAGACGCCAAGCGCGCCCTTATCGAGGTAGTTCCACTCAACGCCGAGCTTCTCGGTCGAATCGAGGTTGGCCTCGACAATGATCGTTTCGATCATAACCTGCTCTGGAATCTTGTCGAGCTGCTCGAGGATCTGCTTGATCAGCGCGGCGTAGTCCGGATTGGCGACCACGATGATCGAGTTCGTGTTCGGATCGGCGATCGTGGTGACCTGACCGGTAAGGTCTCGCACCGGCACCAAACGTCCCTGAGCGTCGCGGCCTGTCTGAACTTGGTTTTGCTGGTTGGCTCCGCCACCTCCTGCTCTGAAGGCGCCCTGGCCGCCACCACCAAACTGGAATCCTCCCTGGACAGTCGAGACACTCGTCATGAGTTCGCCGTCGATTGCGTTGGGATCCTGCATGTTTAGATACATGTTATTGGGATCGTTCGGAAGGGCATTGTTGCCACCGAGTCCGTTGGTGTTTCGGTTCGTGTTGTTCCGGTTTGTATTCGTGTTCTGCCGCTGTTGATTCGGGGTTTGCGTTCGCGTATTACCCCGGTTTGTGCCTTGCCGTTGGCCGAACGCGTTGTTAATGAGCTGAGCGATATCGTCAGCCTTGGCATTGTTGAGAGGGAACACGAAGGTCGTGTCTTGGAACTCGACTGGCTTATCCAGGCTCTTGATCACGTCTTCGACGATGAGCTGACTCTCGTCGGTGGCGGTGACCACGAGATTGTTCGTTCGCGTATCCGCGGCGACGGTTCCGAACGATGCTTGCGTGCCGCCAAATCGGATGGCCTGCTGGAATCGATCTTGGAAGTTGTTGGTCGAGTTGGTAACGCCACCTCGACCTCGCGGAGCGTTGTTCGTCAAGACATTTTGCACGGTCGGGGCGAGTTCGCTCGCCGACGCGTACTTTAGGTTATAAACCTTGGTTCGTTGGGGCTGATCGGTTTCCTTGTCGATCTGCTTGATGACTCGCTCGACTTCACGCTGCTCCTTGTCGGGTGCGTTGACGATGACCGAGTTTGAGAAGTCGTCGGCTGAGGCGCGAACGTTGGTGCCTTGGCTGTTGTTGCCACCAAACAGGTTGCCAAAGTTGAAGCCGCCGCCTCCGAATCGTCCATTGTTTCGACCCTGGTTGCCGCCGCCGAATTGGATTGCACCGCCCCGACCGCCGCCGAACATCTGCGCGAACGGATTCTGAGGTTGCTGGCCGCTGGCCTGGAAGACTTCGTTGACGAGTCGGGCAACTGAGGTTGCGTTGGCGTACTTAATCGGATAGAACTTAAGGTTGGTATTGCTCTGCTGATCACCACCGCCCATGTTCATGAACATGCTGGGATCAAAAGTGCCTCTGCCACCTCCTCGGCTGCGATCTTGTTGTTTCGAGATGACCACCAAATCGCCGTCTCGCTTGACGTCGTAACCCTTCAGGTTCAGCGTCTTTTCG
>CAMFIS010000060.1 GCA_945952345.1 uncultured Fimbriimonas sp.
GCAGGAGGAGCGGAGGGCGTCCGTGCCCATCACATGGTCGGCATGGGTGTGGGTGATGAGCACCTCTTGCAGCGAATAGATTTTCTCACGCGTAAGTTGCAGACGCATTTCGGGGGTGCAATCGACGAGGAAGTTGCCGGTTGGACCCTGCAGCAAGCACGACGACCGGGTACGGTGGTTGCGCGGATTGGCGAGGAACTCGTCCGAGTACTTCACACCCAGCATGGGCACGCCGTTACTGGTGCCCGAGCCGAGGATGATGGCCGTGCCCGAGGACATCGCTTAAAGTTCGCCAGATCTGCGCAGAACTTCGACGGCGATGGCAGTGCTTGGAATTTCGGTGTATTGGGCGACACGCTCGATGCAGCGGGCGAAGTTGCGCTCGTTGCTGTCGTCGTGCTGCGTCTGCTCTTTGCGGGCTTCGGCGACGATGCTGCAGGCGGCGTCATAGAATCGAGCGCGGTTCTGGGGCAGTGAGCGGTTCGGGATAGCTGCGTATTCGCGACTGATGCGCTCGTAAACGGACTCCCAGGAATTGCGGATGAGGAGCTCGGATTTGGCCTTCTCGATCTCGGCTTCCTGCATTCGGCGACGCTCGATATCGCGGCGCTTGGCAACTTCCCAATCGTGCATCTCGATGCCGTCGATGATGCGGATTTTGGTGGGCTTGCCGTTGTATTTTGTCACGGCCATCTCGATTTGTCTCGAGGTGGAAGCCATGCGCAGGTGGCCGCCCAATTCGGCGCTTTCGTGCGGAACGCCAAGAACGAAAACGTCATCTTCGAGGGCGATCGGGACGGCGGTTTTGAGGGCCGTCCAAATGCCGATACCAGTAACGCCCTGCCGAACCTCGGGAACAGCCTTTTCCCACAACTCTGCCACTTGTGCCATCAGCGATTCGATTATAGTCTTTTCACGGGGGGACTTGCCTGCCTGTGAGCCGAAATATGCTCTCTTAACGCGAGTCCGCCCTTCCTCCGTTTGTAATTGTTGGACAGTCGGAGCACAGGGCACAGGGCTCAGAGCACAGGAAGACCTGGGCGACGGCGAGAAAAGCAAACAGGGTACAGATCAAATTACGGAATCGATCCCGTGGCCCACTGTATAACCGTTTCCAGATCGACGGCGGCTTCGTCGATATCCTCGGGCAATGGATCCGTTGCACCTGGATAGCGAAACAGAGTGGCATAGGTTGTCAATCTCCCACATGCTTCATCAAGAGCTTGGCTTGGCGAAAAATTTGGGACTTGGCCAAGAAGAATCTGCAAGTCATGGACATAGCGAGGCGCAATTTGCGCCTCCACGACAACGGCTTTTATGTACTTTTCCGCTGCCTGTTGAGCATGATAAGAGGCAGTTGATAGCTCACCATTCTGACGGAGCAATTCAAATGCTCTCTTATCTTCTGCCGCCTTGTCCAACCACCGTTGTGTCTCAGGCCGAGGCATCGAATTCCTTACCTTCTAATTCAGCGTAATAGACTGCCGAACCTGTAATCGCCGCCTCGTGCTTCAGTTCTTCCTGGGTGTAGACCAAAAGATCGAGTGGAAAATCTCGACGGCCCAGGCAATTCCTCGCGATTCCCTGACGCTTAACAAACGGAATATTAGATTCGACGACGGCAAGAATATCGTAGTCGCTTGCTCCATGAGCTGTACCGCGCGCCCGAGATCCGAACAGCACCATCCGCTCGACCTTGAAAACTGTCGAAAGTTGGTGATGGACAAGGCTGAGTACTTCTTGCTCCGTCATCACTTCTTATTATCCACGACTTAGAAGCTTTGCCCGACGTGAGTTTCCTTCATGTTCAGGTACGGCCGGAATGAGCCTAGCCATTGACCCTGAATCTCAGCGTCCCCCAGCATTCCCTCGCCACAATTGAGATACACCGGCAGATGGCATTGATACTCGATCGAGCCATCGTTCGGTGAAAGCATCTTCACGTAATACTTGAGGCCGGTAAGGAACTCGAACTCGCTTTCGTCACTCACCATTCGGTGATCTTTCGTGATCGCGTATCGGGCAATGATCCGGCATTGTTGGATGACCTTTCTCGTCCCCGTATGCTCGGTCTTTTCCGAATGGATTCCGTAGAAAAGCCCGCCCACATACATGAAGAATCCGATGGCGGGAATCCACTTCACCACGTTGAAGACGTTGTTGACCGGCAGGCCATTGAGGCTGCTTCCGACCGAAAAGAAGAACAGGAGGAAGCCGCCGCCGAGGGCGATGATGAGGCCCGCGAACATGAGCCAACCGATGATTTGGTCGCGGCGTTCGAGTTGGCGCTCTTTCGAGAACGGGTTCCAGTGATGCATCGGCATAGCTTTGGAATAGGATACAAAGGATTTGGGCCAAGCGTGGCAAGGATTTTGTGAGATTTTGCCTCTTTCGCACGGCCTTTGGTAGTTCCAAGACCACCCCCACCTCTGGGGGCTTCGCTCCTCCACCTACGGCCCGCGCGTCGACACAGCCGGAGATGCAGCGGGTTAGTCGGCAACAATAAAGAGCTCTTCCCTAATCGAAGAGAAGAGCTCTGTTCTTTCTGCTGACTGCAGACTGCTGACTGCTGACTAAACTAAGCTTCGCGACTGCCCGAGGGTGCCTGGCATGATCAGATCCGCGACGCCATAGCCTCGTCGAATATCATGCAGAACGACCTTGGCGCGATGGCCAATGCTGTCGTAGCCATTAATAACCTCGACGAAAAAGCCTTCGTCGGTCCAACCGACAGCACGGACGGAGCCTTCGAAAGCCGAACGGCGCACGTTGACTTCCATCACCTGCGAGCGGCGATAGATCATAAGCTCCTTATCGAACTCTTCCAGCGTGCCCGCCGTGATCTCGTACTCTTCGTATTCCAGGTCGAAGTTCGCGCGGATGTAAATGCCACGACGAATCTCGTGCTCGAGTTCTTCTACGTTCTCACCATCCAGGCCAATGAGGGCTTCGATAACCGCCGGATGCGCCTCGACGAGGAATGCGTTGCCCGGCTCGGCCATACGGCGGCGCATATCGCGCTCGATCCACAGCGACACCGTTTCCTTGCTCGGGATTCGGCCCACACCCATACACATGGGGCAGTTCTCCGTAATCTCTTGGGTCACCGATTCGCCGGTTCGCTTTCGCGTCAGTTCGACCAGACCAAGCGAGGAAATCTTCCCTACTCGGGTTCGAGCTCGGTCGTTGGCAAGGCCAGCCGTGAAGTGGTCCATAACCTTCTTCTTGTCCGGCGCGTCCTCCATGTCGATGAAGTCGCACACGATAATTCCGCCCATGTCTCGAAGGCGGAGCTGACGCAAGATTTCGTCGGCGGCTTCGAGATTGGTTTTGAGAATCGTATCGCTCAGCGCGGTCGAACCGATGTGCTTACCCGTGTTGACGTCGATCGCGGTCAGAGCTTCCATCTCGTCGATGACAAGATAGCCGCCTGACTTGAGCGGGACGTGATGCTGCATGATTCGGTCAAGCTCTTTTTCGACTCCATAGAAGTCGAAGACCGGCTCTTCGCGGTCGTACAGCTGAATCTTGTCGACCATCGCCGGCGAGACCGCCTTAGCGATGAGATGTACCTTCTCGTACTCGTCTGGATCGTCGATGATCATGCGCGTGATCTGCTCCCCAAACACTTCTCGAACCGTTCGGAACAAGAGCGTCTGGTCGCGGTGGACACACGCCGGGGCGCGAAGGCGCTTGGCTTGCTTGGTAACTTCTTCCCACACGTGCACCAGGTACAGCGCATCAGAACGAAGTTCCGTTTCCGTGCGCCCATCGCACTCGGTTCGGAGAATCAGTCCGAAGCCAGGGGGACAAATCTTGTCGCCAATCTTCTTGAGTCGTTCGCGCTCGCGTCGGTCATCGATCTTTCGGCTAACCGCGACTCCGCCGGATTCCGGCATGAGAACGACGTAGCGTCCAGGAAGCGAGATGCGAGTGCTGACGCGCGCGCCCTTGGTTCCTCGTGGACCCTTGGTAACCTGCACCATGACCTGTTGGCCGGGCTTCAGGAGGTCCTTGATTTTGCGGCGTCGAAGTTCGGATCGTCGCACGGAGGCCGGCGAGTTGTCCTGTCCTTCTTCGGGGAGGATGTCCGCGATGCTGAGGTAAGTGTTTCGCTCCAGACCAATGTCCACGAAGGCGGCTTCCATTCCGGGAAGCACGTTCTGGACGATGCCCTTGAAGATAGAGCCGACCACGCGTTCTTCGCGTTCGACGCGAAATTCCATCAGCTTGCCATCATCGAGGAGGGCGATACGGGTCTCACGGTTGGAGACGTTGACGATGAGTTCGCTGTTGCGAGGAGCGGTCGGTGCGCTCGGAAGTAAATCGGGTTTTCGGCGCCGCGTGGTGCGTCCGGTTTGCTGCTGTTTTCTTGCGGCCATTGGAAGTCGTTTCCGGGTTGAGTGTACCTGGGCAGGCAGGACTCAGGCGTCAGGCTTCAGGATTCAGTTTCCATCACCCGGATTCCGTTCATGTTGTTGTCCCGACCGATGCGAACATTGAGCCGACCACGAAGTGGTCCCAACCTTTGCCGGGTGGTCGAAGTGAGGCACGAACGCAGACCCCCGGATAGTCCCGCAAAGACCACGACCCCGAAGAGTCCGCCGTAGCGAAGAATGAGCGAAGGAGGAAGCGGGTCGCAGATTCCGACATTGGATGAAATGGATACCTCGACAATTAGCGAGCGGCGACAGGCTCGGACTAAATGAGAAGCTTTACACCGCGAGCGTGCTGTCGAGGTTAAGAAGTGTTTGCCTCGGCATCACGGGCAGGCCTAAACCCGACAACCAATTGATTGCGACTTGCTGCCCTAGTTGCCGAGGCATCCATGGCGTAGGCTTCAGCATTCAGGCTTCAGGGTCGGCTGGTCGTCAATATGGTGTCGTGTTTCTGTCTGCTGCGACCCGCTTCGGGGTCGATGAATTTCGGCGGCTACTCGGGGTGCAGGCACCCCGAGCTAAGGTCTGTGACCACTTCGTGGTCTAATGTCGCTTAAGGATTGGGCAACAGATCATATTTCTTTAGAAAAGCATGGTATTCAGCTGCCGTTCCAACGAAAAACGCATCGCTGTAGTCCGGAGGGATGAACGGCCGGTTTGAATTGTCGAGTTGAAAAACATAGGTCGCCGAATCTGTTGGGAGCGAGCGTTCAATCCAAAGCCGAATTGCTCTCCCACCGCTTTCGAATTCGATAGAGTGCCAAATGATTTGGTATTTCCTGTTTATGGTTGTCTGCCCCTTGGCGTCGACCCGGAGGTAAATATGATCACCTTCCGCTTCATTCACGATCGTGTTACTTCCGTGAACGATGATCAGTCCTTTGAAGTTCTTTGGCACCCGATACGTGATCGACACATGTTGAGATTCGACTAAGTACTCCTTGAAAAGAAGTCCACCACAAACGAGCATGCAAATGAGGAGAGCGGCTAAGGCGATTCTTTTCATTGAAGCAAGGGCCCATAACTTCTACGGACTCACGTTTTACCCAGTCTCGACTTACGGCTAATCCTATCCCCAAATCCCCGGGGAATTATCTAGTAATCTCTCCTATGTGATCCAGCCAACTCCCGCCGAGCAGAGTCGCCGCGACGAAGTGATGCGGCTGGTCATGGAATACATTCGCGAGGATCGACGAATTAAACTCCCCGAGTTCGATCGAGACCTCGATCGACCGTCGGACCAATTCGCCCTCCTTAGTATCGGCCTCGAGCCGAACCAGTTTTCCGGTTCAATCGGCGATTATCGATACCAATTCGAAGGTGAAGAAGACCTGCTCCACCTCATCGTAACGCGCTTCGATCAAGCTCCATTGCAAGCCGAGGAAGCTCAGAGCGTCGCCTCATTCGTGCTAAACGGCGTACCTACCGCCCTCATCTGGCTGCGGCCGGGAGAATTCTCGCACCACTTCTACTTTGGGCACGACGACTTGGTCGGGAATTTAGTCATCTAGCTTTCAGCTTTCGGCAATCTTCGGAAGTCAGGAAATCATCCACCTCGTCAGTCCGACAAAGTCACCGGACTGCCACTCCTCCAATCTTTGGAGGAGAGCTTGGACTGTCGGCTTGCTCAAACACAGCTCCTTCCCAAAGATTGCCCATAGGTCCCGGAAGGTGGTGCCGCATCGGGAGGAAGGAGGCTCGACTGAGCTCTTGAGGGATTGGCCACCGGTATCAACCAAATCGCGATGGCGAGGCGGAAGGGATGATCAAAGGATTAGCCTCAATGCCGCGAAGGTTGAGAGAGCAAAAACGATAGACGCTGGCACATCAAGTTCTCAAAAAGACCCTTGACCTACATCAGAAACTGATGTATAGTATCGATACCTCAGAAATGGGAGGTATGAAATGGCATTTAAGACTGACAACGATGCGTTGATTCTTGGAGTCCTGGCCGAGCGGTCGCTGCACGGCTACGAAATCTCCAAGCAGATCAAACTCAAAAGCAAGGATGCGCTGGCTCTTCCCGAGAACAAGCTGTATCCCGCCCTACACAAGCTCGAAGAGCAGGGCATGATTTCGTCGGAGTGGGTTCCTCAGCACGGAAAGCCCGATCGCAAGGTGTATTCCATCACGCCGGACGGTTCGCGAGAACTGCAGAATCAGCGGTCGGCATGGCAGAAGTTCGTGTCGAACATCAATGCGGTGATGATGGACGCCGCCGCCAAGGAGGGAAAGTAAATGGCAAAGTATCTGGACTGGTATTCGGTGGAGCTGGATGGCTATCTCAAGGGTCGGCTGTCCGATGTCAAACGTTTTGAGGCGATCAAGGAAATCCAAAACCACTTCGCCGAACATATTGAGGAACTAAAGGATAAAGGCATGGGCGAAGTTGAGGCCGAGAAGGCCGCGTTGGCTACCTTTGGCAGTCCACGCGATGCCGCCATGCAACTCCTAAACCAAGGACCGCGGTCGCGATTCGGCGGGGTTTTGTCGACCATAGCCGCCGTCTTGGTCGTGCTTTCGATCGGAACCATGACCGGTTACTTCCACCTCGCCGGCGTCCAGTCGTTCGGGACGCTGATTGGTTTCGGCGGTCCCTACGGACTCTGGAACACCTCGATGGGAATTCTCTCCGCGGTGGGAATTCTGAGCCTCATCAGCGCCTTTCTCTCACGCAAGGTGTACTTTGGAAAGCTTCTGCTGGCGTGGTCGATTAGCCTTGTTCTCAGCTTCGCGTTCCTGGTGTTAGGACCCGAGAAGCATTTCGCCGACGTGCCTCCCGAGAAGTATGCGGCCATGCACGATCTCTGGGTAAAGGCGAACGACTCGACGGTCAAACTTGCGGCGCTCGAGACTAAGATCCTTAAGGCAACGGGCCGTGGTCAGGGCTACTACTATTACAGCGACGGCGAAGAAGACAAGTTTGACAAGACCGCTGCCGCAAATGCGATCCAGACCTATGCACCGCAGATGTTGAACATCGAGCCGGAGTACTGCAAACTCGTGGGCGACAAGACGAAGGGGTATCTCGCGCCTCGGCGCACCAACGCCGGATCTCAGATCTACTACTATCGGTATCGAGGAATGAACGTTGGCGCCAGTTCCGGCGGTAGCGAAGACACCCCGAAGACTGGCCCGAACTTCCCCTATGCGCAGGTGAATCTTCGCTACGTCGACACTCCATCGGAGGCGATTTCTGCATGGCAGAATTATTCCAACTATTCGTCGGAGTTTCGATCGTCCGCGTCTCAACAGGTTAGCTTCCTGCAAGATGCGGATCGAATCACGAAGATGAATCGGCTTCAACTGGCGCTGATGACAGAGGCTCCGCTGGCAGGAGGAACGCTCCTGAACCTCTTGTTCCTGAGCGGTGTGTGCTGGGTTGTTTCGAAGATTCCAAGCTTCGCGCTCCGCTCGACGTTCCGACGAGTCGTGGCGTAAATCTAGCGTTGAGCGATTAGCGTTTAGCGCTTAGCAAATAACGGGTAGGTGGATGTCCTCATCCAAGAGCAAGGGGCGTTTGCTTACCCGTGCCACAAAAGCTCGGTCTTCGCTTGGGCAGCCTGTTTTTTGGCAGTTGCCTGACTCGATCCGTAGGATCGCAGCCCGTAGCCAGGGCGTCGAAGCGAAGCATATGCGGAGACCCCTGGACAGAATCTGAATCTGCCCTAGTCCGAGGAGCAAAGCGACCCTCTACCCCTTGGCGAAGGGGTCGGTGAGGCACGAACCGGGGGATAGCGCACTCCTCTGAATAGCTCTAAACCTCTACCGATAGGCGGCAAAGAAAGCCTCCAATTATTATTGCCATGCGGTGGGCCCAATAGCCTCTGACAGCAACGAGATGAATCTCGCAGGACAAAGCGCGAATAAATTCGCCCACTCCAAAAAAATCTCGTA
The DNA here is from genome assembly GCA_945952345.1 of uncultured Fimbriimonas sp. Lineage (GTDB taxonomy): Bacteria > Armatimonadota > Fimbriimonadia > Fimbriimonadales > Fimbriimonadaceae > Fimbriimonas. Next base: position 8,337 of record CAMFIS010000060.1, read on the forward strand.
ATACATAGAAAATTGATGTATGATGTTGATACCTAGAAATCAGAGGTATCAACATCATGGGATTCAAAGGGGATTTGGAAGCGCTGATCTTGGCCGTCTTGGCCGATCACGCGCTGCACGGATACGAAATATCGAAGCGAATTCGGACACAAAGTCAGGACGTTCTCAAGTATGGCGAGGGGCAACTCTACCCCGCGCTGCACAAGCTGGAGCAGTCGGGATTCATCCAGGCGGAATGGATGCTTCAGGACGGCAAGCCCGACCGCAAGGTCTACTCGATCACTTCGGCCGGACGAGAGGAGCTGGAGCGTCACAAGTCGGCTTGGTCCAAATTCGTCTCCGGAGTCGGCGGCATCATGACCAGCCACCTGGCCAAGGAGAACAAATGAATCTCAACTACATCGACTGGTATCTGGTCGAGCTGAGGCGGCGGATTCACGATGTAATGCCGATGGAAGAAGAAAACTCCTTTATCCTCGAAACGAAGAATCACTTGTCAGCTTTGTCCGAGGAATTTGAGTCTCAGGGAATGGATCCTCGGTCGGCGCAAATCGCCGCGATCGAGCGGTTCGGCAGCCCAGATGTGATCGCGAGTGACTGCCTGGTTGGCATTCGGAGTCGGAAGGAGCGGTTGTTGATTCGCGTCGCCGGAGTCGCCCTTGCCGTACTATTGGTGTTCGCGGCGATGAATCAATTCATGCTGGTGTACCTTCCAACTCAAACTGCCCTGGTGGTCGTTCCCCTCGCGCTCTTTGCCCTCATTCTCGGCAAGATGCCGTCCTGGAAGTGGCTCGGATTTTACTTCGGTATGACTTGCCTGTTTGGCGCGGTGGTCGGATATCAAAACACATTTGCCTCACCGTACTCGAGTTATTCCTACATGTACGAGTACAACAGTTTGCGAGAACACTACCGCGAGTTGCACACCTCAAACTCCAAGTACCAAGCGATGGAGCACCAAGCGGCTGAGTCTTGGCGGAGCAGCATTCGCACGGCGAAAGACTTGGGCAAGAATGATTGGATCGAGGTTCCGCGAGTGACCTATGTTGTTGGGAACGGAATTGTTCAGTACTTCCCGACTGCTGTTATGGCATCTAGCCCAGCGCCTCGTGCGACCTACGCTGAAGGCATCAATATCATGTCCAAGGGAAGCGTTGGCTTCCAAGATGTACCGTCGGTTTCTACGCTAACTCTTCATGGTCCGCTGACCGCCAAAGACGTTCGTCAAGCGCTTCAGGGTCGATTGAATGAAGTCGAGAGCCATTCTCTAGGCCGGGACATCGCGATGAGCAGAATCGAAACCGCCCTCAATACTCCGGTTATCCAGCGAGTTTTGAAGCAATATGACCGATCATTAAGGTGCTTCATTCTGCCTATTCTTCCCCTTTCCCTATTCGCCTGCTACATCTGTGCGAAGGTCCGAGGTCGGTTTCGGTTCAAGCCGGGACAGATGCGGTTGGCCTGAAAGAAAGCGATGAGCGATGAGCGTTTAGCTTTGAGTTAAACGCTCGTCGCTTTTGCTCATTACTTGTCAATCGATTAGGTGGATATCCAATACCTTCGAACGGGAATCGGCCAGTGCTCGGACAAGAACTCCTTCTCCAGCACGCCGCCGCACCGTTCGATGGTTCGGCAAGACGCCGCATTCTCGGCGTCGGCGCAGACCAAAACCTCGCTCAACCCAAGCTCATTCGCGACTTCGAGCCCAGCCCTTAGAGCCTCAATCGAGTAGCGATTCCCGCGCTGCGAGAACGGCACATCGTAACCGATGTGCCCACCAACCGAGTTCAAAAACGGGTGATCGATGTGGTGGCGAGTCCGGACGACCGCCACAATATTCCCATCGGAATCCACCAGCCAGCGATGGGTGCAGGCAACGAGCCCTTCGGGCATATCGACTCCCTCTTCGTCCAGCTTCAATCGCCGCACGTAAGCCGAAAAATTCTTAATGCCTTCGATGTATGACTCACCGTTCTCAGGATCGTGGGAAAGGTAGTCGTCCACCAAAGCTCGAAAGGCGCCTTCGAACTCCTCGCTAGGCTGCCGAACTTCCATCACATCTCGCGGCGATATTCGATGGCCGAGAGCAGCGTCGCGGAATCGGCGTAGTCCAGTTCCCCACCCACTGGCATCCCGTGGGCAATGCGCGTCACCTTCAGTCCGACCGGCTTCAAAAGCTTCGCCAAGTACAGCGCGGTCGAATCACCCTCGATGGTTGGATTCGTGGCCACGATCACTTCCTCCAATGGCTCGTGGTGGAATCGTTCCAGGAGCTCGCGGATGCGAAGCTGCTCGGGGAAGATGTTGTCGACCGGGGAGATCAGCCCGTGCAGAACATGGTACTGCCCACGGTAATCGTTGATCCTCTCGATGGCAACGATGTCTCGGGGTTCCCCAACCACGCAGACGACGGTCTTATCCCGTCGAACGTCTTTGCAAATCTCGCACTCGTCCTGCTCCGAGATGTTCTGGCACCGCACACAGAAGCGCAGCTTCTCTTTTGCATTCAGAATCGACGACGCCAGCTTAGACGCTTCGTGGTCAGGCACCCGAAGCAAATGATAGGCCAGGCGCTGGGCTGATTTCGGCCCAACGCCGGGGAGTTTTTCTAACTCCGCGATCAGCTCGGCAAGCGGCTTCGCGAATAACAAGGCTTACAGTCCGAGGCCAGGAATTGGAGGCAGGCCCTTGGTGATTTCGGCGACTCGGTCAGCACGAAGCTCAACCGCCTTCTCGAAACCGTCGCGCACTGCGCCAGCAATCAGATCTTCCAATGCCTCGACGTCGTCAGGGTCGACCACGCTCTTATCGATCGAGATCTTTTGGATGCGGCCAGTGCCATCGAAGATCGCTTTGACGGGTCCCTTGTCGACGTTAATGACTTCGTGCTCGAGTTCCTGCTCCAGGTTCTGGGCACGAGCCATTGCACTTTGAACGTTTTGCATGAGACCACCGCCCATACCACCACCGAGTCCTTTTGGAAGTTTCATCGTTTAACCTAAATCCTCTTCTTTCGTGTCCGTAAGATTGAAGACCTCTTTGACCAACCTTTCGAGCCGAGTTCCGTCTACGTGTAATTCTACCGCTTCAGATTCAACCAGCTTCAGGTCGTTTTTTTTTTCTAGAATGAGTTCAAAAATCGTGCCTTCGCGTCCTATCGTCGCTAATTGATCGCTGACAAACTTGATTCGACCCGGATTCTCGTTGAACCAATCGAGGTCCATCTGCCTTTCGACCGCGACAATGAGCCGATCTCCAGTGTCTTCCACCAGGGTCGCCGACGATAGTTTCATCTTGTGCATCGTGGCGCCACCGGTTTTCGGGTTGACGGGCAAAGCGTTCCACAGCCGGTCCCAATCGTTCGATTCCGCTCGCGCGTCGGACGAAGAATTAGATGCTGGCTTCGCCTCTTCGGTCACCACCTTTTCTTTGGTTAGCTCTTGCGCCTTCACCGGTTCCGGAGTCTGCACAACCGCGACGGCTTCAGCTTTGGGTGCCTCAACTTTTGGCTCAGCTTTCTTGATCGGTGCAGCGGCTGGGGCTGGGGCTTGGGTACCCACCGTCGCGATTCGAATCAACTCGCTCTCAAGCCATAGCTTGGGCAGCGAGATGTCGCGAATGATCTTGTGGGCGTCGGCCAGCGAGGCACGGACTGAAATGAGGAATGGCTTACCCAGCCTCACCGCTATCTCGTGGAGGCTCGCCTCGCGGGTGGAGTCCACTCCGTCGTTGGGTACCTGGTACACAGCGCGAGTAAGGTCGGCTAGGCGGTGGAGCATGGATTCGAGAAGCGACCGTGGGTCTCGACCAGTTCGGACAATCTCTTCCAAAAGTGTGATGATCTTCGCAACTTCACCGATCTGAATCGCAACGAGGAGTTCGTCGACGGCTTGCTCGGAAACCAAGCCGAGTTGGTCGTAAACCACGTCCACAGAAATCTGACCATCGGAAACAATAATCGCCTGCTCGAGCAGCGTGAGCGCGTCTCGGAATCCTCCGTCCGCCATCCGCGCGATGGCCGAGATAGCGGCCGGCTCGGCTTGAACGCCTTCCTGATCGCACACAAACATCAGCCGGTCGGTCAGATCCTTCATCGACGCTCGGTGGAATTCGTACTTCTGGCATCGCGATCGGATCGTCGCGGGGACTTTGTTGAATTCGGTGGTGGCGAGGATGAAAACCAAATGGGGCGGCGGCTCCTCGACCGTCTTGAGCAGTGCATCGAACGCCTTGGCCGACAGGTCGTGGACCTCGTCGATAATGAAAACTTTATATCGCCCGATCATTGGCGCGTACGAGACGACCTCAACGATCTTTTCTCGTACATCGTCGACGCCAGAGTCGCTCGCTGCGTCCATTTCGATGACGTCCGGATGCGACCCCGACGTGATCATAATGCATTGCTCGCAGACGTTGCAAGGAGTTCCTCCAGGACCGGTTTCGCAGTTGAGGGCCTTGGCGAGTAGACGTGCCGAGGAAGTCTTCCCAGTTCCTCGCGGGCCTGTAAACAGGAAGGTTTGCGCCGTTCGACCCGAATTAAGGGCGTTTTGAAGTGTGCGAACGACGTGGTCTTGCCCTATCAGATCTTCGAACGTCTGACTTCGATACTTACGGTAAAGAGCAAGTTGTGCCACGGGAAAAACTCAGTGCATAAAGGTGGTTTGTGCGACGCGTACCGCGTGCTCCACCCTTTGAAAACAGAAGTTTTGATTAGGAGCAAGTTGTGCCACGAGGACAAATTCAATGCCGGGAGGGCCGCGTCACCCAGAGTTTCGACTTACCGTTGCTGCCTTCCGGCCCTGGCGGGGTTCGCCGAACTGCTGCCGCGCAGTTCCCGGCGATGAATTGTAGCACCGCCGGGCACGAACTTGCTTGGGTTAGTTCCCGCGAAGGCTGGGAATTTGTGCCCTGTCTTTGGACTGATTGTAATCTTCTTCGGTCTCGCGGAAGCCCTTCGATTTGATAACCGGCTGCTGTGTGCGATATTGGTTTCGAAGAAGGATTTGGTCTTTCTTCAGTTCGACCGAGTAGAACATGCAACGCGTGTTTGCGCGAATGTCCGTTCGAATGTCCTCAGCCGTCGAGTCGGTCATACCTTCTCCATTCCAACCGAACTTGTCCTGGATGTGCTGTGGCGCCGACCGCGGATTGTAGTAGAACTCCAGCACATAATCGTCGCTGATGAACGGGTACATCGTAGGGTCGCGGCTCATGTCGATCGTCTTATCGAACCGCTGGTTGCGGACGAAGAGCTGATCCATCATGTACGTCTTATCGCGCTGCGGGTTGAAGTTGACGTCCAAATCCGCGTCCCACAGGGCGCCACCAGGGATGGCATTGGGGAAGTTTTTGTCACGCAAGATGCACCGGATGCGAGTACCGACGGGAAGAACATTCCAGTTGCCTTGAATTCGCAAAACGCGCTCCGAAGGAACAGAGACCTTCATACCAAAGCCAACGTCGAACGGCGGATTGATATCATAGCCTTCCAGACTTCGATGCTCCTTGGCGGCGAAGAAACCGCGCTGGGACATTCGAACCAACATCGTGTCGAGGTTCTGCTCGATCGTGTCCTTGTTCTGGTGCAATTCGAAGTTGCGGTGCTCGGTGTCCTTGTCGTACTCCGCAGCTGCGATATCGTAGAGCGTATACCAGTGATCGAGAGCTTTCTCGACTTCTCCGTTTCGCTCGTAGATTCGCCCCAAAAGGTTGCGGCGCGCCGGAGAAGACATGATGTCCTTCTTGGAATCGGCCTGAGCCATCCAGTAAACAGCCTTCTCGTAGTTGTCGTCGATCTTGTGGTACCACAGCCAGCCCGTCTCGTAGTACAGTTCGTACGTGGTCGGGTTTTGGTGGGCGCCTTCGGCGCCTAGTGCGAGAGCCGCAGGAAGGTATCGTCGGTCGGATCGCTGCTCCTCGTCGGTGAAGTTATATCCAATGTGCCAAATACCGGTCGCGTAGACGTCGATCTGGTGCGGGTCGAGGAACGTGACGAGCCGGATAATGGGCAGAATCGCGTCGTAGTTACCAGACTCGAAGAACGAGTCGGCTCGAACCCACAGGATACCGGCGATGAGCTCGCGGAAACCGGCCAATGCAAAGAGCATCTGATCGGCAGACAGCGAGCCGGCGATCAAGTCTCGGCCAGTCTGAACCGGGCTGTAGTCCTTGCTCCATCTGGGATAGACGAAGCAGGAACTCCATACGGCTTGCATACCGGCGAGCACGACGCCAGTGGCGAGCAAGGTATTTCGAAGTTTCGCTTTTCCTTTGTATGCCACGGCTTAGACCTCTTTTCGATCGAAGATCAACATTCCCGCGATGAGCATGATCGCGATGTAGAAACCGCCGTAGACGACCGCGTTGATCGAATACTGGAGCGGATTCTGAATCTGCACTTCCGGGTTGATGAGCTTGTTCTGAACGTTATAGCTGGCGAAGTTCGGCAGAATAGTGCTGACGAACCACGCAAGAGCCTTGGAGTACACCGGCGCATTCGGATTCTTGTTGAAGGAATCGAAGAATGCGTAGCCGAGGGTACCGATCAGGTAGATGCCGCCGCTGAGGAAGAAGTTCACGAGCGGAGCCACGAACGTGGAGAGACACATCGCTACCGAGGCGAGCAGACTCATCTGAACGAAGAACATGCTGATGCCTTGGAGCAACTCGACGCCCTTCGGCCAGTCGTGCTGGATGATGCCGAATTCAAGCAGCGTAACGCACGCCATGAGTCCCATCATCAGCGCCAGGGCCGCAACCGCGCCAAGGTACTTCCCGACGAGGAATTGGTAGCGCTGCACGGGCTTGGAAAGAATGGTGTAGATCGTACGCCTTTCAACCTCGTTTGGCAGCATGTACACGGTCAGCGTAATCGCGATGACCGCGCTGCTAAGCTGCACGATACCGAGAACGAAACCGGTAAGAACCGTCTTCTCTTGTCGAGCCGAAAGAACTCCGAGGAGCGGGGCTACAAAGAGGAGAATAACGGCAACAAACAGAATGATCAGGAGAACACGTCGGCGGATTGCTTCGCCAACGGTCGCCTTTGCAATTGCAATAATTGGTTTAAACATAGTGCTCCTTACTTCGCCGTAACGGTCTCCACAAAGAGGTCTTCCAATCGCTTCTTGCGCGGAACGACGCTGAGTACCGAACCCTTGTTGGCGCGAACTCCATCGATGATCGAGTTGATATCGGCCTCTTCGGGAACATCGAACAGAATTCCACCCGGGGTGTCGTGGATGTTGCCATCCCCGATGCTCATGCCAGAAAGAATTCCCTTATCGACACCGGTGACCGACAGCTCGACTCGACCGCCCTTCAGCAGCTCGGTGAGCTTGCCCTGGCGAGCGATGACGCCGTGGTTGATGATGGCGACCCGGTCGCAGATCAATTCGACTTCGCTAAGCTCGTGAGACGAGATGAACACCGTTCGTCCCTCTTCTCGGAATCCGAGGATGAGGTCGCGAATTTCGCGGTGAGCGATGGGGTCCAAACCGCCAGTAGGCTCGTCGAGGAACAGAAGCTTCGGATCGTTCAGGAGAGCCTGAGCGAGGCCAATGCGCTGCTGCATACCCTTCGAGAACTGCGAAATGGTTTTGGTCTTGTCCCGGTGCAGATTCACCTTCTCGAGGAGCATGTCCATGCGAGCAGTGTCGGTGATTCCGAATAGCGATCCGTAGAACTTCAAGATCTCCATTCCGGTCATGTACTCGTAGTAATACGGCCGTTCCGGAACGTAGCTGATGACCTTGTGAACTTCGACGTCGCCGAGTTCGTGACCTAAAACATAGCCTTCACCAGAAGTCTGTTCAATAATGCTGAGAAGCATCTTGATCGTCGTGGTCTTACCGGCGCCGTTTGGGCCGAGGAAGCCGAAGATCTCACCTTCTTCAACGTGTAAATCGAGATCGCTGACTACGTCAACCATCCCATGAGCTTTACTCTTGTAACTCTTCGTCAGTTTTTTGGTTTCAATGGCGGCGGCCAAGGGTCGCACACCTCCCGTGTATGATTTCGGCGTAATAGTACCTAGTCCGGGCGCTTACGCGACGCTCGGCACGGGAAGTGACAACAATATTGATGCCAAAGTTCCCGTCAGGATTTTTTTCCTTACCAGGTTCTCCTGCGCTTGGTTGGGACCTTCCGCTCCCTCGCAAAATTACCTGTAAGGACTTTACCTTGTTTGAAGCTGGGACAAGACCAAAGGTTACGATCCTTTACCGGACTTTGAAGTAGCGGCTAGCGAACTCCAGGAAGCTGGGCCAGTTCGGTTCGTTGGTGTGGCCGCCCGTATGCTGCCGAAAAGCCAGGTCTCCATCTGTGTCGCCCGTTCCCTCGGGGGGCATCTCCTTCACCTTCAACCCTCTTTTGCCCAAAAGTTCGTAAACCGGAGTTGCATACAGCGTGGCGAGAAACATCCCTCTGTCGTCCACCCAAGTGCCTTCCACGTTCGGAGAGCCACAGCCCACGAACACAGGACGCGGTGCGCAAAGGGCGATGAGTTCATGAGAGTCGACCGGCATATCATTGGCCGTCAAGGGTCCGGCGTATTTGATGTAGTTGCCCGCCATCCAATGGTATTCACCCGAACCAGCGAGGTTCTCGACCTTCTCGCCAAAGTCACGGCGATGGAGCTTGGCACCACCTGCTCCCGACGATCCCACGAAAGCCATCGCCATTCGAGGTTCGTACGCCATGGCGACCAGCGCGGCCTTACCATATCTCGAAATGCCTTCGATCGCAACTTGCTTGGGGTCGAGGCTGGCCTCGGTGGCAAAATAGTCGATGGCACGGCTGGCGCCCCATCCCCACGCTTTCAAGGTTCCCCAATCGTCGACCTTACGAGGTTCGCCTTTGTTCGCCAGACCGATGATGCCGTCCGCGAGTCCGCCCCCATTATCGGCTTGGTACGACGTGGGAACGATCACTGCCGCCGCCCAGCCTTTCTCCACCACTTGCTGTTGCCAAGACTTCGGCCGGGGAGCGTTCGGGTTGGTATTGGGACGTTGCGGAAAATTGCCGCCGAACCCGAACTCGAGGATCACGGGCATCTTCCCTTTCGCGCCCTTAGGCATCGTGAGATTCATTTGGATGTCGACCTTGATGCTTGGATATGAAGAATTGTCGACATGGCCGACCAGCGATTTCTTCACAACCGGAACATCGCCAAGTTTCTCTTCGGTCGTCCCGGTCACTTCCCACTTCACGGCGATTTTTTGCTTTGGAGTTCGGCCATAGATCTCGCGGTCGAAGTCCTCGAAGAGTTCCTTGCGGCGATTATTCCAGTCTCTCGCGCTCTTCACCGGCTTACCATTGTTGAAAACCAGGGGGTCCGGAAGCGAAGTATAAGTAGTGGCTTTCGCCTCGTCGACGTTTTGATAGTTCGGAGCATTCTTGTTAAAGCCCTCGGCACCAGGACGGATGCTTGTGATGTGGAGCAAATCCATCAGCCTTTGGTGGTCTGTCTCTTATACACATCTCCGAGCCCACG
>CAMFIS010000061.1 GCA_945952345.1 uncultured Fimbriimonas sp.
TCTACACGTAAGGAGTCGTCGGCAGCGTCAGATGTGTATAAGAGACAGCTATGGCGCCGCAAGGAATCCTGCCGGGAGCGTTAGCAGCTGTTCTTTGGATGATCACCTACATGGGAGTCCGGTGGGCTTTCGCCGGGATATATCATCCTTCAGGCGCCGACACTCACAAACTAACCAATCTCGAGTCGAGAGTTCACCACCGGCCGACGCCAACGTCGTAAGTTATCTGGTGAATAGTGGATGTTACGAAATCCATGTTTCCTTCTCGCGCACGACGAACCACTCGCCATCGAATTTTCGAAGGGTCACTTCAATCCCATAGAAATCCACTTGAAGTCGCACTTTGGCTTCGCTGTGGCTCGCGTTCCAGAGGATGTAAGTGTCTTCCCACGGCTTTGTGACGTTGTCCTTGCCACGAGATCCATCGGTTGGCTTGGTCGGGGGAACTTCAAGTGCGAACAACCCAGGAGATGCATTCTTGTACGCTCCGCTGTCTTCGCCCCAAATCATCGGGTAAGCCTTCGTTCTCATCTGGAACGGCTTCATGCGCTTTGGCGCGGCGAAAAGCGAATGATCGAGGCGGATTGAACCCGTCGTTGCGTGTTCGACGGCTCGGGCGATCACTTGCTCGGCATCGTTGAGCGCTCGTTCAGGCGCATTCGGCCACGGGTCGATGCCGTCTGGAATGCCATCGCCATCGGAATCAGGATTCATGGGGTCGGTTCCCAAGCGGGCCTCCATCAAGTCGGTGAGGCCGTCGTGGTCGGAATCGCGTTCGTAATCCGCAAAGTGGGCCACTGCCTTCTTCCAGCCTTCCTTTACAAAGGTATCGTAAATTGCCTTCGCTTGCTTCTCTTCTGTCTGCTCCGCCTCGCTCGGCAAGGACATGAACGGCTTGCCGTGCCGGTACGTGTTCACGTTGCAAAAAGCGAAGAAGCGATTCGGTCCCTGGCGCTCGATCCAAAGGTCGGTCATGTTGCCCATGGCCCGGCAAATTCCCAGTCGGTACACCACTCCCTGAATGGTAATCGACTGCAACGGTTTAAATGGATACTGACTTGGCCCGTCACCGATGCGCTGCTGGATAGGTTCAATTGCTTGGACGTTTGCCCGGCGCGACCGGATGATTCGAATGGCAGTCGGATTGCCAAACTTGATCGCTCCGGCCTGGATAACTGAGTATTCCTTGTCCGCGGTTTTCCTCTCGAGTTCTGCGATTAACGGCAGGTCGGAGCCGGGCATGTCCGTATCTGATAATTCGTAGAGGTTTATTTGACGAATATCGCCAATTGCCCCAAGTTTGGCGGCGGAGTACGCGACGGCAGGCTTGGGGTCACCCTTCCGAAGAAGGACTTCGAGCATCGAAGCGTACGCCGATCGATTGGCCTCCATCAAATCGAGGGCCGAAATGATGCTCTCGGTATCGCTCGGCATCGCGATCTCCTGCAGGGTTGCTTGCGCTTTGAGTACCCAGTCTTCTCGCTTATATTCTCTTTGACCTTTTGCATGGGTGACCAAAGCAGCAATCAGCGGTTTAGTTGCCACACTTCCAAGCGCCTTCAGTCGCGAGAAATCCAGATTGTCGAGCGAGGATAACTGCGAACATAGTCGCTTCGCCTCCTGCTCCGGTGTCTCGTTGGAGACGCGGACATCATAACCCCGAATGGATTCAAAATCGCGAACGACCATGGACTTCGACGAGTAGGAAATCACGCCAAAGTTGTCAACCATTGGAAGCGTCCATAGGTACTTTCCTTCCAGAGAGACCGCATGGATTCCGGCATTTTGAAGCACGATTTCTTTGCCGAGCCAAGCGTTCATATTCTCTCGGCCAAAGTCCTCGATCTTCGGAACCTTAGTTCGCCACCGCTCTTTCCCATCCCTAGCGCCCACACAAACGAGGTCGGCTCCTTGGCCAAAGATGTAGGCGTCCTTGAGGACAGAAGCGTAGCCCAATCCTGACTTGTACTTCGGTTCTTTCCAGAGCAGTTTGCCAGTCTGAAAGTCGTAGCTGGCCAAGTATTCGCACTGAACGAGGAAAGCCCCATCCGCTTGCAGCAGGACGTCTCGACCGTACTTGTTGGGCACTTCGTAGAACTTGGAATGCGACTTGAGGCTCCAGCCTTGGCAGTGGTCGCCATCGGAGAGCAACAGTGTCTGACCTTGGACACGGAGTTGGTCGATTCTCGACATGCTTCCCCACCCGTCCGAAGCATGGGGGACGTAGGGCATTTCCCAAATTACTTTCCGGGTTTCTAGGCTAACTGCCGCAAGTTTCCCGAACCTGAGAGAGGTGTAAGCTATACCTTTTTCAACCGCCACCGCTGATTGGGTCTGGTCCGAATTCAGTTTCCAAAGGAGATTCCCTGTGCTTCTGGAAAAGACGTAGAACCCTGGGCCGCTGGTGGCTCCCGAGATCGCTTCATGAACCACGATGACCTTGTCTGCGATCGCCATTCGGGCGAAGATTCCCTTTGGATGCAAATCGGCTCTCCAAGCGACCTTGCCTGAACTTGGGTCGACGCACGAGAGTCCTTTGCCTGAAAGCACGAGCAACTTGCCTTGATCGGCAATCACCTGCTCGATCATGTCTCCTGCCTGAAAGGTCCAGGAACGTGAAAGTTTTGGCGCGCTCGACTGGCTTAAAGCCAAGAATAGTGAAATCCCAATTACCATAACCCCGATCGACGTTCCAAACGAACGCACTCACTGATAGACGATTCGAACCGAAGTTGGTTCTCGCCTAAAAAGATATCGGCGTGAGCATCAGCTTGCGGAAGCTCACCGGACCGTGGTCTCCTTGCAAGAGGATTGGGCCCGGCTCGCCTTCATTCGAATCCAGTGCCCCGCCTGTGATTCCGGGAATCGTTTCGTCGACCACGACTTGGCCGTTCAGTTCGATTTTCACCTTTCGGCCGATCAATTCGATCACCGCTCGATTCCACTCGTTCGGAGCCTTGATGGCATTAATGGTGGGTGCATGGAAGCCGTAGATCGCCGCGGAAGATCCGACGGATGGGTCAGATCCGAAGTCGTCGAGAATCTGGAACTCGTACCGCCCTCGCAGATAGATGCCGCTATTGCTGCCCTCGGGGTAGGTGTACTCGGCTTCGAGTCGAAAGTCTTCGAACTTCTCGGTGGAGACAATGTCCGTTCCTTTGGCGGCATTGACCAACACGCCATCGACCATCGACCAATTGAAGTCCATGTCCGTCCACCGCGCCGAGAATCCTTCTAATCCGTTGGCCAGCAGATCGATCGGTTCGCCTTCGACGGGGGCTCCTGATCGTTCCAAGGTCGGCGCTCGGTTACCTTCCACACGGTAAGGCTCGTCATCCCAAATCCAGGCTTTGCCAGAGATCGTATCTCCCTTCGTCCATAACTCAAACCTAAGTTCATTGGCGCATCCTTCGTACTGAGGGGGTATCGAAAAACCAATGCCTCCGCTCGTACTGACGGCCACGTTATCGGTAAACCGCGCGCTGCCCCAAATGCCCACGTACCGACACCCATCTTCGGTTAGCTCGAACCAAGAAGGGAAGGAACCCGAGGGTCGGTGTATCGTGAGGTCCCAGGCTGGGTTCGTATTGGACATGGAACGTAGTTTACTGGCTGGGCGGCTCAGGGTAAGCCACTGCATTATGTCCATTCCTAAGGCTTATGTCCAGATTTGGCCACAGCTTCCAACGTGCTTGCTTATCATGTCGTTAACGGAGGACAACGATGTCGACCTGGCGTGAAATATCAGACCACTTAAAGACCCGAATCGATTCGGGAGAGTTCGTCTTTGGCACGCGTCTTCCGAAGGAAACCGAATTGGCCGAAGAATACTCGGTCAGTCGATCCACCATTCATCGTGCTCTCGAAGCTCTCGAAGGTTTGGGCTACGTCGATAGCCGAAAGCGGGGCGGAACCTATGTGCGCAAAGAAGCCAAAAGTCAGCGACATATGGTTGCCCTCGTCTTCGACCGAGTTGCGCGAAACTTCGATTTCCCGGCTTCCGAGATGATCGAGGGAATCCGTGAAACCCTTGGAGATCATTACGGGTTGGTGCTGTGTGACTCCAAAGACTCGGTCGAGCGGGAGGCAAACTTCCTCCTCCGAATGTCGAAAGAGACCGACGGCATCATTTGTTTTCCGATAGCCGACCAGCGCGACGGGACCTACCTCGAAAAGTTTCACGCGACGGGCTATCCCGTGGTGGCAGTCGATCGTGTTCCCATGGGATTCGCGGGATCGTCCGTGGTTTCCGACGACACCGCCGCAACCAAGCAAGCCGTTCGCATGCTGCGCGACCACGGCCACGAGCGCATCGGCTTCATTGGATTCCACAAAGAAACCGTCTCATCTGCGATGGCGAGGCATCGAGCATTCCTCGATGGAATGCGGGAATGCTTCGGGATCGACGCGGAAGAGTACGTCCGCTGGATCGGCCGGGAGTTTGAGATGAACGGCGATTTGCTGCAGCGCGCGGTAGACGATACGGTTTTCTCGATGGTGAAGGGTCCCAGCAAGATCACGGCGATCTACTGCATCCAGGACGACCTCGCCCTCAAGGTACTCAGCATTGCGGATCGACTGGAGCTCAAGATTCCAGAAGAACTCGAGATCGTGACGATCAACGAATGGCCTCCACTGGAACTTCGACGCCCCTGGGATCTTCATCGAATCGTTCGCCGGAAATACCAAATCGGAGTGGAGGCGGCGAGACTGCTTCTCGACCAAATGAAGGACCCGCGCGTCGAACCGCAATGTCTTCGCATCGAGGCCGATTTCATTCCCTCCTCGCCCCAGAGCGCTCCTCTGCTCGGCGAGGTCCAGGTTTGGCTAAAAGAACCTAATAACTCAAGGAAATCATCATCATGAATACTCAAAGAAGAGCTTTCACGCTCATCGAACTTCTCGTCGTGATCGCGATTATCGCGATACTCGCCGCCATTCTCTTTCCCGTCTTTGCCCAAGCTAAACTCGCCGCGAAAAAGACGGCCGACATATCCAACGTCAAGAATCTGTCTCTTGGCATCAATATCTATCTTCCCGACAACGACGATGTGCTCCCCATGAGCCGAATCGTCGTGAATAACGCCGACTGGTGGACCTCCAAGATGATGTCGTGGAAGGATGCGACTCTGCCCTACATCAAGAATGGCGGAAAGAACTATGGCACCGGACAAACCTATAACCAGACCGGTGGCGGCGGCATCTTTGAGTCTCCAATCGCCGACGCACCTTGGTCCAATCTTTCGCCGCTCTATTGGGGATTTCCGCCAATGACGGGCACCGGCGACGAGACCACGCGCTTCCCTCGATCCTACGCATTGAATAGCTCCGCCGGATTTAACGAACAGGGCAAGGCGATCATCGGACAGTGGCAGGTGAACAGCTACCAGGGCGGTGGGGGATCGTCGACCCTTCTCGAATCTCCCGCAACATCCCTCATGATCGTGCCTGTTCGGTTCTTCTTCACCGATGCTTGGGCCGAGACCATCGCGTATGAATGCACTCAGGGAGGAATTCCTGCGGGTAGTACCGGCCTCTCGTGTGTCCAAGGTTCCAAGAACCGGGCTGCAAACTTCGGCTTCTTCGATGGCCATGCGAAGAACGTTCCTGCCACTGCGACGGTCGCCAACGATATGTGGGATTACTTCCGCTGGGCGAATGCCAACAACTACGCCAACTATCAAAAGGACTGGCTCGGATACACCTCCAACATCAAGGAGTGGAAGCAGTAGTGAGGTTCTGGCCCCTCGCGGTGTTGGTAGGTTCGCTCGTAATGGGTGGCTGTGCGGATGACCATGGCTCACCTCCGCACACCGCCCAGGAGCAGAAGGCCTTGGATGATTACAACAAAATGACGCCGGAACAGCAGATCGAGCGAGCTCAAAACTCGCCGATGCCACAAGGGGCCAAAGATGCTTTGATCAAATCGATCAAGGATAAGAACGGCCTGAAATAGAACTTGCCCGGGTTAGTTCGACTCGGGCAGGTTTGAGTTCTGACACTAGTCAATGCTCCCATGAGGAGGTTAATTAAAGTTGACCACCGCCATCTCGTCTTACAGAACTTAGCGTCCTGCGCGGGTCCGACCCCGGAGGGGTCACATATGGTAGCCAGGGTGTCGAAGCGAAGGATGAGCGTAGACCCCTGGGTAGATTCGAATCCGGAAAAGTCCGAGGAGCGAAGCGACCCCGCCATTATGGCGGCAATGCGCAGACCCAACATGGCAGCAAAGACCTCGACCTAAGAAGGATTAAACCCTTCAGCCCTAATGAACACGACCAGTCCGACGACCACTCCGCAAGCTTTCTTCACTCAAATCGAAGATCGGTACTTCGTGCCCTCCACCGGCTACTATCGCGAAGAACTGGGCAAATCCGATGTCGCTTTCAACTGGACTCTTGGCATCCTCATCTCGGCGCAAAATGCCTTGGCCCAATCCGATCCAAGCTATATTCCTAAACTAAAATCCACCCTCGCCATGGCCGAATCGTATTGGAACGACCTCGGTCCGACCGCCGGTTTCGATGTGTTGCCGTCTCATCCCGGCGATCGCTACTACGACGACAACGCGTGGATGGTCATGGCCCTCGTCGAATCCTTCGAGATCACACAAGACGAGCAGTGGCTCGACCGCGCCGAGGCGGCTCTAGCCTACGTTTTGTCCGGCGAAGATACCAAACTTGGTGGGGGCATCTATTGGCGCGAAAGGGACAAGGCGTCGAAAAACACCTGCTCGAATGGCCCGGCCGCAGCAGCTTGTCTTGGGATGAGTCACCACCGGCGTCGAGATGAATATATCGAGGTTGCTCGAAGACTCTATCGCTGGACCAAGGACACACTTTGGGACCCTATGGACGGGTGCTTCTTCGACAACATTGACCTCAAAGGAGCGATCGAAGGGACAAAGTGGTCCTACAACACCGCATTGATGATCCGCTCTGCGCGCGAAGTGGCTCGCGCCACCGGTCAGTCAGCCTACGACCGCGACGCGGAAACCTTCATTCGCTCGGCTCAACGACGTTGGATCATGCCCGACGGCTCAATCGACGACGAAATGCCGTTTGCCCACTTGCTGTTCGAGAATCTGAACGGGATTGAACCGGAATGCATTGCGTACCTTCGAGCCAATATCGCCCGGCACGGCGCATGCCCCCCTCGTTGGGCAGACGGCGAAGCATCCCCAAAACTCATCGTTCAGGCGTCGGCGCTGAGAGCGTTAGCCGGGTCCGCGGCAAGACTTACGTAACCCAGCTGGCACATCGTGGAGGCGGAAGTGGTCGACATCGAGGTTTCCACAGTTCGACCATTGGGAGCGTCGATAGCGTTTCCCTTGTCCAAAGTGCAGGACCTCTATCAATCGAGGCGTGCCTTAGTGGCTGTGAGTCCGCATGACCCTCCGCAAGTTGTGGCGGTCTATTTTCTTCGTTGGACTGAATTGGTTCCTTAGTCCGTTTCTTCTCTCTGATTGCGAGGACTTGCCCGACGACGACCATCAAGCCGCAAGTCCATAAGAACCAGTCTCCAAATTGCCGGTACGGTGTCCATGGCTGGTTGGCGGATACCTCTCCAGACACAGGCATTTGCTCGTTGTGCAGTTCCGCAACGATATGCCCATATTCGTCGACGATCATCGAGCCATAGGTTCCGTCGGCGCGGACCATCGCGACACCGCTCTCGGCGGCGCGAAATGGAGTGTAGGCGGCGTGCATGGCCGCCATGAAGTAGTGGGTGCAGTCGGGGTCGATGGTCGGCAGGGATAGGATTCGAACATCTGGCTGGGTCGCCGACTCACGAATAAAGGCGGGAAAACACGAGTCGTAGCAGATGTTCAGACCGACGCGGCCGTAATACTTCGGCAGCTTGGCGCTCGAGGCGTGGGTTCCAGCAGTGTGCATTTTGCTTTCGCTGCCAAACAGCTTCCGCTTTTCGTATCGCTCCGATTCATTACCATCGGCGACCAGTGAAGAGACATTGTGGGGCAGAGGTGAGAAGTCGTCGCTGTAGGTTGTGACGATCGGCGCTGAGTTTGTTGTGAGTTGTCGAAGTTTCGAGGTGTCGTTGCCGTGGGCAAACGCCATGCCGGCAAACTCGGGCCAAACTACGAATGCTGGGCCAGCGTTCGATGCTTCTCGATGAGTTGCTATCAAGGCATCGTCGTCGCCGTTCGTGGAGTTGAACTGCACCGCCGCTACCGAGAATGCCTCGGGCGAACTCGTCCAGCGCATATTGAAGCGATTCAAGAAAACGAATGCGAAGAGTAGAGCCAATACCCAAAGCCATCGCCGCGAGACGTCCTTAGCAATCCACAGATTGAAAGCCCATACAAGAAAGGACACGAGCCAGATGCCACCGAGAGCTGCGGCCAACATCATAATCGTGTTTCGATACTGGGTGAGGGCGACATGGGCGGGAATCTCAAGAAGCAACACCGCCTCGAGCAGCACCGCGCATGCGCCGAGCCACCAAACCGGCCGCTCGTGGTTCTTTCCCTCGGCGTAGATTCCAAAGAAGATCGAGAAGGAAAATGCGAAAATGCCGCAGGCGCAGTAGATCCACATTGGTGAGGCATCGAACAGCTTGTCGCGGTAGAAGACTCCGGTTTGGGCAAGGAAAGCACACCAGAAAACCGCACCAAGTCCACCGAGAAAGCCTACGATAAAGCGGGTTCCCTTAGTCGCGAGCAAAAGCGGAACCAACATGAACCAGGCGAGGTACCACTGCTCGCCGAGAGGCAGGGCAAGGCACAGCATCGTGCCTGAAACCAACGCAGCGGAGGCAACGATTCCTATCTTGCGAAGAGTCTTTCCCAACCTAGTAGGAAGGACGCTTCGCATTGGTGAGTCGTCACATCGGCGATTAGTGTTCGCCGATGTAATCTTTCGAGTGCCCGAGTTCCTCGGGAGCATGAAGCCGCAACATCATCCAATCCACGTCGTGGGGAACCTGTTTGGCCGATGCCTTGCTCACGACGATCATCAGGATGATCGACAGCGGCACACCCCAGATCGCCGGTTGCTCCATCAACGAACGCGTCAGCGGTGAGAGCTCAAGCGAGAGAATCTTCTTATCGATGAGCATCGTGGTCACGATCGCCGCGAGCGAAGACAAACCGCCGACAAGCATGCCCGTCGCCGCGCCCTTAGCGGTCAGGCCGCGCCACCAGGAACCCAGAAGCAGGAGCGGGAAGTAGGACGCGGCGCCGATCGCAAACGCCCAGCCAACCATCATGGCGATGTCGAAGCTCTCGACAGCGAGTCCGAGGAGCATCGAGACAACACCAACGACAACGGCTGCTACCTTGAACGCGGTCTTGCGTTGTTCGGGAGTCGATTCCGGCTTCAGAATCTTGCCGTAAATGTCGTGGGCGAACGCGCCCGACATCGAAACGAGCAAGCCGCTGAAGGTGGACATAAACGCGGCGAATGCACCGGCGGCGGTGATGCCAGCGAGCACATGACCCATGTCTCCGTAGCCGATCATGGTCGGCAACTTGATAATGGCCGGATCCGTGTTGTTAGTCGGATACAGATTCGGAATGCCGACTCGACCCAACACACCCCAGATCGGCGTAAAGATGTAGAACGCGCCAAGCATGACCATCACCCAAAGCGTTGTTCGCTTGGCCGCCTTGCCGTCTGGGTTCGTGTAAAAGCGGACGAGGATGTGGGGCAGACCTGCCGTACCGCACACGAGAGCGATGATGAGCGAGTAAGTGTAGAGAAGCGGATAGCCGTTCTTCGAAGTGAGTGGCCCGAATGGCTTTACCCAGCGGCCATTGGCCGGAGCGTTCGGTGCGTACGCCTTGCCTCCATTCAGGTTCCGGACCGAGCTAAAGCGGACCTTCGCGAGCTTTGAGAATTCGACTTTGATGGAGGCCTTCGGAATTTCGGTCTGCTCACCCGGCTTCTTAATTTTGACGACGTTGAACTGAAGCAACGTGTCTTTCGGAATCGAAATGCTTTTGCCCTTGAAGTCGATGGGTTGCGCTCCGCCGATATTCGTGATGACGTTTGACGTGTCCGCCGATTCACCTTCCTTCAGTTTTGGAACGAGAGAGAAGCCAGAGATAACAGTGTCCTCTTCAAATTTCACCATCGTTTTTCCAGCTGAACTCAGCGTAAAGGCGTTGTTGGGAGCAATTGGCTTAATGGTGATCACGTCGCCGGTGACATAGGGTATCTCGGCTGGAGCCACGAGGGCGTCGCGAATGGGTTCGCTGTAGCTGCCAAGTACCGACATCACCACAAAGCACGGAACCGAAATCGCAAAGACTTTGATCCAATACTGCGCCGCTTGCACCAGGGTGATTCCCTTCATGCCACCCAAGGCGACGTTGAATGTGATGACCGAGCCAACAATGACAATGCCCAGCCAATAGGGCCAGGTTGGAAAGATTCCTTGCATCGTAGCGCCAGCGCCCTTCATCTGCGGCATGGTGTAGAAGAAGCCGATGAAGAGAACGAAGGAGACGGCGATTTTCCGGAACGCCGGACTGTGGAATCGTCCTTCGGCAAAGTCGGGAATCGTGAATGCGCCAAACCTTCGGAGCGGTCCCGCGATGAAGAGCAGCAGGAACAAATATCCTGCGGCGTACCCGGCGGGGTACCACATGGCGTCGTAGCCATTCTTCATGACGAGGCCGGCGATGCCCATGAAAGAAGCCGCCGACAGATACTCGCCTGAGATGGCGCTGGCGTTCCAGAAGACGCTTACGGCTCGGCCCGCCACGAAGAAATCGGAAGCCGTCTTGCTCTTTTTGGTGGCCCAAATGCCGAGCAAGATCGTGAAGAGCGTCACCGCAATGACGAACATGAGTTCGGTCATTTCGATTCCTCCTCGATGATGTTGCGCTCAATCTTTTCCGAGCCGCGAACGAACCAGGAAGACAGCATCCAGGTAAGGGGATAGAACAGGAGACCGAGGATCAGCCAAGTCAGCGAAAAGCCTCCAAGATCGGTTTTGGCCAAATCGGGAGCATAGAGGTTGAAGAGCGGGAGCCCGACAAGGACAACGACGAAGACAATCGCGACCGAGAGACTAAGTCTCAGCTGCTTCTTCATCATCTTCTTCGAGAGTTCTGAAGCCTTTTCCTGATCCATTGAGGGGCATTATATCGGGTTTGCCCTTGATTACCATAGTCCCCAACGAATGGAATCTAACTAGGGGTGTCGATGATCACCCAGTACAGTAAATCGTGGTGTTCATTTCGGACGGAAATGATGGTGGGTTCGAGCTTCTTGCCAACGTTTCGGAGTCGAAGCAGGCCAATTCGCGGACGATCTGAAAGCTCGATTTGGGTGAATACGTCATCTGGCCGAGAAGACGAGATCGACAAATGGGCGAAGTCTTTCGCAAAGCGCTCGTCGATGGCCGGACCCTCGTGCTTAAAATCCTTGTCGAACGTGATGCTCGTGATGTCGTTTGCTGGTTTCCACCCGGTGAGAGTCGACATATAGATGATGTCGTGACTCGTTTTAGATTCGAACAGACGGGCGATGGCGACCTCTCCTGGCGCTGCATCTCCGAAGTCGAGTGTAGTTCCCTGCCTGTCGCGATTGTACGAAAAGGCAGATCGGACCTTGGCGGACGTGGAGGTTACGAGTTGAACCGATTCGATCGGGTTCGCGAATGGGGCTTGTACGTATGTGGATCGAGGACTTGCCGCTAGCGTAGCTCGCGGCTGAACGTAGACAATCTTGGGCTCGGGTGTGATCCCGTTTCGAAACCACAGACAGGCAAACATCAGAATGGCCAACCCGAAAGAAATGTGGACCATCTTGCCTTGAACTCTTAGGTGGAAGTTCGCACCAATCAATCGCCCGATTTGCCGAAGGTTTGAATTGGCCCCGAGAAACCGGCCGACTTTACGCCACATGGAGCCATTATAAGGCAAAGACTACCGTTCGCACAAAGCCGCGAGGCCCGGCAATGCTCGATGCTCGAAATCGAAGAGCGTCAAATTCTCGTACGGCGTCCCGATTCCCGGCTGAGCAACGTACTCCGGAGCCCAATAGACAACGCCGCGGCCATGCCCGTCCGGAACCGCGTGGACGATCTCGTGAAGACGCTTGAGGAAGCTCACTTGCCCTTGGATCGTCGCCGGATATTCGCATTTCAAATCAGTCTTCTCCCATACAAAATTTCCTACATTGTCGGACCATTTCAGGGTGAAAGGATAGGCTGTTTCAGCAACGACGACATCCTTATGGAAGGTTCGGGAGAGTCCGTTCAGGTTGTCTTGGAGATCGCGCAGGGTCCCATGCCACCACGGGTAATAGCTGAGGCCAATCACGTCAAAGCGAACGTTGCGCTTCTCAAGCTCGGCGTAGAACTTCAAGCACTGAACCAGGCTGCCACCCTGGTCATGGTGGATCATCATCTGGTACGAGCTCTTCTTGGGCATGGCCCGCTCCACGCCGCGAGTACCCGCCCGTAACAGGGTCGCGAGTGAGTCGAACGATTGTTCATTGTTAAGGTGCCCGAGTGGCCACTCCATACCATTTCGAATCTCGTTGCCTACCTGGATCATGGCGGGAACGGTGCCTTGATCGACGAGCGCCTTGGTGACTTGGTATGAATGCTCCTCGGTTGCTTTGGCGAGTCCGGCCAGATCCAAGTTCTTCCAAGCCGCGGGAACGATTTGGTGCTGAGGGTCGGCCCAGTCATCCGAGTAATGAAAGTTGAGGAGAATCTTCATTCCCAGCGCTTGGCCATCGCGGGCCATCTTCAGCGTATGAGCCAGATCGCAATAGCCTCGCGGAGGATTGACCCAAACCCTTAAACGCAGGAGATTGGAACCTGAGTAGGCCATGATTGCGAGCGCGTCATCCTCTTTGTTGCCCACAAAGAACTTGGTTTTAAGGTCGCGGTACTCAGGAACGAACGACGCGTCCACTCCGTGCCAATACATGGGAGCGAGGAGCGCCGCCGCGACCAACATAGCTAACTCACCGAGGCTTTCTGTTTCGATTTCAGAGCCGCGCCGACAATTCCGGCAAACAGCGGATGCGGTCGATTGGGTCGGCTCTTAAACTCTGGGTGCGCCTGAGTCGCAATGAAGAATGGATGGGCCGGAACCTCGACCATCTCAACCAGACGGTAGTCAGGAGAAACGCCGGAGATGATCATGCCGTGCTCCTGCAGCATCTCGCGAAAGTCGTTGTTCACTTCGTACCGGTGGCGGTGCCGCTCGGTGATCTTGGTCGCACCGTACAGCGTGTGGGCGAGCGTGTTGTTCACTAGGTTGCAGGGATATGAACCGAGTCGCATGGTCGCGCCTTTGTCCTTGATTTCCTTCTGCTCAGGCAAGAGGTGGATCACCGGATAGGGAGCGCTTTCGTTCATCTCTTCCGAGTTCGCACCCTCCAGGTGGCACACGTTACGGGCATACTCGATGACAGCCATCTGCATGCCGAGGCAGATTCCGAAGAAGGGAAGCCCAGTTTCTCGGGCAATACGTATTGCTTCGATCTTGCCTTCGATTCCGCGAAGACCAAAGCCAGGTCCGACAACCAGTCCGTCGACGCCCTTTAGCACTTCGGCCGGGGCGCCAGATTTTTCAAGCTCGTCGCTCTCGATCCACCGAATATTGACGGCGGCGCGGTGCGGAATTCCGGCGTGAATGAGGGATTCGGCAATCGACTTGTATGCGTCGCCATTGGATGTATATTTGCCGACTACGGCAATCGTAACTTCATGCTCAGGATTCTTGAGGGCGTCGACGAGCGATTCCCATTCCTGCATTTGGCCCTTGCGCTGCTCAAGGCCGAGTCGTCGCGAAACGAAATCTCCCAGGCCCTTCTCTTCGTACCAAAGCGGCACTTCGTAAATCGTGTCGACGTTTTGCGACTGGATGACGGCCTCGGTGGGGACGCCGCAGAAGAGGCTGATCTTCTCGATCACTTCATCTGACATTGGCACTTCGCATCGGCAGATCAGGACGTCGGGCGAGATACCGATTTCACGGAGCTTGTAAACGCTGTGTTGGGTTGGCTTGGTCTTAACTTCGTGCCAAGGCCCAACCGTCGGAACCATGGTGACGTGAACGTACATCGTGTTCTCGTAGCCCAGGTCAGTTCGCATCTGGCGGATCGCTTCGAGGAACGGAAGGGATTCGATGTCGCCCACCGTTCCACCAATTTCGGCGATCACGACGTCGGCCTCTTGCTCGACTGCGACCTGTTTAGCCAATCGCTTGATTTCGTTGGTGACGTGCGGGATGACCTGAACCGTGCCACCCAGGTAGTCACCCCGCCGCTCGGCTTCGATGACGTTTCGGTAAATTTTTCCGGTGGTGATGGAACTGCCTTTGGAACAATTCACATCCATGAAACGCTCGTAATGTCCCAGGTCGAGGTCGGTTTCCGCGCCATCCTCCGTGACGAAGACTTCGCCGTGCTGGAAAGGGTTCATGGTGCCAGCGTCGACGTTGATGTATGGATCGAGCTTGATGGGAGCGACGGTAAATCCTCGGTTCCTCAGGAGGCGGCCGAGGCTGGCGGTGGCAACGCCTTTTCCGATTCCACTAACAACGCCTCCGGTTACAAAAATGTACTTGGTAGCCATGATCCCATCTCCCTCAAGACACAAAGACGCCACGGTGCGCCAAAAAGTGGTGGGGTTTTTAGAAGTATACGACCCCGAGGGTAGCGGCATGAGGCAAAACGAAAAAATGCCCCAAAAATGATGGGGCATTTCGTGATTCCAAACGCGAATCGACTATTGCGACTCTTCTTCGTCGGACTCTTCCTCTTCTTCAGACTCGTCCGATTCTTCGGTCTCTTCGTCACTCGGCTCGTCCGAAGCTTCCTCATCGTCGGAAGATTCTTCCACGTCTGTAGACTCTTCTTCTGTTGCTTCATCCTCTTTGGCTTCTTCTTCGTGATGCCCGCCAACGCCGAGTTTCTCTAGGAACCCACCGACAGCTGAACCGTGGATGGCGCTCTCGATGGAGCCTTCCAGCGCATCCGGAATTTTGTCGCGGTGCTGATCCAAGAGGCTTTGCGCTTGGTCGGTGACGGTCGATGCGTCGATGCCGAGTTTTTCCGTTAAGTTGTGAATCAAATCAGACATGGTGAGTTCCAGCCACTCACATGTTACGACATCTCTGCCAGGCTCAATGAGCCGGTAGGTATCCTTTGTCCTAAGTTTTAATGGATTATCGACGCCAGTACATCAAAGACCTGTTCCAACTCTCCCCGGGTGAGAAGGTGAGTGCATATGGTTGGGTGAAAACCCGCCGGGACAGTAAGGGAATTTCCTTTGTCCAACTGTCGGACGGTTCTTGCTTCAAGGACCTCCAGATCGTGGTCGAAGAAGGGGCGGTCGATGCCGAATCCTTGAAGCATGTCACGACTGGCGCTTGTGTACGCTTCGATGGAGAGATCGTCGAATCTCCCGCGGCGGGTCAGGCCGTCGAGCTCAAGGCGGCCGGACTGGAAATCTACGGTGCGGCCGATCCGATGACGTATCCATTGCAAAAGAAGGGTGCAACGATGGAGTTCCTGCGAGAAATTGCCCATCTCCGAGTTCGTGGTAACACCTTCGGCGCGGTTTTTCGAGTTCGAAACCAGCTCGCCCAAGCCGTCCACCAGTTCTTCGATGAGCGTGGATTCCATTACATTCACACTCCCATCATCACGGCAAGCGACGCAGAGGGCGCCGGTGCGATGTTCCAAGTCACGACGAGTATGGGACACGATGAGAAGGGTTACAACATCACGACGAAGGATCCGGCCGAGGATTTCTTCGGCAAGCCTTCATTCCTCACTGTGAGCGGACAGCTCGAGGCGGAAACTCTCGCGCTGGGCCTTACCAACGTCTACACCTTCGGCCCCACATTCCGAGCTGAGAATTCATCCACCAGTCGACACCTTGCCGAGTTCTGGATGATCGAGCCGGAGATGGCGTTCTGCTCGCTCGAAGGCGACATGAACCTTGCCGAAGAATTCCTTCGCTATACGATCCAGCACGCCCTCGACAAATGCTCAGGCGATCTCGAGTTCTTCAACCAGCGGATCGAGCCTGAATTACTCAAGACGCTGACACTCGTAGCCGAGAGCGGATTCGAGCGGATGACCTACACCGAGGCGATCAAGGTTTTAGAAAATTCGGGCGAGAATTTCGAGTACCCGGTTGCGTGGGGAACCGACTTGCAAAGCGAACACGAGCGATGGCTTACCGAAGTCAAGGTTGGCCGCCCGGTCATTCTCACCGATTATCCGAAGGAGATCAAGGCCTTCTATATGCGCCTCAACGAGGACGGCAAGACGGTTCGCGCGATGGACGTGCTGGCTCCGCGAATTGGAGAAATCATCGGCGGATCGCAACGCGAAGAGCGACTGGACGTATTGGAAGAAAAGATCAAGGCGCAGGGCCTGCCCGCTGAAGAGCTGTGGTGGTACCTCGACCTTCGCCGATTTGGCAGCGTTCCCCATGCAGGATTTGGACTTGGATTCGAGAGACTGGTCATGTACGTAACCGGCATGAAGAATATTCGCGACGTGATTCCGTACTACCGCGTTCCTGGCAACGCTGATTTTTAATGGCATCCGACGGCCGCTTTAAATTTGACCCGCGCATTAAGCACGAGTTGCTGGGTCAGCGGCGGTCGATCCTGATCGGTGTCGGAAGCTCGGCCATCGCAGCTGCGCTCTACGGGTTGACGCTGCCGCTCATCAAGGAAGTTCTCACCCTGCTTGAGAACATCAATCGATTCAAGCGACCAGGCGACTTCGACGCGCTCATGCGAACAAGCGGGGTCTTTGTTCTCGTCTTCTTGGCGCGATACATTTTTGTCCGATTCCAGACCTACTATCTCGCTGAGGCGGTGGCAAGGCTCACCACAAACCTGCGACGAAGACTGTTGGCAAAACTGCTCCGCCTGCCCGTAACGTACTTCAACGAAACACGCTCGGGTGCCGTGCAAAGCGTTCTCACCAACGATGTCAACGTCTTCCAGTCTGCGGTTCAGGTGCTTCGAGATTCGGTTGAAGCTCCGGTTAAGGCGACCGTGGCGCTGCTTGCGATCATCATCATGCAGTGGCAGATGGCGGCGGTCACGCTGCTGCTGCTCCCCATTCTTGGCGTGATGGTTCACCAGAATTCCAAGCGCATGAAGAAGGCGCAGACGCAGGTCCAGATTGACCTTGCCGAGGTTGGCGCCGTTACCCAAGAGGTTCTGCAAGGAGTTAGGGTGGTCAAGTCCTTTGGCGCTGAAGACCAGATGGATCGCCAGTACCGTCAGCTCACCGAGAGGAGTCTGAAGAGCCAGTTGGTGGCGGCAAAACTGGTGGCAAAACTCCGTCCTGCGGTCGAACTTCTGGGTGCGACGGGATTGATTCTCGCGTTCGTAATCGGAGGATTTATCGCCCTGCACGGTGAAATGAATGCTGCGAGCATGGCACTCATCGCCATGGCGCTCGACTGGATTAATCAAGGCTTTAAGGGCATCTCTGGGCTTTCAAGTACTTATTCGGCGGTGCAGGCGGCCGCAGACCGGATCTATGGCGAAATCCTCGACGTTCCCGAGCCGCCCGAGCACAGTGGCAAGAAGCAGCTTCACACGGTCCAAGGTCGGATCGAATTCAGAAATGTTTCGTTTGCTTACCCGGACGGCACTCCAGCTCTTCACAAAGTCAGTTTCGTTATCGAGCCCGGTACATCTCTGGCCCTGGTCTGTCTCTTATACACATCTGACGCTGCCGACGACTCCTTACGTG
>CAMFIS010000062.1 GCA_945952345.1 uncultured Fimbriimonas sp.
ATCCAGGGGTCTCCACTCGTTCCTCGTTCCGACACCCTGGCTACCTTATGCGACCCTCCACGTCAAGTCTTCGGTGTCTTAAGGGCCATCCTTGATAGGGCCCAAAGTTTCATTTGGTTTGAAAAACTGGTTTTGCCGATCGCCGTTCTCTGATCACCGCTTTCCGAGCGAAGAGTTATACTGCCAATCATGCTCCCGCTGGCCCTCGCCCTCGCCACTCAAGGTCCGTCGAATCTCTCACCTGTTGTGAATTCCGACCACACGATCACCTTTCGGATCAAAGCTCCGAACGCGAAGAAGGTGGTTGTGAACATCGAGGGGAATGGCAACCTCGACATGGCAAAGCGTGAGGACGGCACTTGGGAAGGGACGTCGAAGGTTTTGCTGCCCGATATCTATGGCTACACTTTCAATGTCGACGATGTGGCTACGTTCGATCCGATGAACCCTGAGATCAAGACAAATCTGATTTATGTGGGCAACATGGTCACAGTTCCGGGTTCGCCGGCCGAGCCATGGGAGATGACAAGTGTTCCGCACGGCGAGGTGCATCACCACTTCTATCACTCGGGTGTGATTGGCGATGATCGGGATTTCTATGTTTACACTCCGCCTGGAGTGAGTTCTGCGCGCCTTCCGGTTCTTTATCTACTCCACGGCTTCTCGGACACCGCCGAGGGCTGGTCGGTAGTGGGGAAAGCGAATCTGATTATGGACAATCTCCTCGCGCAGAAGAAGATTCGTCCCATGGTGGTCGTCATGCCGCTGGGCTATGGTGTTCCGGGTTTTGCCAGCCATAACAGTTCGGGTTTCGGAAATCGAAACCGGACAGTTAAGAACATGACCGACTTCCGAAGCGCGCTTCTTGGCGAGGTGATTCCGATGGTGGAGAAGACTTACAAGGTCTCGACCAAGCGGACGGATCGAGCGATTGCTGGACTCTCGATGGGTGGTGCGGAAACGCTGTTTACTGGCCTGGCGAACATCGACAAGTTCGCGTATATCGGGGCCTTTAGCTCGGGTGGGCTGCCTTCGAATAAGCCCGAAGAGGTCTTTGGCGAGATGAATAAGGACCAGACGAAAGGACTGAAGGTGTTCTGGATGTCATGTGGTACAGGCGACGGTTTGATCGGATTCCAGCGCGGCTTTTCCGATTGGCTAACGAAGCGAGGAATTGCTCACAAGACGAATGAAACTCCAGGCGGACACGAGTGGCTATTGTGGCGGCGGAATTTGGCTGAGTTTAGTCAGATGATCTTTAAGTAGAGCACAGAGCACAGAGCACAGAGCACAGTGAACAGCAACTTGATCATCTCTTTGCGATTAAACCGAGCTCCGAGCCCTGGTCGTGGTAAAACCAAGGGACTATGTCGACGCCGATTAAAGATGCCACCGCTGGTCAACTCTCGACCATTAAGTCTTTCTTTCTGAAGGATCTCGCGACGCTCTCCGACGAACAATTGACTTCGAAGCCAAACGGATGCGCGCGCCGCCCAATCGATTTTGGGTACGAGGTCGTCGCGGTCAACCAAGGCATCGCCCGAATGCTGCAGCAACTTCCTACTGACGAGTCGCGGGCAGAAGCCGAAAAGGATGGCGAATGGACGGCAGCGCCAAAGGGCTATACCCGGGGACAGTTGGTATCCGATTTCGAAGCCTCGATGGACGAGATCATTGGCGTGGTGAACAACGCTAGCGAGGAGCAGCTTTTGGCCAAGATTCCGACGTGGTTTGGCGAGCAGCCGATGTTCTCGTTCGCTTCGTTCGCCGGCACGCACGTGATGTACCATGGCGCGCAGCTCGCGTACGTCGCTCAGCTTGGCGGCGATTTGAAGAATCATTGGTTTTAGTTTTTTGGAGTGCGTGAGCTTGCTCGCGCTTTGTCCTTCCGGATACCAACAACCTTGAAACGAAGGACTAATCGGACTACAATCCAACTTATGTCTTCTTGGCCCCATGCACCGAGCAAACGTGTGACGGAGCCAGGAAGCTACATTGTCACGGCCGCCACTTACAAGAAGCAACACTTTTTTCGAAGTGAAGCAAGGCTTGCCTATCTTCAAGATCAACTCTTCGAAATTGCTCTTGAAACCGGGTGGGAATTACAGGCATGGGCATTGTTCTCCAACCATTATCAATTCGCCGGGTTTACCGAAAACAAGAATGGCATTCACGAATTAACCTCAAAATTGCACGGTCTGAGTGTCAATCCACCTCAACGAACTAGATGACGCTCCCGGTCGGATGGTTTGGTACCGCTGCTGGGATACACATATCACTCATGAAAAGTCATATCTCGCACGATTGGCTTATGTTCACAAAAATCCTGCCAAACACCTTGATGTTGAGCCTGAGAATTACCCGTTCTGCAGTGCTCATTGGTTTATGACTCTGGCGGATCGCTCATTTTACGAAACCGTCATGTCTTTCAAGGTCGACCGTGTCAATGTAATCGATGATTTCTGAGTGATGCCCTTTCGAAGGACAAAGCGCGAGCAAGCTCGCGCACTCCAAAGTTAAAGGCTCCTCTTATAAAACGTATCGCAACCGCAGTGTCCGGTGTTGCCCATCGGACCATCGACCTGCTGAAAGCCGTTGCGCTCGTACAGGGCTCGGGCTTTTTGCTGCTTGGCGGTGGTTTCGAGGTACATCGTTCGGTAGCCGGCCCGCTTGGCTTCATCCAGAATGAGGGAGATGACTTCCTGCGCTTTGCCGAGACCACGAACCTCGGGATAGAAGTACATCTTTCGCAGTTCGCATACATCGCTTTCCGCTCCATGAAGCGGACCAAAGCCGCCGCCACCCACGATTTGTCTGTCGCGACAGACCACGAAGTAAGCCGCTTTTGGACGTGGATAGTTGGCCGACATGGCGAGAACCTCGGGGTCGTTGATGCTGAATCCGGGGCCGGTGACGCCAATCTCGGTCATGACGGATCGGATGAGTTGAGCGACGAAAGGATCGTCTTGCGGCTCGATCTCCCTAATGGCGAGTCCTTTGCCTTTTGAAGCTTTCATGACCGCGTTCCCGTACAACTCGAGGCCTTTGACGACTTGTTCACGCTCGCTGGGTGAGAGGAGTCGGAGAGCGGCCGCAACTGGCTCGTCGCACGCAAGGTTCATTTTCTTGGTGAGGTGAATGCCATCGGAGGTGAGAGAGATGAGCTTCTTGCGGGCATCCTTGGGGTCGGTGTGAATGGCGATCCATCCATTCTTCTTGAGGGAAGCCACGATTCGGCTGGCGACGGAGGCGTCGAGGCGCAGGGCATCGGCGAGGCTTGCGACAGTTAGTGCGCCAACCCGTTCGATCTCGATGAGGGCGTGGCGTTGGCTAAAGGGAATCCCGAAAATCTCGTTAGGGTCGAGGATGCCTAGTCCGCGGACCATGCGGCGGGAAGCCTCGCGGATCAGTTCAATTTCGGGAAATACGTGCACTGTGCATGTATTATAGTGCAAGAAGCCTATTTGCTTAAGAGATTCGATGATAACCTCACCCGGTTTGCTCGTTCCTTCCTCCTTCGCAAAGTCTTCGGCAGATGAACGCTCACCGGGCTCTCCTAAGAGGAGAGGCAAACCCAGTTACCGGCTGAGGTTCTGATGCCTCGACCCGAAGAGAGCTTGCGAGCGAAGCGTCGAGGCTACACGTAGAGCCTCAACGCCTCGCCACATATGTGCTCATACCATGACAGGAACAATTGGGTGGGCTCGTGGTTGAGGCATCGAAAGACGTCTTGGAGTTCCCTCCTCTGTGGATCGCTCTTGCCCTAACCCTTCTTTCGTCGCCGAATTAGCCCGAACACACCCAGCCCCAACACAGCAAATGCGCCTGGTTCCGGCGTGGTGACGAGGTGGCCTTTGCCCTCGAATCCAGGATTCCAATAGTTGTCAAAGTAATCGGTTCCACCGTAGACTCCTCCGGCCGCGAAGGCAAAGAACTTCAGCTCGGTTGGGGCCGTGGTGGAGTGCGAGACTGCTTCCCAGGTCGACATCGATTCGGAGACGTGGACGTCGTTGGGGCGGGAGTACAGGTTGATCCAGACGTTGTTGTAGGGCTGGCTGCTGCCGCCGTAGCCGGTGTTGTCCCACTGCCGGAACCGGTTGCAGTCCCAGCCGCTCGGCGTCGCCGCGATGTCTCGACCGGAGTCGAGGTAGACGCCGAAGAAGTAGAAGTCGCCCTCGCCAGGCAGGAAGTTGTTGATCAACGTGAACTTGAGATCCCAATTGCCGGCGCTGCCCGTTGCGGTGTACGTGACCGTCGGCGCGCGTTGGGCCAATGCCGTGCTCGCGAGGAGTGCGAATGCGAGCAAAGAAAGCGTTCCCTTCATATCCAAAACCATCCAAACAAAACCCACCCAAATCGGGCGGAGTTGGATTAGAACCTAACACAGGATGTGAGAGTTTGAGCCTGGTAACCGGACAAAGCCGGTAGGGATGCGGATGGGAATCTGGTAGTTCTCAGGGCGAGGGTGGCTACTTGATGTTCTGAACGATCGACGAGTCGGTATCGCTCATCTTCTTAAGGATGTTCGACAGCGTCGACATCATTTTGGAGAGCCGATCCATCGCCAATTGGAGACGCAACGACTCCGTTTCTCCCATCTCGCTCATCGAGTCGAGGTCGTTCTTGATCGAGTCTTCCAGGTCGGAAAGCTGCTGCTTGGACATGCTGCCGACGTTGGCGGGAAGCTTGGTTTCTGGGCCAAGCACGGCGATGGGGAGTTTGAGGTACTTCGTTTCGCTGGTCTTCGGCTTTGGCTTGGCGACCTTAATCCGGACTTTGATTTTTGGATCGTTCTTGACGGCGTCCTTGGCGTTGGCTTCGAACTTTTTCAGTTCTTCTTGCTGCTTGCGCAAGGCGTCTTTGCGGGCGCTGATTTCCTTCACCGACTGCATCACCTGCTTCAGGTCTTCGTCGGCCGACTTTGCCGCTTGCGACATGACGAGGAACATGATGGCCTCGATGTCCGCGTTGCTCATGTCGCCCAACACGGGGAATGTCCCGATGGTCAGGGTGTGGGTCTCGTCGAACGGCGTCTTGGTCGACTCCTTGACGATCGTGGCCTGGAGGAGCTTTTCGGCGGCGGTTTGAATCTTGACTTTGGCCGTCGGGGCGAGCTTACTGCTCATGCGCTTATCTCGGGCGAGAACCGTCTGGGGAATGAACACCTTCTGCTTGTCGATGGTCGGCCTCTGCGCCATGGTGGCGACGGAGAGGGCGGCGAGTGCGAGGACGACGGCGATTCTTCGCATGAGTGCTTTTATGATAGACCGAGAGAGTGGTTTTGGCTAGGCGTTCTCGAAGGTCCAGGTCTTTTGAGCTCTGAACGATAATCTGGCTTCACTAGCAGCAGTTCAAGTCAGCAGTTGGCAGTCAGAAGAAAGAAGGGGCTGCTGACTGCATACTGCCAACTGCCAACTGATCAAATCCCCCGCAAAGCTACCAGCCCGGTTCCGACGTTCTCGCGGAATAATCCCCACTGGTACCGATTTGGTACCGAACTTGCATGTTTCGAGACTGTTTCAGCGCGGTAGACCTAGGGGATGGCGCGCGAAAGACCAGAATGGAGTAAAAGGAGATAGGATGGGTATTCCATACGTAATCGAGCAAACCGCCCGCGGTGAGCGATCTTATGACATCTGGTCAAGACTTCTCAAGGATCGAATCATTTTTCTGGGGACCGAAGTGGACGACTATGTGGCCAACCTCATTGTCGCACAGCTACTGTTCTTAGAAAAGGAAGACCCTGACAAGGACATCGACTTCTACATCAACTCGCCGGGTGGCTCTGTCACCGCCGGGTTAGCCATGTACGACTGCATGCAGCACATCAAGTGCGACGTGGCCACCATCTGCGTGGGCCAAGCAGCCAGCATGGGCGCCGTCCTCCTCGCAGGTGGAGCGGCCGGAAAGCGATACGCGCTGAAGCACTCTCGTATCATGATCCACCAGGTATCTGCCGGTTTCCGAGGCACCGCTGCCGACATTAATGTCCAGGCCGCCGAGATCAACCGAATGATGGACAATCTGATGGGAATTCTCAGTAGACATACCGGGAAATCCGAGGAACAGGTACGAAAGGACTGCGACCGAGACTACTTTATGAGTGGAGATGAAGCCGTTGCATACGGACTTGTCGACAAGGTCTTGGAACGCGTACCGTAATCCTATAGAATAGAAGAAGGCATCTGAATGGCGAAAGCAACCGAACGAAGAGATCAATGTTGTCTATGCGGCAAGGCGAAGGAGCAGGTCAAGAAGCTCATCGTCGGCCTCCACGGCGCAGTCTGCAGCGACTGTATCGATCTCTGTAACGACATCCTCCACAGCGATGGAGACTCTCGCCCTTCAGGTGCTAAAGCTGCCGTACCCTCTTCGCCTGCTCCTCACCACCAGCCATTGGCTCCGGTGATGAAGGCGGGATCGGTACCCAAGCCTCGCGAAATCGTGGAGTATCTCGACCAGTACGTGGTCGGTCAAGACGTCGCCAAGAAATCGCTTTCGGTTGCGGTTTATAACCACTTCAAGCGGATCAACGAGAAAGGCGGCGAAGTCGAACTCCAGAAGAGCAACATTTTGATGGTCGGTCCGACCGGTTCGGGCAAGACCCTGCTGGCGCAAACGCTGGCCAAACTCCTAAACGTTCCGTTCGCCATCGCCGACGCGACCGCCCTCACCGAAGCTGGCTATGTGGGTGAGGACGTCGAGAACATTCTTCTCAAGCTTTACCAAGCCGCGGAGACCATGGACCCCAACAACGCCAAGGAACTCTGCGAGCGAGGAATCATCTACGTCGACGAAATCGACAAGATTTCCCGCAAGAGCGACAACCCGTCGATCACTCGAGACGTGAGCGGCGAGGGCGTGCAGCAAGCTCTGCTGAAGATTTTGGAAGGCACGGTCGCCAACGTTCCGCCTGGTGGTGGACGCAAGCACCCGCAGCAGGATTATCTGCAGATCGACACATCGAATATCTTGTTCGTGTGCGGCGGTGCCTTCGAGGGCGTCGAGGAGATGATCAAGCGGCGCATGAAGGAGAACGTCATGGGCTTCCGCTCCGATCCTCAGAGCAAGGTCGAAGCGCCGAAGGACATTCTTCGAAACGTTCTTCCGGAAGATTTGCTGAAGTTCGGACTCATTCCGGAGTTCATTGGCCGACTGCCGGTCATCGCGACGTTGGATTCGCTGGATGAAGAAGCCTTGATTCGCATCCTCAGCGAGCCGCGAAACGCGATCCTGAAGCAGTACACGCGATTCTTCGAACTCGATGGTGTCGAACTCGTGATCGAGAACGGCGCGCTTTGCGAAGTGGCCCGAGAAGCGCTGAAGCGCAAAACCGGCGCCCGCGCTCTGCGAGCGATCATCGAGAGCGTGATGATGGACGTGATGTACGAAGTTCCGTCGTCGGAAGATGTGAAGCGGGTCGTATTGCCGAACGGCATCATCGACGAAGGCAAGCAGCCGATTCTGCTGAACGAAGAAGAGATTCGGAAAGCTTCGTAAAGAAGCCGCGAGCTTTGAGCCACGAGCAAAGGACCAGGGAGTTAATCTCTGGTCCTTTTTGTTTTGGTTCCTTACGTTTTTATTTAGAGTGCGAACACTTGTGTTCGCTTTAAGCTGCAAGACCTG
This sequence comes from uncultured Fimbriimonas sp., assembly GCA_945952345.1. Lineage (GTDB taxonomy): Bacteria > Armatimonadota > Fimbriimonadia > Fimbriimonadales > Fimbriimonadaceae > Fimbriimonas. The sequence continues at coordinate 7,627 of CAMFIS010000062.1, forward strand.
TCTTGCTGAATACCCGCACGCTGAGTGAGTATTTGACTGCACGCGAGCCAGGTCTCGCTATTAAAAGCAAATGCAGGCATTTGCACTCTAAGGAGTTGGGTTCTGGCCAGAAATCTTAGCTAGTCGAACCGAAAAATTGAGTAAACGCTCAAGCCTCGGGACGGCGGCTTGGGCTTTTCAAGTCTTTCCTCACTCATTCGGCCCGAGGCAGCGAGAAGTGAGCGAGCCTCCATAGCTCGGCGCGGGCGGACAGGCGTTGGTGGGACTTCCTCGCCACGGAGGCAGCCGGGCACTTCATTTCCGCTCGATATTCCCCATAATCAAGAAGGGATGGATGCGAAGCCAACGGATGGAGCGAAGCGGGAGTTTTTTCCGCAACTGACGTCGGTCCGTTTCTTTGCCGCCTTCATCGTGGTGCTCTACCACTACCACAAGGAGCTTTCGCCCTACCTGCCCGGTCCGATTCAGAACATCGTGGGCCATGGCTACGTGGGCGTCTCATTCTTCTTCCTGCTTTCCGGATTCATTCTTGCCGCGAACTACTACGATCGCCTGCTCGATGGCCGATCGACCAAGAAGGATTTTTGGTGGGCCCGGTTTAGCCGAATCTATCCGGTTTACATCGTTTCGATCCTCATCTTCATGCCCAGGTTTCTGATCCCGGTTGCGAGCGACCCAATGCCTGAGCAAGCCGCCTATGCGCATGCCCATCTGCCCGAGGTTCTCGGAACATCGTTCTTAGGACTGCAGACGTTTGCCAGTCCCGGCTCGGGATTCCTCAACAGTCCCACTTGGTCGATCTCCACCGAGTTTTTCTTCTACCTCCTGCTGCCATTTCTGCTTCCGGTCATCGCGAGGATTCGAACCAAAGGACTGATTCCCGCCATGGGTGTGCTGTTCCTCTTGGCAGGTGTGGGACCGTACATCTACCATTCCTCACAAATTGCCATCTTCTACGGGGATCATGGCTGGCCGTATCCGGCGTCGGTCGACAATTTCTACAACCAGTTCATTCGTGCAAACTTCATCACTCGTCTGCCTGAATTTCTGATCGGAGTTCTGGGTTACCGGCTGTATCGCGAGGCGCTTTCACAGAGGAAAGATCGATGGCTTTTGTCGGTTCTATTTGTTCTCTCGCTTCCGTTCCTATGGGCCGTCTTCTTGCAGAGTGCGACCGACGAAAAGCAGATCCTGAGCACCGTTCTCTACTCGGGGCAGTTCGCCAGCATTCCGTTCTTCCTCCTCACGATTTTTGCCTTAGTCGTGGTCGATCATCCCGTCGCGCGGTTCTTGAAAAGTCCATCATGGATATTGATGGGGGAGGCCAGTTTCTCGCTGTATCTGTTCCATATCCCGATTAAGAATTTCGGCCAACTCATTCTGTCTCGCGTCTTGCATATGCCGAAGGATAACGTCGTCGTCGCAATCTTTATGATTCTCGTTTCGGTTGGAGTTTCGATTCCGATCTTCCACTACTTCGAGACTCCCACGCGGAAGCGACTGATGGTGTGGTGGAAGAATCGGCATCCGAAGGCGACGTAGGTTTTTGGTGGTGCTTGATTGGCTGCCCAATCCGAATGGAGATGCTCCAGCTCCGGTAGGTTCGACTCTCTCGGTTCGCCGCGCAGGTACTCGTAGGCTAAATCGATGCGGCTCACCGGTCTCTCTTGCCAGAGAGACATGGCGCAAGCGCGGTACCTAACTTCTCAACCGGAGCTCAACAACTTTAGTTTCGCTCTCAGCGTGTGATGCAGGCGCACGATTGGCAACCCAGTGGGCAATCTACTCATGTCCACCAAGTATCATTGGAAGGGAGTTTCAGTGGCGATCTCAAAGATTCTTGTGGCGAACCGGGGCGAGATTGCGGTTCGTATTTTCCGAACCGCGAAGGCGCTTGGCATCCGGACAGTAGCGTTGTATTCCGACGCCGACGCGGATGCGATTCATCGTCACTCGGCGGATGAAGCGGTATACATTGGCGGCAGCGCACCTTCTGACAGCTATCTGCGATTGGATGCCATCATCGGTGCGGCGAAGCAGACCGGAGCCGATGCGATTCATCCCGGCTATGGATTCCTCAGCGAACGCGCCGAACTTTCGGAAGCATGCGCGGAGAACGGGATTGCCTTCATTGGACCTCCGGCTTCTGCCATGCGAAAGCTTGGGGCTAAGATCGACGCCAAACAACTGGCTCTCGACAACCACGTGCCCATCACGCCGGGCTTTTTTGTTCCCGGCGCGACAGATTTTCAACTTCGCGAAGCGGCCCAGGATATCGGCTTTCCGGTGATGCTGAAGGCCTCCGCCGGCGGCGGTGGACGGGGCATGCGGGTGGTTCGGTCGCTGGACGATTTCGACAGTGAGCTTGTGATCGCCAAAGACGAAGCCTTGAAAGGCTTTGGTGACGACGCGATGATGGTCGAGAAACTGGTGGAGAACCCCAAGCACATCGAGGTTCAGATCATCGCGGATCAGCAAGGCAACGTGGCTTGCTTGTTCGAGCGCGAGTGCTCGATTCAGCGTCGCCATCAGAAGTTGATCGAGGAGGCTCCTTCGGGCTATTCAGAGATGCCGACGCTTTGGCCGAAGATGCGAGACGCGGTGACCCGGCTGATTAAGGCGGCGGGATATTACGGCGCAGGCACCGCAGAGTTCATGGTCGACTCCACGTCCGGCGAGTTCTACTTCCTCGAAGTCAATGCTCGGTTGCAGGTGGAGCATTGTGTGACCGAAGAGATCACCGGTCTCGACCTTGTTGCGCTCCAAATTGCTATTGCCGAGGGTCAGCCGCTGAACCTACAGAGCGACCTAATGAACGGAGAACGAACGGGAATCACCGGACATGCGATCGAGGCGAGACTGGTCGCCGGGGACCCGGGTCAAGGCTTCATGCCTTCCATCGGGAAGATCGTTGGCTGGGCGGAACCCAAAGGGGTGGGGGTTAGAGTCGACACCGGTTTTGGCCGGGGCAGCGAGATTTCGCGATTCTACGATTCGATGATCGCAAAGGTCATTGCTCATGGCGCAGATCGCGAGCAGGCTCGCCGACGACTTGTGGACGCTCTTCAAGACTTCCACGTGCTGGGAGTCAAGACCAACGTGTCGTATGTCATCGACGTTTTGAACTCAGACGGGTTCAAGACGGCCCACATCGACACCGGTTATTTAGGTCGAGAATTTGCCGAATGGAGTCTGCCAACCCCGCCTCCCGAGCTCGGAAGCATTGCCGCCGAGGCAACATCGGCCGCTTCCGGCGCGTCACAAGGTCCAGAAAAGTCCTTTTCGGTGTGGGAAATTCGTGATAACTGGCGCAATACCCGGGCTTGAGGTAACTAAAATAGGAGTATCTCATGCGATCGTCGGCGATTGGCATTAGCATCGGCGTGCTGGCGGCGGGCATCTTCATTCCCGCGCAGCAAAAACAAACGACTTGGCCCAAGTACAGCCAGGACGTCGCCCCTATGTTCAAGTCGGCATGCCTCTCTTGCCATGCCGGGAAAGATGCGGCAGGCGATCTCGACCTGACTAAACCGGAACTACTGGTTAAGAATGGATTGGTGAAGCCGGGCGACCCGGTCCACTCGACGTTGGTTCGCCGAATGAAGGGCCTCGACGGTTTGCCAGCGATGCCGAAGGGCTTCAAGGCACTTTCACCCGAGAAGATCAAAGCCGTTGAAGATTGGATCAAAGGTGGCGCAGTGGTCGATAAGGGCAACGCCACCCACTGGGCTTATCAAGCTCCGAAGGTTCCTGCGATCCCGATACTGGCCAAGAAGTGGGGCACCAACCTCATCGATACTTTCGTGCTTGATAAGATGATCGAGCATAAGCTTTCGCCTTCGGCCGAAGCACCGAAAGAGGTTCTCGCACGGCGACTCTATCTTGATTTGACGGGCTTGCCGCCCACGGTTGAGGAACTCGACGAGTACCTGAAGGATACGTCACCCAATGCCTACGAGAAGCTGGTCGATAAGCTGCTGGCCTCCAAGCATTACGGCGAACGACAGGCGCGGGGCTGGCTGGACCTGGCCCGATACGCGGATACCAACGGCTACGAGGCGGATCGAATTCGCACTGCCTACCTCTACCGAGACTGGGTCATCAATGCCTTCAACGCGAATATGCCGTACGATAAGTTCACCATCGAGCAGCTTGCGGGTGACATGCTTCCCGGCGCGACGGATGACGACAAGGTTGCCACGGGCTTCAATCGCAATTCGATGTTCAACGAGGAAGGCGGAGTCGATCCAGGAGAGGCTTTCTATAACGTCGTCATCGACCGTGTGACGACGACGAGTACGACGTGGCTGGGCAGTACTTTGCAATGCTCGCGGTGCCACGACCACAAGTTCGACCCGTTCACCCAGAAGGACTTCTACAAGCTATATGCGGTGTTTGGCAACGCTGAGTACACCCGAGACGGTGATTATTCCAAGACGTATTCTGAGCACTGGATCGAACCTTCGATTCAGGTGATGACGCCAGAGCTTCGAGTCCAGGTCGACGAAGCCAAAAAGAAGGTTGCGGCTTTGGCGGAGCAGAAGAAATCCTATCTGACAACCCATAAGCCAGAATTTGACGCTTGGCATGCGGCGGCGACTCAACCGGTTGAGTTCGTGAATCCCAAGGTTGACCAGTTCCTCAGCATCGGAGGAGCAAAGGCAAACATCACCGACGATCAGATCATCGAAATCAGCGGGACCAACGCCGACCAAGACGAATACAAGGTCGAGGTGGACCTGCCAGAAGGAAACTTCACCGGATTCCGGATTGAAGGCTTGCCCGCCGTGGATAAGCCCATTGGCCGGGCGAGTAGCCAGAACTTCGTCATGACCGAGATTGCGCTTGGCGTGGATGGAATCAAGATTCCGTTGGCCAACGCCAAGGCCGACTTCGTTCAGGAAGGCTACGACACACAGAAGCTCTTGAATGGCGACAGGTCATCGGGGTGGGCGATTTATCCCAATGCGATGGCGGCGCATCGGCTGGTTGTTCAGACGCGCACACCGGTCTCTGGAAAGAAAGCGGTGGTCACTCTCGGCTTCCACTCGGTGTGGAAGAATCATAATCTCGGCCGATTCCGCATTTCGTTTACCAAGAGTCCGTACCCATTGCTTGATGCGACGGGAACGATCAAGGCGAATAGCAAGCCGGAGCAGATCGAGAGCGCTTACTTTGCAACCACGACCGACGGGGTCCTGCTCGAGAAGGATTTCCAAAACGCAAACGCCAAAGTCGGAGACCTTAATCGGGCGATGCCGATGGCATTGGTTCTGAAGGATAAGCCTGCGAAGGGGCCGTTGACTTCGCCGATCCACCATCGCGGCGAATACCTCTCTTCGGGCGACATCGTGGAAGCGGGAACTCCGGCGATCTTCCCGGGACCAAAGACGAAAGCCAACATGAACCGACTCGAACTGGCTCGTTGGTTGGTCGATGGCCGAAATCCGCTGACCGCGCGGGTGATGGTCAACCGCATGTGGGAGCAGTATTTCGGTCGCGGCATCGTGGAGACGATGGACGATTTCGGCACTCAAGGCTCTCCACCCACGAACCAGCCGCTGCTGGATTGGCTCGCGATTCGATTCGTGAAATCGGGCTGGGACATGAAGGCGATCCACAAGCTGATCGTGATGAGTTCGACCTACCGCCAGAGCAGTGTGGCATCGGCGTATGGTCTCAAAACTGACCCGCAGAATATCTACCTTTCGCGAGGACCTCGCTTCCGAATGGAAGCGGAAATGATTCGCGATACGGCTCTGACGGCGTCAGGTCTGTTGAATCCGAAGATCGGCGGTCCGAGCGTGATGCCGTACCAGCCAGACGGTATTTGGGACTCGCCGTACAACGGTGAGCAATGGATGGAGACGAAGGATGCGGATCGAAACCGGCGAGGGCTCTATGTTTTTACGAAGCGAACCGCGATGTATCCCAGCTTTACAACCTTTGACGCAGGCACCCGCGAGACGTGTATTGCTCGCCGAATACGGACGAACTCGCCGTTGCAGGCGCTGGCGCTTTTGAACGATAAGGCGTACCTGGAAGCGGCTCGCGCGCTGGCGGACAAGATGATGCAACGAGGAACCTTGGAACAGGGACTGGTCTACGGATTCCGAGCCTCGACGGGGCGGAAGCCATCGCGAGAGGAGTTGGCGGTTTTGGCCAAGGCTTATCAGAACTTTAAGACCAAGTACACGGCCGACCCGAAGGCGGCGAAGAAGCTGGGCAAGGATGAGCGGGAAGCGGCGTGGACAATGGTTGGCAACGTGTTGTTGAACCTGGATGAGACGATTACCAAGGAATAGTTTTGAGTCGTTAGTTGTGAGTTTTGAGTTGTGAGTTGAAATGACGGAGAAAGAGTTTCTACAAAATATGACCCGGCGAACCTTGTTCAAGAAGGTTGGCTACGGTCTTGGCAACGTCGCGCTCATGTCGCTCCTGGCTGACCCTGCGCTCGGGTTCATGATCGACCAGAGCAAGGCGCAGAAGCCTGGTCCGCTCTCGCCCAAGAAGCCTCATTTTCAACCCAAAGCGAAGTCAATCATTTACCTCTTCATGGCGGGTGCGCCGTCGCAGTTGGACCTATTCGAGCCCAAGCCGGTCCTGAACAAATACGACGGTGACAACTGCCCTGAGGAGTACATCAAGGGCGAACGCTTCCCCTTCATTCGCGGCACCCCGAAGCTGTTGGGATCTCCTTGGAAGTTTTCTCAGCACGGTCAGGCTGGACATTACATCAGCGAACTTTTGCCGCACCTGGCGACGGTGGCGGACGATATTTCGATCATCCACTCGATGCACACCGAGCAGTTCAACCATGCTCCCGCGCAGCTGTTCATGAACACCGGCTTCCAGATTCCTGGTCGGCCTTCACTTGGTTCGTGGCTTACGTATGGACTTGGGACTGAGAATGCCGACCTGCCCGGCTTCGTCGTGCTCCTCAGCGGAATCTCGAATCCCGATGGCGGCAAGTCGTGCTACGGTTCAGGGTTCTTGCCGAGTGTGTACCAAGGCGTCGAGTTCCGCTCTCAGGGCGATCCAGTTTTGTTCGTCGATAACCCGGACGGGATTAGTTCCGGAGTTCGCCGAGACTCACTCGACGCAATCCGCGATCTCAACTCTTTGCGAAGCAAGGAAGTTTTGGACCCGGAGATTGAGACGCGAATCGCGCAATATGAACTTGCATACCGGATGCAGACGAGCGTGCCCGACCTAATGGATATCTCGAAGGAATCCCAGGCGACGAAGGAGATGTACGGCGTCGAGCCTGGCAAGAAGAGCTTTGCCAACAACTGCCTGCTGGCCCGACGGCTAGTAGAGCGCGGCGTCCGATGCGTGCAGCTTTACCATCGCGGTTGGGATACCCACGGCGAAAGCGAAAGCAACGATATCAAGCACGGTCTGCCGAAGCTGACTCAGCAAGTTGATCAGGCGGCGGTTGCCCTCTTGAAGGACCTTAAGCAACGCGGATTGCTCGACTCCACGATCGTGGTTTGGGGTGGAGAGTTTGGCCGAACGCCGATCAACGAGCGTCGAGGTGGCGTTCCGTATCCTGGCCGCGACCATCACCCGAAGGGATACACGATGTGGGTCGCTGGCGGCGGCATCAAGCCCGGTGTGAATGTTGGCAAGACGGATGAGATCGGTTACAACGTGGTGGAAGACGCGGTGTCGGTGCACGACCTCAACGCCACGCTGTTGCACCAGATGGGGCTGGATCACACCAAGCTTACGTACCAATTCCAGGGCCGCAATTTCCGTCTTACCGACGTCTATGGCGACCCCGTGAAGCAGTTGATCAGCTAATTACTGGGGCGTCTGGCTGGAAGCGCTGTTGGCTGCGTTGCCACCCGATGGCGTATTGCTGTTTGCCGAGTCGCCCGAACCGCAGGCAACCAGGACGAACGATGCGATGACGAGAAGCACGAGGAGTCGTTGCATGCCGTACTTTAGCACGTTGGTCAACAAAACCCAAGAGGATTATTCGTCGCCGGAACCAGCCGCTTTCTGGGCTTTCCGTTCCGCTGCGCCGTTATCGCGGGTGTGAGACTCATCGACGATGGGCTTTCCGCAGGCAGCAATTACGAACCCGGCGAGCAAGAACAGAGCAATAATTCGCTTCACGGCTAACTGTAACACTCCCCTCGTGGATTGAGAAGTGATATGCTTTTCTCGCATGTTCTTATCCACGATCATTGCCCTGCAGGGCCTGCACGAGTTTCGTCTCGAAAACCTCAATCTCAAGAGCTTTTCCCAAGACTGGGGGGAAGCCCAGAAGAACCGATCGGTGGACAAAAATCCGCTGAAGATCGGTGGCCGCGCGTTCGAAACCGGTGTGGGAACCCACGCGGGCAGCGAGTGCACGATCATGCTGGACAAGAAGGCGACGAAGTTCCATGCCTTTGTGGGCGTGGACGACGAGACCCAGGGCCACGGCTCGGTTCGATTCTATGTGTACGCCGACGATAAGCTGGTTTACGACAGCAAGCGAATGCGCGGGAATGACAAGGCGAAAGAGGTTAACGTCGATCTTCGCGGGGTGACGGTTCTTAGCCTGGAAGTGGATGATGCAGGCGACGGAATCGACCACGATCACGCGGATTGGGCCGATGCCTCGATTTCGTACGATGGCCATGAGCCGAATGCTCAGGTTCTGAACCTGAAGCAGCCCGATCCGATTCTGGCCCCGATCGACACCACGCACACCCGACTTAACGGCGCCAAGGTCATTGGCACCACGCCCGGCAAAGAGTTCGTGTTCCGAGTACCGGTGACGGGCAAAGCACCCATCAAGGTTAGCGTTACCGGTCTGCCCGCTGGACTCAAGTTCGATGCCAATCGACGTGTGATCTCGGGCCGCGTCGCCAAGGCCGGGGTGTACAACGCCAAGATTTCCGCGAAGGGACCAGGTGGCTCGGTTGCCGAAAGCTTCCGAATCATTGCCGGTACCGACAAACTTGCTCAGACTCCACCGATGGGTTGGAACAGCTGGAACGTGTGGGGTTTGGATGTCGACACCGATAAGGTCCGCGCCGCCGCTGACCAGTTTGTGAAGCTTGGCCTCGCCGATGTGGGCTACACGTTCGTCAACATCGACGATGGCTGGGAGCAGGGCCGCGCCGATAATGGCGAGATCACGACCAACAAGAAGTTCCAGAACATGCGGGCCCTGACCGATTACGTGCACGGTCTCGGACTCAAGATGGGTATCTATAGCTCGCCCGGACCCAAGACGTGCGGCGGCTATGAAGGCAGCTATAAGCATGAGGAATCGGACGCCGAATCATATGCGAAGTGGGGCATCGATTACCTCAAGTACGACTGGTGTTCGTATGGCGGCATAGATCCTCGCCCGACTCTGGATGGACTGAAGGCGCCTTACATTAAGATGAAGAAGGCGCTGGAAGCCAGCGACCGCGACATCACATTCAGCCTTTGCCAATACGGCATGGGCGACGTTTTCAAGTGGGGTCGGAGCGTTGGAGGCAATGTATGGCGAACGACTGGCGACATCAACGATTCGTGGTCGAGCATGTCGGGCATTGGATTCGATCATTCGCGACGTTCTCCTTCGGCAGGCCCTGGCGGTTGGAACGATCCGGACATGCTCGTTGTGGGTTGGCTGGGTTGGAGCACCAACATCCGCCCCACGAAGTTGACGAAACACGAGCAGGTGACGCACATCACGCTATGGTCGATGCTGGCGGCTCCGTTGCTGCTCGGGTGCGATCTTACTCGCATCGACGACTGGACGTTGCGCCTGATCGCGAACCCTGAAGTTGTGGCCATCGCCCAGGATTCGCTGGGCAAGGCGGCGGTTCGCACGTGGTCGGAAGGAAAGATCGAGGCTTGGACTCGTCCGCTGGATGATGGTGGTATTGCCGTCGCGCTCTTCAATCGTGGCAAGAAGCCGGCGAAGA
>CAMFIS010000063.1 GCA_945952345.1 uncultured Fimbriimonas sp.
GCATCCCGGCCATTTGGAGCAATACGTCTATTCTTGCGTCAGTCGTACTTGTCTCGTCGTTGGCAACCTTGAAGTCAATGCCTAATGTGGAGTCATGCTCCTTCTTGAATGTCTGTGATCGATCCGACACGATCTTCACTCCTTTTATTTCCGTCGTCACCGTTGTGGACGCGGTTGCATAGTTCGTCAGTAAGCCAGTCGTCGGGCTCTTCAGGCCATACGCCGAGGCAGATAGGTTTAACGTCTTCTCTGCATATCCATTTGAGACCGGAACCTTGAATGTTAATGTTCCTCTGGCTTGATATCCGTCATGCTCACCCATGAAGACGGTAGGACTGCCCAGAGCGTTGTCAAGGACGACAGTGCCGGTTGCAGGCTCACCCTTTGCAAAAGCCGTTGCGTTCACAGTTACATAGACAAAATCGGGAGCAGGTTTGTTTTGCGCTACCCAGTGATACTTGATCCTAAATTGCTCGTGGACCTCCTGAAACGAGGACTTGTCTTCGTTTGAAAAATTGTGAGCCCACGGGATGGAGGTGGTGCCAGTTTGGCCAGGGCCAAGATAGTCGATGGTTGTGTCATCGAGGACAGTTGAACCATCTGGTGCCAAGTCGTAACTCTTAGAATGAACCACGTAGGTAATTGGTTCCGATAGGTTGTCCCAATCATGTGGTTGCGATGTTCCGCCATTGTTTCCCTGCGCTGTGCAGATTGAGGCTAGGAATCCTGAAATTGCTAAGATTGTCCCTTTCACGGAGTTCATTGTAACACGGATTCGACGGATTACAGTTACAAGCGTTGATTAAGGTGCAGCTATGGTGCTGCATTACACCTATGACTATCCCATATGTATGGTATGCGCGAGGTCGCCGGCCTTTCGCTTATTCATGATAAAGTGTAGAATTTGGCGCAAAGACATATACCTATCTAAGTCGCTCGGGCAAGAAGCACTCGAGATTTGACAGTTTCCCTCAATCTGTCACCATCAAAAATGCAAAACTAAAGTCAGATTTCAGAGTCTGACGACGTAGAAACGGGATGTCGGCACGAAGGAGTCGATATCCCTCTATGAAGCCTGAAGAGAAGAAGAGCATCAATCGCGTGATTATTAAGCGCGTGATTGGATTGTTTGGCAAGCATCGAAGCGAGGTCATCGTCATGATGATCACCGTCCTCGTGGCCGTCGTCCTCGGATTGGCTCCGCCCTTTCTGCTTCAAACCATCATCGACAAGGGCCTCCAGAAGAACGACCTCCACGTCATTTCCACCTACTCACTTCTGACGATCGTCATCACGCTTCTCGCCGCCAGCACCACGTTGCTGTACGGTTACCAAAGCGTGGTCATCGGGCAGAAGATCATGTGCGAAATGCGTCGGCACCTCTTCACGCACCTCCAGGGCATGTCGCTTCGGTTCTTCACGCAAACCAAAACCGGCGATATTCAAACCCGACTCATATCGGACATCGGAGGCGTGCAGAATGTCGTCAGCAACACGTTCGTCGATGCGCTTTCGAACATGGCGATCGTCGTCTCGGCGCTCGCTTCCATGTTTTGGATCGACTGGCGACTGACGCTTCTCGCCGTCGTCCTCATCCCGGTGTTCATGATCCTCGGACAAAAGGTTGGCGACTTCGCCAAAGACATCCGGAAAGGTGTGCAGGAGCAGACATCCGAGATCAACTCGCTGATGCAGGAGAACCTGTCGGTCTCCGGTGCGCTGCTCGCCAAGACGATTGGCCGAGCGGACAAGATCGCCGCGACGTTCGACGTCGAGAATAACAGCCTTGCGAAGTGGCAGATCAAAGCATCGGTGCTTCAGTACATGTTCTTTGGCCTGTTCCGACTGATCACTCAGGTCATTCCGGCCCTCATTTACTGGCTGGCTGGTTACCTGCTGCATGGTGGCGACACGCACCTCACGGTTGGAACCTTGGTGGCCTTCACCATGCTCCAGACGCGAATGTTCTTCCCGCTCACCGGCCTCTTTGCCACTCAGGTCGAAATCATGAGTTCGTTCGCTTTGTTCGAGCGAATCTTCGAATACATGGATGTGGCTCACGATATCACCGAGAAGCCAGATGCGCGTGCCCTGCCGAGGTCGACCATGCAAGGCGAGGTTACGTTCGAGAATGTCGGCTTTAAGTACGACCGAGAGGGCGACGATTGGACGCTTCAGAACGTGACCTTTGATGCCAAGCCGGGGCAACTGATCGCACTGGTTGGTGCCAGCGGCGCAGGCAAGACGACCATGACGTACATGATTCCCCGCCTGTACGACGTCGACGAGGGTTCGGTGAAGATCGACGGCGTCGACGTGCGGGATATCAAACTACGAGACTTGACGGAAGTGGTCGGCGCGGTCACACAAGAAACGTACTTGGTCCACGCCACCATCCGCGAAAACCTGCAGATCGCGAAGCCTGGCGCCCCAGAGGATGAACTCATCGAGGCTTGTAAGGCGGCTGCGATTCACGATCACATTGCGTCGTTGCCGGAAGGGTACGACACGGTGGTGGGTGAGCGGGGATACAAACTCAGCGGCGGCGAGAAGCAAAGAATTGCGATCGCCCGAGCCATTCTCAAGAACCCGAAGATCCTGATCCTGGATGAGGCGACGTCGGCTCTTGATACACATTCTGAGCGGTTGATTCAGCAGTCCCTGAACCAACTGATGACGGGTCGAACGACGTTCGCCATTGCGCACCGATTAAGCACGATCCTCAATGCCGATCAGATTCTCGTCATGAGTGATGGCCGGTTGGTGGAGTCGGGCAAGCACCAAGAGCTCCTGGCTCGCCAAGGTGCGTACTACGCGTTGTACACGCAGCAGTTCGAAGGGCATCCTTAGAACAGCGAGCAGTGAACAGGGAACGGAGAACAGCATCTGCTCACTGTTCGCTGCTTACTGTTCCCTGACAAATGAACACCCCCCGCGATTGCGAGGGGTTTGTTCCTGGGGTAGAGAGGGTCATGATCGGTTCGATAAAGTGGATGGTCACACCTGCCAGACCTGGCAGGCACTTCAATCAACTTCTTCAGTCGCGATCGTGACCGTTCTCGGCAAAGTGCTCGGCGTGAGTGCCGCTTCCAATTTTGGCGGTGACGATGAGGTTATGGCACTCTTCGCGAATCGCCTTCACCGTATCGACTTCCGCTTCGGTCGGCTTGGTCAGCGGATGACGAATGTCGAGCGGGCCCATCAGCATGCCAACTTCCTTTACGTCGTCCAATCCAAACATATGTCCAAACTCGTGGCCACAGGTGTGGCGCATCGTCTTTCCGGTCATCTTGTTGCCCGCCGGATCGGTAGTGCGAAGGAAGACGTCGGCCGAGAAGTGAGGCTTCGGTCCCTCGGTCGTTTCTTCAACCGTTCGGCTCCAATTGATGTAGCCGCTTACAATCTGATTGTTGAGTTTCGTGTGCTGATCAAATTTTATCTTTACGTCGCTCTTTTCCCCGTGCGACACCCTAGAAAAGGTTACTTCGTGATCTAAGGCGGTCTCCCACATGTCAAAAGCTCCCTTAACGGCTTCGTCACATGCAGGCATTTGGGCGACAGGCGTATCGCCGTAATCGACGGAAACGGTAATGTGGTTGCCCATCAGCATCGCCTGGGCATAACTGACGGCCTCATCGGTCTTGCCCAATTGGGCTTGAATACGGGCATTGTCTAAGTGTTTGGTAACAGAAGGGTGGATTGCAGCACGAGCTGTGTATCCTGCGTAGCTCGTCGCAACGACGAACCCAATCAACGCAATAGATGCAAATCTAGAATGAACCATGTTGTCCTCTCACCGGGGCTTTTTCCCCCTCCCCACTGCTGCTCTCCTTGCACCAATACCGGGGAGTTTTGAAAATGGCAAACGTGCTAGCTAGTAAGATTCGTGATGTGGAAATTCTCAGGGAAATCCTGGCTCGGGATGTCGAGGAAGGCGCCCGAAGGTTGCTTGGATGCGTGCTGGTCATGGGCGAAAAGACCGCGCAAATTGTGGAGACCGAGGCTTACACCTGGGATGATCCTGGCTGCCACAGTTACGGTCGTACCGCTATGAAGAACATGGCAATGTTCGCCCGTCCAGGTACCGCGTACATTTACTTCACGTACGGTAACCATTGGATGCTCAACGTAGCCGCTCACCCGGAAGGAATCCCTAGCGCGATACTCATCCGCGCAGCACGTCCGCTCACGGGCATCCAGGCATTTCGCGAGAATCGACCAGGGATCGTAAGGGAGACTGATCTCATGAACGGCCCGGGAAAGTTGGCCAAAGCATTTGGCATTGATTCGGCTCTTAATGGTACGGACCTGTTGTCGAGTAATGGACCGCTTTATATCGACACGCGAGATCCGATTTTGAACATTGGGGTAACTCGACGAATTGGCCTTGCACGAGGTAAAGGAGACGAACTATTGAGGCGATACGTCGACCGGGATCTATTGGAATACACCACAAAACATCGCTTAAACTTCGCTATTTTGCGGGACAATTGACACGATTAAAAACTACTTCGCGGTTATGCCGTTAAATGTTGCGTCAGAATCATGGTCGGCGAAGGAGCTTTTTTCCTTCGTCATCTTGATAAACCATGAAGGAACGAAGAGTTACCATCAAGGATGTTGCGCAACGAGCGGGGGTGAGTATTGGTGCAGTGTCAAGGGTTCTTCACGGAAGGGCCTCAACTATCCGAGTGTCGGAGGCGACCTCGGAAATTATTCGGAAAGCAGCGAAGGATCTGCAGTATAAGCCGAATCGGAGCGCTCAGTCGCTCCGAAGCGGTCGGTCAAAAACTTTGACCGTTGCAGCACCATTCCCTATATCATTTGCGACAAGTACGTACTACGCGTCTGTGCTCGACGGATTGATTCGTCATGCATCGGCGAAGGGCTACACAATTTGTCTCAGCGGAGCGTCGTTGGATGGGAACGTTTCGTTCGAGGATTCTAAAGGCAAATTCGATGGAGTCATTTGGCTCGGCAATCCTCCAGAGAAATTAACGGAAGGGGACGCGCGGGTCGATGACTTGCCCCAGATCGGCATTCATCTTGAAAGTACGACGGCCTCGCCAAGAGTCGTAAATGTGCGCGCCGACGAGGTTCAAGCAATCATAAACTTCGTGGGTCACCAGCGAGTGAGTGACTACGCAAGAATTGGCCTGTTCGCAAAAGCTGGGGATTCCAAGGGCCTGCTGGCTGCCGATGAACTACGAGATTTGTGCAAACGACTGGCCATTGAATTCTTCACCTATGAAGTTCTCGCAGAGGTGAACTCGATCGCCACCGAGGCAAAGCTTCAGGCGGGCGTCATTTGGCACATCGAAGAGGCTTCCGAACTAGCCCACTCCGTCAGTTCCAAAGGCATCAAGGGCGGAATTCTGTCCATCGTGTCGGACTCCGATCCAGGAGCGGACCCGAAGAAGCACTTTATTTTCCCGATCAACGAAATGTGTCGGTCGGCCATCGAGCTAATTACGCTTAAGATCGAAAATCCTCCGGGACCAGGTTCCAGCGTAGGGCTCCCGATCCCGTTCCCGAGTTAGGCTTAGCCTTTCTTCTTCTTTTTCGAAGCCGGCTTCTTTGGAGTCGGCTTCGTTGGTTTTACCAGTTCAGGCGTGTAGGTCATCGGAGCAAATTTGACCGTGTCGATTGTCGCACCGTCAATGCCGACCTGCCTTAGGGTCGCGCTTCCCTTATCGATTTCGAGTTCGGTAAACGAGAAGCCCGGGGCAAAGGCTTGGGTATATGGCTTCCAACTTGTCTTATCGGCCGCTATGGTCTGGTCTTGGAGTTCCGAACCGGACGCAGCAGAAACGATGTACGTAGGGCCATTTGCCACTGGTTTGGATCGCTGATAGTTGTGGACATGGCCAGAGAACACGGCTTGAACCTTGGCTTGAATGAACAGGGGATCCAGGGCTCGCATCCACGTATCGTTCTCGCCAAACTTCGAGGAGTGCCAAGGCGCGTGGTGAAAGGCCACGAATCGGAAAGGATACTTCGAGCCCTTGGCCAATTCTTCCTTCACGAACGCGACGGCCCGAGGGTCCCGCCAGTTGTTATAGGTGTTGCTGTCGAGGATCAGCCAATAGGCGTCGCCGTAGCCGAAACTGTAGTTGCCAAGATCGCGGGCCCACGGATACCGAACCTTGGGCAAATTGAAGAACTTGTAATAACACAGGCCAGCTGGCGTGTCCACGAAGTCCCGGTAGGTCGTGTCGTGTTCTCCCGCCGCAGCGACAACGGGCGTTTTGGAAAGAATGTTGTGATAGACCGCAAAATGGTTGGAGAGGTACGCAGGTTCTTGCCCGAAAGGAAGCGCGACATCGCCGAGGTGTACGATCACATCAGGATCATAAGCTTCTACTTTGGCAGCAATTTCGTTCTGAGGTGCGGTGCCCAAACCCGAGTCGCCAAACAGTGTAATGCGCGAAGCGCTGCCTCGCCCCTTGGGAGCATGGGCGGTGTACTTCATTCGGTTCGTTCCCTCCACGAGGGAGTAACTAAAGGTTCCGCCGGGCTTGATTCCGCCGATCGCAAACTTTTGAAGCTGGAGGTCGTCCGTTTTGAGCACCATGTTCTCAACTTTGCGAACGGTCATGCCCGGGGCTTCGATCGTAATTTTTGGATTGTCATGGGTGATGAATTCCACCACCATTTCGGTCGGGCTCGTCGTTAGTTGAACCCATGGCTCGGTCACCAATCGGGGGATCATCGACGGACCCTGGGCGGCAGCAAGCATCAAGAGCGGACTCCACATAGTTCTCAGTATTCCTCTATACGCAACCAAGCACCCCGGTTTACTTCCGATATACTCTCGAACATGCTCACGGTCGAAGTCCTGGCTCAAGGCAAGGCTTTCGACGTGGAATCTGCAAACTGGGACGCCCTTCATAGGACGTCTCACTGGGCCTCCCCGTTTCAGTCGCGAACTTGGATCGAGACTTGGTGCCAGGTCTACGCCGCAACAAGCCGACTTAGGACGATTGTCGTCCGCGAGGGCTCGGACCTCGTCGGAGTCTTTCCATTGGTGGTCACGCCGGGCCCCTGGCGAGCCATCCGTCCCGCCGGAGTCGGCCCCAGCGACTACCTTGCCCCACTTGTGCACGAATCACGATCAGACGTATTGCAAGCGATCTCGGAAGTAGTACAAGACATTGGCAGAAAGCAGTTAATCGACCTGCATCAGCAGCCGAGCGACCATCCTGTTCTCGATGTTTGGCCAAAGGAGGGACGCATCGAACAGGCAAAGTGTCTTCTCCTCGACTTACCCGCCGACTTCAATACCTATGTGGCCGGACTCAGTAAAAGCCTCCGTTACGACGTGCGACGTCTGAACGGCAAAGCTTTGCGGGAGAAGAATGCAGTTATCGAATGGGCCGATCCGACGAACATCGACACGTTTGCCGATCGATTCTTCGAACTTCACCGTTTGCGGTGGAAGTCGCGCGGCCTGCCCGGGGCATTCTTCGGACGGGGCGAAAGCTTTCAACGTGAATGGATGCGAAAGGCGATTGGTTTAGGAATGCTGACAATGAATTCCCTCGTTGCGGATGGGAAGACCGTGGGTTCCGTCTATGCAATGAGAAGCGGAACAACATGCTATTTCTACCAAGCCGGAATGGATCCTTTGGCCTCTTCGCTCTCGCCCGGCACCATCTTGGTGTCGCGCATGATCGAGCGAGCCATCGAGGAAGGATGCACCGTTTTTGACTTTATGAGAGGCGATGAGCCCTATAAGCGGCGATGGAAGCCCACTCGTGAACGTACAAATTATCGCATCCTCCTTCCGCCACAAAACGTAGTTGGTAAGGTTGGAGTTTGGTGGAATACGACGGCATGGCGGGTAGAGTTGAAGGTACGAGACCGGCTCGAGGGCAAGAGTCTAAAGCCGGACCGGAACCCGAGTTCTCGCTCGTAATGTTAAACTAAAGTGCCTCCCATGAAGCAGATTGCCATTATCATTCCTGCTTTCAATGAGGCCGAGCGCATCGCCACAGTTCTGCGCGCGGCCAAGGGTGCTTCACATATCTCCGAGATCATCGTCGTGAATGACGGCAGCAGCGATAACACTTCCGAGGCGGCCAAGAAGATTAGTGGAGTTAAGGTCATCGACCTTGTGAAGAATGTGGGCAAGGGCGGCGCGATGGCGGCCGGCGTTGCCTCAACTTCGGCTCAAATCGTTGCCTTCATCGATGCAGATCTGGGTGGGCTCAAAGCTGAGCACATCGATAGCATTACCCAACCCTTGCTGAACGACGAATGCGATATGTGTTTCGGCGTCTTTCGGGGAGGAAAGATTCGCAGCAACGCGGCAATGGCGGTTACCCCTTGGCTCAGTGGCCAGCGAGCCATGAAGCGCGAACTCTTCGAAGCCATACCGTACATTGGAGAAGTTCGGTTTGGAGTCGAAGCCGCGATCACCGATACTGCCCGAAAGCGCAAGGCCCGCGTGAAACGCGTCATTTTGCGCGGAGTCAGCAATTGCTACAAAGAAGAAAAGTACGGATTGGTGAAGGGTATCCAAGCGCGAACAAAGATGTATCGAGAGATTCGAGAAGCTATGGTTCGTAGCCGTAAAAAGAATCGGTCTCAACGAGCAAAGTTTCTTAAGAACGGGGACACTGCGGCAAAGATTCGAGAGCTTCGGGAAAAGGTCAAGAAACACACCGCGCACCGTCGAAATGACGACCTCGATAAACGAGACCAGCCGAGGGATCGGTAGGCTACTTTGGCCGAATTGACGCCAGAACGTCCTTTTCGAAACCGCTCGGATTAGCCGAATCCCATCCGGCCCAGAGTGCAACAACGGTTCCGGTCTTGTCGACCATAACGAAGGTTGGCGTAATGCCGGTTATCTGCGCGATCGCATTTCCGTCCGGATCGTAGAATCCGTGGGCGGCGGTTCCCTTTGTGATGGAAATTGTTTTGTACTCAGAATGAGACTTGGAAGCCCACGCCACCGCTCCAGCCGATGAAGGTTCCGAAGGGTCCACGATGGCGAATAATGTGTAGCCTTCAAGCTTGAGGTGGGAAACGTCGGGATTAGATTTAAGATGCGAAGTGTCGAACTTCATTCCGTAATTGATGAGGAACGAATCGTACGGAACTCGAATCGATACGTAGCCATCTGGCGGTGCAAACTTAAACTTTTCGATTGGCTGTTCGCCGAGGTACTCAAAGTTTACGATGTCGAACTCAAGGTCGCCGGGTGCGGAAAAGTGGACTGGCTTTCCTTGTGAAGTAAGGGTGAGTCGAAAGATTTGCGGTCCCTCCATTCCCTCGATTTTCTTCTCCCAGGTCTGGTTTCCATTCTTAGAGTCGATAACTTTCCAAGGCGATCCCGCGTCGAGTTTGGAAATGTCCATTCCTGCTGCCGGGCCGGCGTCCAAGTAGTCCGTTTCCACCGCTTTTCCGGTTCCAGGATATCCTCGGCCATCCCAGGGCAAGAGGTCGTAAACCTTGTGAACATGGTCTACCTCGTAGTGGCCCTGCTCCTCGTTGCTCGCTACGGAGAAATCTTTGCTCGTCACCAGGAATCGATACGGCTTCGAAAAGAGAAACTCAACTTCTGTGTCCGGTCGGCCTTTGATGTGCATCACATACTTTGATTTGATGGCCTTGGCGCTTGCGAAACTGGAACTGAATAGCTGGAGGCTGGTCTTTTGTTTGCAACCAACCATCGCCAATACCGTAGCGGAAAATAGCAACATGAGTCCTCGGGAATCCAGTTTCATCTGGTGTTTTTAGCAGTATGCCTCTTTTATATAGGTGGAAAAGGCACAGAAGGACATGGAGATGGAAGGAAAATTTGTTGTTTTTCGGCTTGGAAATGAGAAGTTCGGCGTGCCTATTCAGGCGGTCGAGCGGATTCTTCCTATTTCAACGTTGACAAAAATCCCGCGTGCACCAAAGACGCTCGTTGGAATGTTTGCTTATCAAGGAACGACCGTAAGTGTCATTGACGCCGCTGCGCGATTTGAACTCAGTTCCACGGACGAGCCGCATCACTTTTTGGTGATTGCGACGGACTTGGGTCGATACGCAATTCAGGTCGAGTCGGTGGACAAGATCGTCGAATTTAAGGAGGACGACTGGGATGAAGCTGGTGACGTTATGGCTTGCATTGAACCAGACCTTGCCTATGGAATTGGAAAAAAGGACGACGAGCTTTGTCTGTTGCTGAAGCCCGAGGCGATTGTTCCCAACGATATTCGAAAGAAGGTCGCCAAGCTAGCTGCCTAAGCGGCGAACGATTTCGGCATAGGCGTCGTCGGCGAGAGCTGACGGCGCCTTTGTTGCGTCTAGGATGACAAATCGATTGGGTTCCTCGTCGGCGAGAGTCAAGAATCCAGCCCGTACCTTTCGGTGAAACTCCAGCGGCTCTCGATCGAGACGGTTGACGTCACGAGAACCATCGGGATTCTTGAGTCTCTCCAAGCCAATCTCGGGTTCGAGATCGAAGAGGAATGTTAGGTTAGGAACGAGGCCTTTCGTTGCAAAACGGTTGGCATTGCGCAAGAATTCTAAATCCAAACCGCGCCCGTAGCCTTGGTAAACCACGGTCGAGTCCGCATGTCGATCGCACAAAACGATTTTGTTTTCATGGAGCGCCGGTTCGATGATCGACTCGACGTGATTGGCTCGATCGGCGAGGAAAAGCAAAACCTCGGTTTCCGGTGAAACGGACCCTTCGTCGAGAAGCATTTGCCGGATTCTCTTGCCCAGCGCACCGCCACCAGGTTCACGCGTCGTAAGGACAGAGTGTCCAGTGTTCGTGAGTCTTTCGGCGATGGATCGAAGTGCGGTGCTCTTACCTGCGCCTTCGGGCCCCTCGAAAGTGACGAACATGCGTCGAAGCGTACCAGTCGGAACCTCGGCGAGAAGCTAGAATGTTATGGAGAAAATCGATGCGGTTTCTTTCCCTGTTGTGCGCATGCCTAATGGCAACGGCTCTTTTGGCTGGCTGTCATCGCGGCTCAGCTTCGGCGAATAATGGCGGCGAAGAGGAAACGAACTCAGCAAACAACGCGCCAGCCGAAAAGCCAGCGGGCCACGGGGAGATTCCAAAGTCGATCGACATCTGCTTCGAAGCCCAAAACCGTCGGGTGCCGGTCCTGATGTTCCACGACCTTATTCTCAAGCGTGGTAAGGGCACCGAATGGTTTGACTGCACGGTTGATGAGTTCAAAGAGATTCTCGATGCGATCGAGGAAGAAGGTCTCACGCCAATCTCAATGGACCAGCTATACGAGCACTTGTCGAGCGGAAAGGCAATTCCCGAGAAGTCTGTCGTATTGACGTTCGACGACAACTACCAGAGCTTCTACGACATGGCGTGGCCCCTTCTCAAAGAGAAGAAATATCCAGCGTGTGTGTTCGTGCATACCGCGTTTGTTGGGCAGACCACGGGTCGAGCGAAGATGTCCTGGGAAACGCTCAAGGAACTCGTGAAAGATCCCCTGTTTACCGTCGGCGGACATACGATCAATCACTTTGAGGACCTGAAGGATCGAGACCCGGCGACTCAGCGAGATGAGCTCACCATTTCCAAGGACGTCTTGGAAAAGAATCTAGATCTGAAGATTGCGTATCTGGCCTATCCGAACGGGAGCAACGATGAGCAAACGCAGATTCTGGCCCAGGAGGCGGGATACAAGATGGCGGTCACGATCGTCAACACCCCCGCCGAAGAGTCACCAAACATTTTTGCCGTTGGCCGTTACGTTCACACCAAATATAAGACCGCATTCGAAGATTGCGAGAAAGCGAGAACTGGTGCGCCGAGCGAAGTCTTCCGCGTGGCATGGAAGCCAGATGCACCCGTCCGCTATGTGACCGGTAAGTTCGATGGCATCCCACTCCGCATGGTCTTCGGCGGACACCCTACGACCGTCCTGGCGAAAAATGGCCGTCAGCCCGTGATGAATTTTGTAAGAGACGCGAATGCCGCGGCTGGCATCAATGGCGGATTCTTCGCGATGGCGGCAGTCGACTCGTTGGATAACGCCATGGTTGGCCCGCTGAAAACCGCAGACATGCCCCAGGTTATTCCCGACACAGCGCCAGAGCGCTGGGTGAAGATCAATAATCGACCGCTCGTTATTTGGAGCGGCTCCGAATTTGCGCTCCTACCATACGTGCCCTCGCAGATGAACAAGCCGGAGCAGTACGAGTACTTTATGAAAGGCTACACCGACTCGTTCATGGGTGGAGTTTGGCTAGTGCACGGCGGCATCGCTCGCGAGAAAGATTTGCAAAGTATGTTTGGCGCCAAGGACATTCAAGACCCCCGCCGCCGAGCTTTTATCGGCGTCACTCAGGACGGGCAGTTTGTGGCGGGCACGGCCACGGATTCGGTGTCCTCAGAGAAGCTGGC
Source organism: uncultured Fimbriimonas sp. (assembly GCA_945952345.1). Classification (GTDB taxonomy): domain Bacteria; phylum Armatimonadota; class Fimbriimonadia; order Fimbriimonadales; family Fimbriimonadaceae; genus Fimbriimonas. Next base: position 12,377 of record CAMFIS010000063.1, read on the forward strand.
CAAGGCAGCAGCCGAGGCAGGAGTTTACGAGGCGGTGCTGATCGATTCTGGATTCTCTACCTCGTTGGTCTTTAACGGCAAGATTAAGGCCTCGGGCCACGCAAACAAAGATCATCCCTCGCGTCCCGTTCCCCACGCGATCGTTATTCAGGGCAAGCCGGACCTCACAACCGACGATGCCGAGGATCTTTCGTCGGCGACTTCGCTGGAGCCTACCAAGCGTGTGAAAAAGAAAAAGAAACGCTAGTGGACGCCCTCAATCTCGACAAGCCCCAAACCGTCCTCGTGATCGAGGACAAGATTTCGTTTGCCAATCGACTTGTGGCTTATCTCACGCGGAATGGTCACCAGGTTGTCGCGTTTGCCGGTGTGGATTTTGTTCAAGGTTCTGAGTTGTTTGGCCTCACACCGCTGACGGCGACGTCCGAAAGTCCGGTCGATTTGACGAAGATCGACCTCTGTTTCTTGGATCATTACTTCGAGGGCGAGGATTACGATGGAACCGAGCTGACGAAGATCATGGCCCCGCTTGGAATCAAGGTCTGCGGGATGAGCTCCGTGGACCACGCCAACTTCTCGATGCTACGTTACGGGGCGGTTTGTGCGTACCGGAAGGATATCTTGGCTCGAATGTTGAGCCTTTGACAAGTACACTGGAAACGTGAACGTCTACGCAATTTGGGTCGACCTCGTCGACAGCCGTGAAGATCTCGAATTCGCCAACGCTATTCACGCCTACCTCGGCCGTTTCCAGGGCCAGGGTCTGGTCGAATCCTTTTCGCTCGAGCGACGCAAGCTCGGATTCGGACCCGACGGCCTCGGCGAATTCCACGTTCGCATCCTCACCAAAGATCTTGAATCCCTCGACCGCACGTTTCTGCAAGCGGCTAGCCGAAGCGGCGACACCGAGGCGCTCCACGGCGACGTGTTCCGCCGAGTAAAGAACTTTCGATCGGCCCTTTACCGAACGTTTCCTGACGAGGTTCGAGTCTCGTGAGAAAATCTCCCCTCGCCCTCGCCATTACCTTCAGCATCGCCCTGATCGGCTGTGGCGACCAGAAGCAGGTGCCGTTCCTAGGGCAATGGGTGGGCCAATTCGATGTTGAGAAAGTTAAGCAAGGTCCCGACAGTGCCACTGACCGGCGGCAGCACAGCTTGCGGGGATATTTGTCGGTTCGTCTGAACAAGAATATCTACCTTATGCACTTGGAAGGCGAGCAGCAGCAGGTCGACATTACGGGCAAGTGGAGCTACAAAGGCAACCAATTAACGCTGAATCCAGATAAGATCGACGTGAAATCCGATGGTGGGGCGGCGGGGCCGAATCCAAACCTGAAATACGTCCCTGATGCCGACCTGCATGAAGCGTACATGCAGAAAATCACGCTCAATCTATCGGCGGATCACTCGACACTGAAGGGCCTAGCGACTACAATAGCATTCTTAGAAGGAACGCATAACTTCAAGAAAGAGTAATGAGAGCACAGTCGCTTGCCGGAATGATTCGCGAGGTTGCGAAGAAGTCGCCAAACAATCCGGCGTTGATGGTTCCGGAAGGAAAGGAATTCCGCACAATGACCTACCAGGAGTTCTGGTCGACGGTCCACAGCTTCGCAGCATTCCTTAAATCGCTTGGGCTCCAAAAAGGCGACCGAATGGTGATCCTCAGCGACAACTGCGCGGAGTGGTTGTACGCCCACTACGCGGGCCAATCGCTGGGCGTCATCAGCGTCCCGATCTACCCAACGCTCCCCGCCGAGCAAGCCCAATATATTGCCAACGATGCGCAAGCCAAGGTCGCCCTCTGTGGGTCCGACGATTATGCCAAAAAGCTTGCCCCTCTGGAAGGCATTCGAGTCGAACAACTGCGCATGGAGCACCACGGTGTGATGAACGAGGACGAATGGAATCGAGGTATCGACTCCATTGCCTCCAATGACATCGCTCTGTTCATCTATACCAGTGGCACGACTGGTCAACCGAAGGGCGCGATGCTCACGCACGATGCCTTTCTGACCGTTTGCGAGCACGCGGTTCCTTATCTGGGAATAACCTCATCGGACGTCTTTTTCAGTTTCCTGCCGCTCAGCCATGTCTTCGAGCAGATCGCATCGTGCCTTTGCTTTTACGCCGGCAGTTGCCTGGGAATGAACAAGAACTTGGCGTCCATGGCCTCGGACTTCAAGGTCATCCGGCCGACCGTCATGGTCGCTGTTCCGCGTTTCCTCGAATCGTTTATGGACCGCGTAACCGACGCGATGAAAAAGGAAAAGCCGCTAAGGCAAAAGCTGTTCAACCTCTACATCACCCAAGGGGTCAAGAAGGCTCAGGGTGGATTTGCCCCGTTGCACAAGCTGCTCGACAATGCGGTTGGCGCAAAGATACGGCAACGCCTCGGGGGTCGGCTGAACATGGTGGTTTCGGGCGGTGCGGCATTGCCAAAGCATGTGGCCGAGTTCTACATGGCGCTTGGCCTCAATATCTTGCAGGGCTATGGTCTCACCGAAACTACGGGGGGCTCCTGCGTCAATCATCCCAAGCGAAACAAGTATTGGACGGTGGGGGAGCCTATCGGTGTCGAGCTAAAAATCGCGGAGGATGGAGAGATTCTGTTCAAAGGTCCGACAGTGATGCTGGGCTATTACAACCTTCCGGAAGAGACGGCGAAAGCGATCGATAAGGATGGATGGTTCCACACGGGCGACATCGGCGAGATGGAAGGTAAGTCCCTCAAAATCACGGACCGCAAGAAGGACATCTTGGTTTTGGGCAACGGTAAGAACGTGGCGCCTCAGCCCATCGAGAATCTGATTCGCGAATCTAAGTTCATCTCCGAGGCGGTTGTTTTCGGCGACGGGATGGACTACTGCGTGGCGCTGATCTTGCCAAATGGTGAAGCGATTCGATCCGAGTTAGGACTGGCCGAAAATACGGTCATGGGCGATACGCCCGAAGTTCGCGATCTCCTCAAGCGTGAGATCGACAAAACCAACAAACGGCTGGCAAATTTTGAGATGGTGAAGAAGTGGGCGATGATCGACGAACCCTTCACGATCGACAATGGACTCTTGACTCCAACGCTGAAGGTTAAGCGCAAACAGGTCAAAGAGAAATACGGGGATTTGATTAAGAGCCTCGGCTAGAGGAACTTTGGTACTCAAAGGCACAGCTTTTGCTCGCAACGCCTTTGGGCTCAACTTGCGAAATTGAGCCTTGCGAGAAATCCAAATGAAACGAACAACATCCGTTGCCTTGGCAATCGGCTTCCTCACGGTCGCTTCGGTTGCAAATGCGCAATCTCTGAAGTTCACGGGAATGCAGCTCAACCCTGCCGACTCGGGAACGGTCAAGCTCAATACGTCGAACTCGACGGTTAACATGGGCGCACTCACCTTCAGCACCGGCTCCGGAACGATCGTCACGTACTGTGCCGATCTCACCTCGGCTCTGAACAGCAACAGCAACCCGTACACGGTTGGCAATGTTGACATGACTCAGAACACGGGCATCGCTTTGGCGGCCAAGATTCTGGCGACGAACTTCTCGGCTGCGACCACGGCAGACCAGCAAGCTGGTCTTCAGCTTGCGATTTGGGATGCCATCTACGACAACGGCGCTTCCTTCACCGGCAGCACCGGCGCGTTCCAGCTCGTTAGCGGAATCAACTCGGCGACCCAGAACTATGCTTCGCAGTACTTCACTGCAGGCAAGAACAGCAATCCAACGGCCACGGTCGAGCTCTTCAAGGCAACCGGCGCTGGCGGCCAGGATCAGCTGCACGTCGTTCCGGAACCGGCATCGATGGCTGTCCTCGGCCTCGGCATTGCTGGAATGGTTCGACGCCGACGCATCAAGAAGTAAACGCCCTCCTCGGCACCGATATGCGCCGGACAATCTGTCCGGCGCATTTTGTTATTCGGTACCCTATAGCTTATGAGTTCTCAGTGGAAGGAGTTCTTCGACAGCGAAGCCGCTACGTACGAAGAGAATCCGTTCACCAAGAACACTGTTGCCGAGGTGGATTTCCTCCTCTCCTTGTATCCCCTCAAGCCCGGAGCCTCGATTCTCGATATTGGGTGCGGCACCGGTCGGCACAGCATCGAGCTTGCCAAGCGCGGCTACAAGATGACGGGCTTGGACTTGTCCGAGAAGATGTTGGAGGTTGCCCGTGAGAATGCAAAGGCGCCCTCACCCCCCGACCCCCTCTCCCCAAAGGGAATAGAGGGGGAGCTAGACATCGAATGGGTGAACGCCGACGCCAGGAACTTTGCCCTCGACAAGATTTACGATGGCGCGATCTGCCTTTGCGAGGGATCGCTCGGCCTCATCGAGAAAGGCGAGAATCCGGTTGAGCACGACCTCAGCGTCTATCGCGGAATCGCCAAGCACTTGAAACCAAACGCACCGCTGGTCGTAACTTGTCTCAACGGCTATTCGGTGATCCGCCAAATGAAGGATGAGTTCATTGCCGATGGGCGGTTTAACCCAGCAACAATGGTGAGCAACTACATGGATGAATGGTCGCTGCCGTCGGGAACCAAGCAGATTCAGATTTACGAGAGACTTTTTATTGCCCCCGAAGTGGTGCATTTGTTAGAGCAGGCAGGATTCGTCGTCGACGCCGTGTATGGCGGCACCGCAGGCTACTGGGGTAGGAGACCCCTCAGCCTGGACGAAGTTGAAGCAATGTTTTGCTGTCGCAAAAAGCCCTAATGGATCGAAAGAAGTTTTGGCTGTGGTTCTTGGTGGCGTGGGTCGTCACATCCTTCCCCATCTTCATGCTTCACGGCGTGCCGGGCGTGGATACGCCAAACCATGTGGCGCGCCTGCACGTTTTGGCGTCGCTGGAGCAAAGCCACTCGATGTGGAACTTCTACCGCATCCATTGGGCGCTGTTGCCGAATCTGGCTGTCGATC
>CAMFIS010000064.1 GCA_945952345.1 uncultured Fimbriimonas sp.
GTATTCCGCGTATCGCAGGTGATGCTCCAGCGAGAAGATGTGTTCGACTTCTTCCGAAGATAGGTTCGCCTTCACATCCTCGTCGTCGATCACCGACTGCTTGAAGTCGTGCCCTTCCCACGCCTTGGCCGCATTGCGCTGAGCGACTTTGTACGCCGCCGCACGGGACAAACCTTTGCCGACCAGCGCCACCATCAAGTGCTCGCTAAACACGAGATCACCCATCTTGCGCAGGTTCGAAGACATCGTCTCGGGGAAAACGACGAGGCCGCTCAGGATTCGGTTCATCCGGTTCAGCATAAAGTCGGCGAGGTGGCACGAATCGGGGAAGATGATGCGCTCGAGCGAAGAGTTGGTGAGGTCCCGCTCGTGCCAGGTGGCCACGCTCTCCAGCATCGCGTGGGCGTTGCCGCGAAGCAGCCGGGCGAGGCCGCAAACGGTCTCACTGTTCCAGGGGTTTCGCTTGTGGGGCATCGCGCTCGAACCAGTCTGGCCCGCGGCAAATGCTTCTTGGACTTCCAGAATCTCCGTTCGCTGAAGGTTGCGAAGTTCAGTCGCAATTCGCTCCAGCCCAGCGCCCATCAGCGCCAAAACGTTCAGGAGGTTGGCGTGCTTGTCGCGGTTTATGATCTGAGTCGACGCTGGCTCAGGCAAGAGGTCGAGCTTCGACAAGACACTGGCTTCCATCGGCGGATCGACGACGGCGTGGATGCCCACCGCGCCAGAGATCTTTCCGTACCGCAACTCTTCGCGGCAAGTTCGCAATCGGCCGATGTTCCGATCAAGCTCGGCCATCCAGTTCGAGACTTTGAATCCGAAGGTGATCGGCTCCGCGTGGATGCCGTGAGTGCGCCCAATCTCCGGAGTCGAGATGTGCTTCTCGGCCAAAGCGTCTAGCGTGCTACGGAGTTTGCCCGCCGACTCCAAAAGCACATCGCACGAATCGCGAAGCATCATGCCGAGGGCGGTGTCGATAACGTCATAGCTGGTGACGCCGTAGTGAATCCATCGCCCAGCGGGACCGACGTTTTCTTCCAGACATCGGACAAAAGCGACGAGATCGTGGCGCGTTTCGAGCTCAAGCTCGTCGCATCGCTCCAGGGTGAAAGCCGACTTGGATTGAATCTCCGTAAGGTCGTTTGCAGGCACCACGCCGGCCTCGGCCCAACCTTCGCAAATCGCGATTTCGACTTCCTTCCACCGCTCGTACTTGTCTTGTCGGGACCAAATTTTGTCCATGGCGGGGGTGCAATAACGGTCGATCATCGGAACCTTAAGGGTACCAGAGATCAATCTGACTGCCGGATTGGCACGTTTGTTACATTGGCAGGACCATAGTCAATCGTTTCGTGCCAGCAAATAGGACAATGTTTAACTCGTACTGACTGGTCAGGTTTGATTCCTGCAGAGAAGCGACTTCATCTGGGCTTAACGGAGTCCCAGCTTCCTTCGCAAGATCTTGGCTTAGAGTAAGAAAGGTTTGAAAATCAACTGGAGAATCGGTTTTGAGGTCCCTCATTGACCTCGATTTTCTGCGAGCTTTCGTGCCACGCCAAGTAGGATCAGTCATTGCATCATCTACCTTTTGGTCGATTGACCCAACTTGCGAATCGTAATACTCCCTAAACCGCTCAATCGCATCTTTCGACATGGAAAGCTCAACCGATGTAGGCATGTCAACTAGGGGTCGGAACAGCATTCCCTGGTCAGGTTCGCTTAGTTCAGCACGCCGCTTGATTATTTGGTCCCTAGACGTTAATACGTCGGCTGGACTTTGCTTTAACGTGTTGAAGGTCAGGTCCGTAAACTGAACACCCGGTCCGAATTCGATTGACTGCGGCCGACCCGACGCAAATCCTGTTGACCTAAGCAACAATTGGAATGAAATTTTCGTTTGTTCGTTTGGGACGACATCTGGCCGATGCCTCCAAATAGCATCCGCGAATGGTTTGAATTCCTGCGGCGCTAATTCAGAGTACGGGAATGGTTGCCCCAATCCGTACTTTAAGTAAAGTCCCAATGCATGCTTACGGAATCGAAGTTTTGCATATGGCGGAAAGGTTTTTTGCACAAAGTAACATGTTCCTTGTGCCGCCCTAAAGGCCAGTAAGTCATTTTCAAACTGCTCAAAGCGATGTGGCGCAATAATCTTGTTTACTGCCTTAAAGACTCCTGTTACATCAACCTTGTCCTGACCACCAAGTAAGATAACTGCGTCTGGAACGCTGGTTGGCTGTTGAGCCATGATCCCGGCTCGATGATTCGCGAAGGCGAAGATAAGGGCAGGGATCATGGCTGACAACTAGTTACCTCCTCCCATGTTATCGGAGGCTACATCGTACTCTTGTTTTCTTTCCTGATACTTATCGGTCGGAGTGTAGTGCCACTTTTGCACGGCGGGGCTTCCACCCTTACTCGTCAGCGTTGTTTCGAATGGTGCAGTCCAAGTCACCATCCCCAACGAATCCGTCCAACCGGTTACCGAATAGGAGAAGCTCGATGCCGGGTCGATAATCTGCGAAAAAACCGCAGTCCACGGAGCCGTGAGGGTGTTGTCATCATTGAGGGTTTCCCAGACACGAACGGACTCTGGGAACGGGTGAGTTACCTGAGTGTTGGGTGTAAAAGGTCCGGCGTGCAACGATGCTGTGTAGTTGACTACAGTTCCCGTTGGATTATCTGTAACCTTAACCCAGGGCGAACTTTGTGCCACAGCGGCTGCGCTCGAAATGAACAGGGTCCCACAAATTAAGTTTCGAATAGCTAATAGATTTGCCATTACAGAAGAAATTATACATATCATTCCGGAAAATCGTGCCACGCAAAAGTAGAAATAAGTGTGTTCGTGGAGAGCAGGCAAAACCTGCAAATATGTTTGCATGATTTCGCCAACTTTGATTTAAAGGTACGTTACACTTCGAGCCAAAAAACATATACTTTTAGTAATTGCGTGCAAAGCCATGCTAAAGTGTATGCAAGCAGGAGCGACTCGTGAGGAACATTGTATTACCGATTGCCGCAGTGGTCTTTTTTGCCGCCATCGTGGGCGGCTTTTTCGTCTCGTCACTTGGACCCAAGGACGACGACGACACACCTTCAGCTTCACTTGCCCGACCATCCCAAGGGGGAATGACGGTGTATCCGGTCATCTCGACCGACGGAACCCACGTCTCGGTGAATGGCGAGCAGGTCATGACGGTTCAGACCGAGAAGCAAAAGTCGCTGAAAGTCGAGGACTTTAAGCTGGACCAGCAAACCGATGTCGATACCTTAACCCTTTCGGTGGGCGGGTCGAAGTTCGTCCACAAGGCGTACAGCATCTCCTACGTGGTGTGGAGCGATGCCGCAGAGTCGTATTTCTTCGTCGAGGAGGACAAGCCGAAAAGCGAGAACGACCCGCAAGAAGGGAAGGTATGGCAGTGGAACCGCGACAAGGGATTCCGGGCGGTCTCAACCACTCGTCGAGACTTGGACGACCTGACGGTTTCTCCCGACGGCAAGACGGCGGCGGTCCAGATTCAAGAGGCCGAGGCAGGATCACCGTTTGGTGCGAGCTCCGGCCAGCCAAAGTATCTGCTGCTGGATGTGGCGAGCGGGAAAGAGAAGACGTTTACCTACGAGGATTTTGCCGATAACTGCGTTCCGCTGAGCATGGACGAGGTGCTGATCGACGGGCACAACGAACTTGGCAACCAAACCTACCGGTGGAATTTGAAGCGCAATAAGCTGGAGCCGCTGGTGCCCGATGCCTCTCTGGTTGGGGCGGCGTCGCTGGGAGGCACGATCTTTGGCTTGCACAAGGTCGATCGCCAGTACGAGGTTATCGAGTTTAAGCCGGGGCTTAAGACTTGGAAGCCGGGGTATCGGCTGCCGAATCGAATTGTGGATTCGTCGTTGGATGAGGATTAGGGCAATTCTCTGGGTTACTGGGTAGTAATTGGAAGGTTCGACTCTCTCGGTTCGCCGCGCAGTAACTGGAATTGTTTGAGCGATGCGGCTCACCGATCTCTCTTGCCAGAGAGATATGGCGCAAGCGCGGTTGCCGGATCCGTTATTCGCCCTCGATGAGGATTAGGCTGGGAGTCCTAGATCAGCAGAGTGCTTCCATTCTTGAGGTGTAACGTCGCGTTGCACCCGAATCCGTACGAATAGCTAAGCCCCATGGGGACGCTATCGTCCACCTGGTCGACAAGTTCCCGAACCTTGGGATTTGGGTCCACTAGGTAATTCTTTAGGACGGTATCAACCAGCTCCTTGCCTAGTCGTCTAAGGTCGGGATCCGAAATCTTGAAGTCCGGCGGAGAAAACTTACGTTCCGTCAATGTGCCGCGGATGATGTCAGCGGATGCTAGCTCGAATGCACGGTAGTTAAATCTTTGATGAATGCCCGCCACCGAATTTGATTGATCTCCAAACAAATTGAGGGTGTTCAAATATCTTTGTCTTACTCTTTCAATATTTGGATCAAAGTTGTAGACTCCATCCTTCTCTTCAAGCTTGCAGTCAACAACTTGGGCAATTGCCGCGAGCAAATCCTTCTCACTGCACTGCACGGCCGAACAAGCAATTCCAAATTGACCAAAGAATAGCGGATAGGTAATGGGCTTTGAGAATCCAGAATTCGCCAAATCTTCGATTCTTCCAGATCCTTTGGCCATGAAAGTTCGAGCCGTCGGAATCGGATGCGTAATGCTGAGCGGAGCCGGATTCACCGGGCGCACTGGGTTATCCGTAGCAATACTGTGCGACCCAATTCCAACCAGAAATAATGGATAAACAGTTGTCTTGATGCTGTCGACGTTCGATAGCAGCCTCGGAGTGGTTCCAGCCGGAGCCACGGCCGACTCGCGCACGATGATGTTGTTGTGAGAGATTTCGAAAAGTTCGCTTCGAGGCGACATCAGTCCGGACTCGGTCCCGACCGAAAATCGGCAGGGACCGTAGGCTTTGAAGACTCCATCCGAACATACAACACTTCGGTTGGCTTGAACCAAGTAGAAGCGAGCCAATTCTTGGGCAGTTCCACCTTCAAACGACGTCTTGATGAGTTGTTGCGCGAACAGAAGTGCGATCATTAAATCCTCACTAAATGCTTAATAGTAGTTTGACGACTTGCTGCAAAAGCTATTACGTAATATAGATTCCTTTTCGAGAGGAATGTGAGGGCCCGCCGCTGCCTCATCCAATGGAGGCATTACTTTGCCCCATGTGGACTACAGCTTTTGTCGCCGCAATTGGTGAGGCTTCTGGTTCTAACCCTCACCAATTACGTAAGTTCGAATCGAGCCAAGATTAGCCCCAATTGACTCCATTGGTGAGGGAGCGGTCTCGAGTCGATTACTTACTCTGCCTTCTTGTTGTACTCGTAGCTGCCGCAGCCACCCTCGCCGGATGGCCGAACGTGCGCGCCGTGCTTATCCTCGTATCCGCGGAATTTGTACGGGTCTTCGCCTGCAATCATGATGATATCGCGGCTATCGAGCTGAGAAACCGGGCCGTCCATCGCGCCGCCCCAATGCCACGGGAGCAGGGATTCGGCGCTCATGTAGTGGTTCACATAACTCCGGCGGTATCCCCCATCTGCGTAGTTGGGGAGCGACCGATGGAGGAGGTAGCCGTTGAAGAAAACGATCGAACCGGCTTTCACCTCGACCGGAACCGCATCGTCGTTCGACCACGGAAATCCTTGGGCTTCCATCGCGCAATCGAAGCGAGGATCGCCATGCCATTCCTGAAAGTACATCGTGCCGGTGCGCTGAGATCCGGGGATGACCCACAGGCAGCCGTTCTCGACTGTAGCGTCGTCCATCGCGATCCATCCACCGGTGAGGCTGCGGTCGCGCGTTGGGATGTAAACCTCGTCTTGGTGCCACGCCTGGCCGGGTTTTCCGGCCGCCTTGATGAAGAGCATGCTCTGCATGCACTTCACGTTTGGTCCAATAATATTGGTTAAAACTTCTACAAATGGATCAGCCTTGACCGTGTCGAACATCAGCTCGCTGATCTTGTGCGGGAAGTGAATGCACAGCACTTGCCGAAGGATTTCCTCGTCCGTCTCGTTACCGCGAAGCTCGGGCATGCCGCCGAGTTTGCCGCGATCGCCTCGGCAAATCGCGGTGGCTTCGTCGCGAAGGGCCTGGATTTCGGTCGGAGAAAAGGCGTCTTCGATGATCAAGAATCCTTTGTCTTTGTAAAACTGCGTCGCCTCGTCGGTCATCGGGAGGCGGTAGTAGCCCGCCGGTGTTCCGTTCTTCCAAGATTCCCATTTGGCCAATTGACGCGCTTCGGCCAAGGCATTGGGGCTGGGAGAGATCATCCCTTCAACTATATCCGAGACTAGCCGCCGAGGCGCGACCAGTCACGAAATTGATTCCAAATTCGATCTTGCTCTTTCTCGGGAATCCGGATGACGGTTGGACGCTCATCCGCATTCTTCCAGATGCGCAGCTCCAGCTTGGAGCCCGGAGTAAATGCATCCGGACTGTAGGTGTACAGACCGGATAGGGCGGTATCGCGCATGACCACATCGACCGTATCGTAAATCTCGGTATCGCGAATTCGCTTGCGAAGGATGGGTTGAACCTCCACGCCGTTTCGATAGAGCGCCATCTTTGCGAAGTCGTCCCGCAGTTCTCGCTGTTCGCGACGATGCTGGCCCGCAACCACGGCCGCGACACGGGTGAGAAAACTGCCCTTGGTTTCTTGCGGCCACGGAACGGCTTCGATGGAAACGACTGGCTCGAACTGGCTCCCGACGTATTTGTTCCAGAAGAAGAGGGGTCCCATTTCGAGGTTCTGATCCGCGGGAACCTGACCCTTATAACGCCGGGCAATCCGGTCTCGCAGGAAGTCCTTATGGCGCGTGACGTTTCGGTAGGCGTCGAACGGCGTCTTGAGATAAGTTCGGAAGTTCTTCGGCGCTTTGAAATAGAACTCAGGACCCTTGATGGACTGGGCGACTTGCTCGAGCATGCTGGGCGGGATGAGGACGTGCGAGTTGTCCGGCAGGTTCGTCGCCGGCGGGAGCGTGTCGTTCGAAAGGCGTCCGAGGTTCTTGGTGAGGGCCAGGGCTTGGGTCATGTTCACGATGCCGGTCGCTCCCGCGTCGCCGGGCATGAGCGCCTTCCCGTACGTTGCAATCCCGATGGCTTCGCCCTGGAGGTTTAGGATCGGGCCGCCCGCCATGCCTTGGCTCAGGTTGACGTCCGAGATGATGGTGTCGTCGTCGACCTTGGAGAGAATGCCTTCGGTGATGGTGGTGGGTTGGAAGAGCGGGCTCCCCATCGCGACCACGTGCTCGCCTTCCATGCCGACTCGTCGGCTGGACTTAAGCGGAATGGCTGTGATGCTTCGCAGGTGCTCGGGATTGACGCGAATGATTGCGATGTCCTTGGCGGGATCGCCAGCTACGAACCGAGCCTCGAAGTGCTGCTGCCTTGCGAAGCGGACGCTGAGGAACTTGCTGTTGCCTGCCACGCCGAAGCTGGTCATAAGCAGCCCGCGTTCCGGGTCGATGACGAAGGCAGAACCCCGGCCGGAGTCGCACTCGACGGTGACGACCGAGTACTGATACTTGTGATAGATCCGGGTTTCGGCGCTTTCCGATGGCAGGCTGGGGAGCTTGGAATGCTCGATGGTGGCGTCGCTGTGGGTGAGCGTGAGAGCAGTGGTTCGGTTCTCTTCGATCTCGAAGGATGTGGACCAGGAGTAGGTTCGACCCTTGAATGGCACCGGCTCGTGCGAGGCAATCGCGTAGAGGCCAGGTTCGAGGCGAAGATTGAGTTTGCCGTCGGCGGTGGTTCGGATCGACTGAACGTTGCTTGGATCGGGTCCGATGAGATCGAAATCGGTGTACGCGACGGGCACGGGTTTCAATTCGTCGAGAATCACGACTTTGGCTTCAAGCACGCCTTGTGCCGCCCGGACAAAGAGAGGTGCAGACATGCCAGGTTCCGCCAATTGCGGAGTTCCGCCCATCAATCCAAACGCCAAGAATAAAGACACCATCGCCATTTCGCCCTACTAACATGACGCGGAAATCGTTCCCGGAGTACGGATATTTCCGAGATAAGATGCTTATCGTGAGGTGAGTCGCAATCCATTGGGATCGGCTTCGAGCATTTCGTATGAACCCATGCTTCGGTATCAGCCGACGAGTAGACCGACGATCTGCCCATCCGCAAGATTCTCGTCTAGGAAAGAGGGATTTAGGGAGACGAGAGTCCATCGGTCGTCCTTCCATTCCAGGTTCTTACACCGAAACTCGTCGCCGGCGGTTTTGATGAGATAGGAATAGCCTCGTCGGGGTGTGCTCTCGGGCTTAAAGACGGCGACATCGCCGGGTTGGAGCGCGGGCATCATCGATTCGCCGTCGATGACGAAGCCGATGCCGCCCATCGTGGCGAGCTTTGCGGGGACATAGATGGGTTCCAGGTCCGAGTCGACGTTGGTTTCGCCCGCACCGGCCGCCGCGCGGCCCATGACGGGGATGGGAGCAAGGGTCCCAAACAGTTGGGAGCCTCCGCTGTCGAGTCCGCCTTCGACCAGAGCGTGGAACTTGGCCACCAAATCTCGCGGGATGCGGCTGTGGCCGTACTCATACCGAGTCCAACGCACACGTGAGATGCCCAGGTGCTGGGCGACCTCCTCTTGCGTCAGGCGCAGCCGTTTACGGCCCGCCTTCAAATCCTCGGCGCTCGGTAGTTCCCTCATGGATAAATCCATGATACACGATTGTAACAAAAATGTTATAATAGTAAGGTGGCGTTTTCTTCAAAACCTCCGGCTCGAACCCTGAAGCAGATGAGGTTTTATGTGGCGTTCGGGGTGAGTGGGGGCTTTCGGGTGATCGATCAAGACGATCGGTTTAGTACGTGGATGGACCGGCTGTCGGCGAAGGAAGCGCAGGACTTGTGTGCGCTGTTGAATAAGACCGAAGCGAAATCATTCGGCTTGCCCTAGATGCCTCGATCCGGCGGGAGCTTGCGACCAAAGCGTCGAGGATAAGCTCATGAGCCTCAACGCCTCGCCTCATTTTCTTTCGGCCAAATTTGGATCGTGGGAGTCAGCTCGTGGTTGATGCATCGGTCCGCTTAATGTTTGTCAGCTTGAGGGCTCAGCTTTGGGCGGCGAGGGATAGGACAAGATCCGATGGCGGCCAACATAGTTACAGTTCCTGCCCGTGCTGTCATATACATTGCTCCTTTTTCGAGCAAGTAAATCACTCCGAGAACAGCAAATCCAAATAAAAGCAGAAAACGTTCGGTGGAAGCGGGTTCCGCTTTGCCTTTTGAACGACCCAAAGGATGGTAACCATCCAAAAAAGAAGGTGGTCTTCTGGCTTAAGGTCCCTGTAAAACAAGCTAACAAAACTTGTGGCAAAAGCCAAAGTGGGCAACGCAAAGTACCAAATGAATTGTCGAAGATTCAACTAAACACCCGAGATCCGCTCTCCTTCGAAATAATATATCGAACCCCGGGTGAGTTAGGCAATGAAGCGCGCCCCAGCCTACAAGGTTCTGGACTAGACGTGGGGTGCTGCTTCAATACATGAGGAGCGACGGCCAAAGCCGAAAAATACACAGCGCACTATTTTTCTTCCAGGAACTTCTTAACCGCCGGGTTCACCACTTTGCCCTCCGCACCCGGAGCGCTGTGCCCAAAGTCGCTTTTGAGGATCAACGTCTTGGCACCCGAGAGCTTTGCGAACTCCAGAGCCGGCGCCGGGTTCACGCAATGGTCTTGTTCGGAAACGATCAACAACGTCTTGGCCCGCACCGCCCTGGCGGCCCTCGATTTGTCTCCACCAAACGAGGAGTAAACATCGTTCGATGACAGCGCATTGAGGCCAACTGCCATGTCGTACGGATTCCAAGCGGCGAGGGCCTTCTCGAATCCTTCCATGCTCGCAAAGGCACCGTCTCGCTTGGTGTTCCGAACGTAGTAGCTTGGCGTATTAAGCGCCAGCCAGAAGAAGTCGGAGTAGGTTTTCAGGAGGTCCGTGTAGGATTCGGGATGCGCGATGCCCTGGCGAATCGCGCGTTCACCCGCGCTATAAAACATGAGGTCGTACGACGACGCTTGCGGCGATCCGACGATCGGAATCGCCTTGTCCATGTAGTTGGGGTAGGCCGTCATCCACTGAAAAGTCTGCATGCCTCCCATCGAGATTCCCATGACCGCGCGCAGGTGAGGAATGCCGATCTTGCCCAGCATCGCGTGCTGGCTTTCGACCATATCCCGGACGGTGATCTGCGGATATGCTGCATCTTTCTGGGTTGAGGAATTCGAGGGAGAAGTCGAAACTCCATTCGTGAGCGCATCGACGACGATAATGTAATAACGGCTGCTCTCGACGAGTCCGCCGGGACCAAACGAGTTCATCCAGTCACTCGACTTTCCCAAGAACCACGTCGGAATCAGGATCACGTTATCCTTATTGGCCGAGAGCTTGCCAAACGTTCTGTATCCAACCTTGCAATCCCTGAGGACTTTTCCGCTTTCCAACTTCAAATCGCCGATCTGGGCGAACTGCTGATCGCCATCCGCGAGGCAAAATCCCGGCAAAAGCAGCGCGACGAGGGAGATGGCTCTCATGCTTGCCGTTTTACCCGGGCGGGTACCTTGAAAGTGCCGATGTTCAAACGTGGTCCCGTAATCGTTGTCGCCGTAGTGATCGCCGTCCTTGGCTGTCTCGTCTTCATGTCCAACACGTCGAAAGGGAATGAAGCTCCGAAGACCTACCAGCAACAGATGAAGGAACTGGCCGATACGTTCACCAAGATCGAAACGGAAGGGCAATCCTCAGTGCAAGGAACAAATGGAGATCCCACCAAACTTCTGGCCGCGATGCAGGGTGTGCACTCTAGAAAGGAGCTCTACCTTCGGAAGCTCGAAGCGATTTCGCCACCGGAAAAGTTCAAGGAAATCCATGCCGCGCTCGTCGAGTGGCGCAACAAAGAGCAGGAAAACGAAAGCCAAATGTTGGAGGGGATGGACGAGTACGCCAAGAGCAAATCGAAGGCGGTGGAGCAGAAAATGGAGATTCTGAGCCAGGACAACGAGGCCATCGAGAAAGAGTTCGAGGCGAAGACATCAGCCATCGCGAAGAAGAATGGATTCGATTCAGTCGAAAAGTTCTTGCAGAGCCAGTAAGCATCCGAAAGCTGGTAAGTGGAGGAGAGAAGGAGATTCGAACTCCTGAAACCTTTCGGTTTGCCTGTTTTCAAGACAGGTGCAATCGACCACTCTGCCATCTCTCCCCGCGGGATGACGCCGGAAAATTCGGCGCCTAATCATAATACTCGGTTCAACCCTTCGGGACTGCAGGCTTGGTGGCAGGATTGCCCGCCCACCGAAAAAGATGGGGTCCACGCAGGTCGGGCATGTTCGCCATTCGGCGATAGAAATCTTCGATCGGCGTCCATGCCAATCCCTTTTGA
This sequence comes from uncultured Fimbriimonas sp., assembly GCA_945952345.1. Lineage (GTDB taxonomy): Bacteria > Armatimonadota > Fimbriimonadia > Fimbriimonadales > Fimbriimonadaceae > Fimbriimonas. Next base: position 11,442 of record CAMFIS010000064.1, read on the forward strand.
GACGACGAATTGTGCTCCACACACAACTTGCCGTCTTTCCAGACCACCAAGCCGCAATGCCCACCTTCGGCATTGAAGTCGATGTCGTAATACCGATAGACAATCACATCGAACTCCCTCGCGTCACAGTAGATATCCTCGACCGGGATGAATCCGTGGTCGTTCATAAATCCATGGTCGAAGAGCGAAGCCGTGGTGAACCGGCGGGGAACTGTGGTCGTGAACTGTCCGAGAAAATCGCACACGAAAGTGGAGCAGTCATTCGGCCCGTACGCGTACTTGCCGCCCTTCTCGAAAAAGCGATCTTGCGCGAAGGTGAGTGAAGCATTGAGGGTGTCGATTCCACCATCTGAAATGCCGTGGTAGTACCGACGAACCGAATCTCGGATCCCATCGAGGGCAAGGATAACGCTGACTTGCACCGGACCGAATGACCAAGTCGATTGAGTCTCGGACAGCGAGGGACGGCCGTTCCCGACGGAAGCCAAATTGGGGCCATAGGCTGCCTGCGCATATGCCAAAACTGGGCAGCACGAACAAAGCAGGGCAGCGAATTTCATCCGTGAATTCGTCATGGTGGTTCTCCCCGGGGAGCCTTACCATCTTATCAAAGTTTTCTCGCGGGAGCAAGGTTGCCAAAAGTAAAAAATCGCCCGAGTGAGTGATCGACTCGGGCTATCTATTGGGGCGTGAATGCTCACGGGCATTCTTCTTTTGGCAGACCGTCATGTTTTCGCATGCGTCCTTTATGTGGTGTGATGGAAGCGAGGCTCCCTTTCACGATCGTTGGGTTTTGCCCTTCGATTGGAGGTTGATTATACATGAGAACGTTCTCAAGTCAATACTTTTGTCGATTTTTCCATGACGAGAGTACATAATCAGCGCGATGTGCCTCGCGGCAAAATCTCCATGGCAATGCTGGCAAGACGAGGTTCGATCGACGGATCGTCGATACGTTCGAGCAGCCAAGTCCACGCCTGTTCGATAATTTCCACCGTCGGGGTTCGAATGGAAGAAACGGGTGTGGGCCAGGAACGGCTCTCGGGCATGTCGCCAAATCCCCACACTTGGCAATCTTGGGGCACCTTGCAGCCACGACTTTCGAGGGCCAAGATCGCGCCGATTGCTAAGCGATCGTTGAAACTTGAAACTCCTTCAGGAACTGGGTTTGATTCCAAATATTCACCAAATGCTTCGCGCGCAGCTTGACTGGAATCTCCCTTCACGCCGATAAAGACCGGCTCGAGACCAGCTTCCTCCATTGCTTCCGCGTAGCCTCGTCGACGCTGTTCTCGAGGATAGTCGGCTAAGACCCAATCGTGGCTGATATGGACGATGCTCTTGCATCCGCTATCGAGCATCGACTTGTTCACTTGATACGAAGAGAGAGCAACATCCCAACCGACTGAATCGGCGTTGGTGAATTGCTCGAATCCCAAAATCGATAGAGGAATCTGATTATTTCTAGAATCATCGCGAAACGAATTAATTGACTTGCCGGCATCAATGACGATCATGCCATCGACTGGCCAAGATTTAGGCGTCTCGCCTTGTCCCGCGTAAGCCAGTTCTTGCCCCACTCCCGATACGAGAAGACCTTTGTCCGATGCTTGGGCCCGGAGGGATAATTGGTAGAGATACTCCTGGTAAACCGGAAGCAAACGCTCGAGAGGAATCCAGACAGAAATAAGATCGGTTCGTCCCGACTGCATTGCTTGGGCCAGTCGATTGGCTCGGTATCCAACCTGGTCGGCAGCTTCGCGAACCTTCGCTCGCGTGGTTTCGGGCAGTCGAACGGTAGGATTTCCAGACAAGACATGGGAAACGGTCTTGACCGAGACGCCAGCAATCGCGGCAACGTCGGCCAGAGTGACTCGCTTCATACCAATGAACCCGTTCTTGAGTAGCGTGGGCTCGCTCGCCTGCTCCAATACAGGTCGACGAGCCCTAACACCGACGATAGTATTCCAGATATCTCGACCTTAACAACGCACCTTCGCCAACATCTAGAGAGAATCAGGACAATTGAGTCGAAAGTCAGATTAATCTACCGGTTTTTAAGCCAAGCACGCGGTCGATTACGATAAAGATGTGGGTGTCGACGATTGCATAATAAGTTGATGGTCTCAAAAAGCGCAATCGCGCTGGCCTTGTGTGGTGTGTCAGCCATGAGCCTCGCCCAAAAAACAGTAAAAGCTGCGCCATTTACGCTGGATGCCGTTCACCTTCTGCCGAGTCCTTGGTTGTCCGCTGAGAAGATTTGCACCGACTATCTATCGAAGCTCGATCCAGACCGTCTTCTCCACAACTTTCGCGAAAATGCCGGACTGAAACCCAAAGCCGACCGGTATGGCGGATGGGAAAGCGAGGGCCTTGCTGGGCACACGCTGGGCCACTATCTCACCGCCGCCAGCCAAGTGTATGCATCGACCCACCGAGCGGACATCAAGAAGAAGATCGATTACATTGTTTCTGAATTGGAGGAATGCCAGAAGAACCGACCCGACGGATACATCTCGGCCATCCCGGAGGGCGACAAAGCTTGGAATGAAGTTCGCAGCGGGGATATACGGGCAAGCGCGTTCAACCTGAACGGCATGTGGTCGCCATGGTACACCAACCACAAAGTCCTAATGGGATTAATCGACGCCTACAAGATTTCTGGGAATAAAGAAGCATTAGTTGTTGCTACTAAGTTTGCTGATTGGATGATCGAACTCACCAGAAGATTCGATGATGAAAAGTGGCAGCAAATGCTGGTGTGCGAATACGGCGGAATAAACGAAGCGCTAACCGAACTGTACGCCCAAACCAAGAAGCAAAAGTATCTTGAATTGGCGGAAAAGTTTTGGGATAAGCCGGTTCTGGATGGCCTCGATCAGGGCATCGATTCGGTCGCAGGAAAGCATTCGAACACCCAAATTCCGAAGCTGATCGGACTCGCGAGAATATACGAGCAGACTGGGAATCTCAAATATCTGAAAGATGCCAAGTTCTTTTGGTACACCATGATCAAGCATCACACCTATGCTATTGGTGGAAACAGCCTGGATGAGTACCTTGGGCAACCCGATCAACTGTCCGAAAGGTTGTCCGACACCACCTGCGAAACATGTAATACGTACAACATGTTAAAGCTGACGCGGCATCTGTTCGAGTGGGAGCCACGAGCGGAGTATATGGACTATTATGAGCAAGCACTCATAAATCACATCCTTGGCTCCCAAGACCCGAGCACCGGCGGCGTAACCTATTTTATGCCGCTCGGAAACGGGAACTTTCGAAAGTATAGTTCGGAGTTCGAGGACTTCACGTGCTGCAGAGGAACGGGTCTGGAGAATCACACTAAATATCAAGATTCGATCTACTTCCACAAGAACGAGTCAAAGCTTTTCGTAAACCTGTTCATTCCAAGTGAACTGACATGGTACGGCCAGACCGTTCGCCAAGAGACCAAGTTCCCTTACGATGGCACCGTGACGCTAACCATCGTCAAAGGCGCTCCGAGAGCGTACGAACTGGCCATACGATGGCCGAAATGGGCAAAGGAAACTTTCCCAATTCGAGTCAATGGTGTGGTTGTACCGACCAAGGGAAGCCCGTCGAGCTACCTGTCTATCAATCGAACCTGGAAGGCCGGAGACAAAGTGCAATTTCAACTTCCGATGGAGGTTGGTCAGGCTTCCATGCCGGATAATCCAAGTCGGTTGGCATTCACGTTCGGCCCACTAGTTTTAGCTGCCGACATGGGGCCGCGTTCCGCCTCCAAGCCGGAGTTGTTCCCGGCCATCGTCAGTGATGAAGGTCCATTGGTGACGGGAGATCCGTCGGATCTAGAGTTCGTTACCCAACAAGGAATTCAACCGCCCGGAATGATTCTTCGACCCTTCTTCAAAATGGCCGACCGACGGTACTCGGTGTACTTCGACAAATTGACGGCTACTGAATGGAAGGCGAGACAGCAGGCCCTCGAGGCCGAGCACCTCCGAATTCAAGATTTGAATGCTCGAACGTTCGACTCGATCCAGATTGGTGATATAAGTTCGGAAACCAAACATAAGTTTCGCGGCCAAAAACTCGACCGGCGTGAATCGGACGAGCGCGTGTACAAGTCGATTCTGGCAGATGGCTATATGGAATTCGAGATGAAGAGCCAAGAGTCTCGGACAATGCTATTGGTCGTTACCTACTTTGGCAACGAGCGCCTACGGCCAGACTTCTCGATCTCCGTTGTAGGGTCAAAACTGAAAGATGAAAAGCTGATTGGCGCACCCAAGAACACTTACTTCGACATTTCGTATCGAATCCCGCTGGAGTTTAGCGAAGGGAACAGTAGCCTCAAAATCCAGATTGCTCCAACGCCAGGACGGTCTGGGCCAAGTATTGCGGCAATTCGGCTAGTGAGAATGCCAGGATAGTTCTATTTCCGAACAAACATCAGGATGCCGACGGCGATAAGAAAGCAAGCGAATCCCTTTCTCATCGCGACTTCTGGAAGATTTAGAGCAAACTTGGAGCCAAAGAATGCTCCGAGGAGGAATCCGAGCGCGATCATTCCGCCCACCTTGAAGTCCGCCTCCCCCTTTTTGTAATACTCCATCAGCCCGAATAGGCCTACGGGTGCGAGTAAAGCAACGAGCGAGGTGCCCTGAGCGCGAAGTTGGGTGAACCCGAAAACGTAAATCAGGGCGGGCACAATGAGAATCCCGCCTCCGATTCCGAAGATGCCGCCAAGTATTCCAGCGAGGAGACCAATGATAACGGAGGCGGCAAGTTGATTCACAAAGCTAGTCTATCTCTTGGTTGTCCGTCCCGTAATCCTCGCAGGAGGTTATGGATGCACTCACTTTGCTATGAGTGTACGAGAGCTTGTCTCGGGTGGAATTGCAATGATTCTTGGAGTGATGGTGACTCCATTGTCAAAGATTTTTGACTTGACGACGGCCAGTTTCGTGATTGAGTCGATGACGCTGTCTTGAGTGACCGTCGTTGGTACGAAGATTGCGTCCGCCACTGGCTTTCCGACAATTCCAGTGATGTTCGTTTCGATCGTGCCATTGAGGTCAGAAGCCGATCCTTTCAAGCCCAAATTGAAGAGACTTCCGGTATCGAGCGAACCTCGTGTGAGCCGGAAGTTGCTGATGATTTCGGTCGAAATTCCGATGTAATAGTTCTTGCCAGCGTAGGTGAACGTGTCGTATTGGTACCAACCGTAAACCCCTGAGACCGCAGTGTTGCTGGCCGTAATACTTCCGACGAGGTACGAAATTGTGCCGTCTTGTGCTCGGCTCACGTAGGCAAGAGAGGAACGAGTCCTGGCCAAATGCGTCAGGACTTTATCCTTGTCCAGGCGATCGGCAGCCGAGAGCCCCGTCTTTGTCCACCAAGCTTGGATGATCTGATCTTCGTCACCTGCAGGCGCGACAATCGATGTGCTAATGAATGCGGCGATAGGCATATTGCTAGCCGAGCCTTGTCCGTGTGCGAACAGAGTCAGGGCTGGAGTGACAAGAGCGAGAAGGCTAAGTTTGTTCATGTGCGTGATTCCCATGCAAATGGGTGCAATGTATTCCGAACGAACTGGATGCGTGCAATCTAACCACCTGTCCATCATTTTCAAACCTGCGGATCAGCCTGGACGTCGTACACTGTAGATA
>CAMFIS010000065.1 GCA_945952345.1 uncultured Fimbriimonas sp.
GGTGCTGTGCATTGGTGGGGTCTTGCGGGTTTTTTCCCGCAAGGCTTCCGCCGCTAATCGCCAATTTATTGCGGCGGCTACACTCGGCTCCTGCCTCGCCATCAGCTTTCTTCCCTGGGTGCCGGTCCGGTTTCGACCGACAGTGCCCGAACATTTTCGTCCCATCATCACTCTCCACCCCAGCCCGACCCAGACAACGCAAGTCGATCTTTTTCAACTTGCCGCGTCAGTTCGGCCACCCCAACTTCGACTCGACTTAGTCGGCGGCGTCAGCCTTTTTCTTGGACTCGTGTCCTTGACTTTGGCCATTCGTTTGTTAGCAAGCTGGCGACTGGCGAAGCGATTGCGCAATCGCTCGCTGGAAGCCAGTGACCGCATCCGTTCGATGACGGATAAGTCGGTTCGAGTCGTCGAGGGCCTTTTGTCGCCTGCCGCCTTCGGCGGGCTAGAGCCAATCATCCTGCTTCCGGCCGAGGCAGAAGAATGGCCAGAGGATCAGTTACGCGCGATTCTGATCCACGAAAGCGCCCACCTCGACAACAGCGACCCCACCTGGCAACTGCTGGCGGAGATCGTTTGCTCGCTCCATTGGTTCAATCCATTGGCTTGGTACGTGCGCAACGCCATGCGAACCTCGGCGGAGCGAGCAGCGGACGACTCGGTGATCCGAGCCGGAATCCTCCCCAGCGCCTATGCCAGCGATTTGGCCGCCTTTGCAGGGCGGATTGGGAAGTCTCGCCAACCCGTCGTCTGGACGACCTTTGCCCGACGTGAGTCGATCAAAGATCGTATCCAGGCGATCCTCAGCCAATCAAATCAACGAAAACCTATGACATTAGCATCGAAAATCGCATCCGTAGTCGGCTTCAGCATGGCCGCCTACATCACCTCGGCCTACGTTCGTCAAGGCGAAACGAACTCACATTCACCCTACAAAGACATTCGGGCGGGCAAGACGATTGCCGCTCGAGCCTCGAACAACTATATTGGCCAGCTATCCGATCATCGCAACGTTGAGATCGTGCAGATCTCGCGACAGATGCCGAACGGCAGCATCGTCGCCTGGAAACCGGACGGAACTCTGCTGTCTCCAAGCGAAGCAATGCCGCTTAAATATCACAAGCTCGACGTCCTCGATACGCACACCCGGTACCTCGTCTTCCGATTTCCGGAAGGCAAAGGCACATTGACATCGGTCAATGCTGGTTGCGGTTCGGGTCCAACCTTTGCTGGCGAGCCAAAGGAAATGGTCTTCGCGGGCGGAGGAAACATCACCCACAAAGACGGCTATTTCTACACCGTCAGCTACATCGGCATTCCCAAAGAAGATGCCGAGAAATTCGCCGTTTCGCTGAGCATCAGCGACTCGAAACTGAAGAACGACTGGAAGATCGACGGGCAGAATCCCATGATTAAAGAGTTCTCGATGAAAGAGGTCTCGCAACCAAATCCGGAGGACGCTGGCTTTCAGGATTGGTGGAAAGCTCATCCGGGAGGAGTAACCGAGCTGACCTTCATTATGCCAATGAAAGATACGTTCGACGTCGACTACAAGATCCTGCCTGTTCTGAAATCCCGAAAGACACTCGAGGAGAAAGATGAGTTGGGTAACTTCGGAGGATACATCCAGCGACCTCCGACCAACCAGATCGAGGGTTTCCGATTCCGTTACTACTACGGCTGCAAGCCATCGGAGATCGAGTCCTTTCTCTTCCAGAGTCGAGAGACATTTAACTGCGAAGCGCTTGAACTCGCTGCCAATCCCAAGAAGGGACCTTAGTCAAATCCATCTGGCGATCGACCTCACACGAGGTCGATCGCCAATTCGTATTGCTTGATTTCTGGGACTTCGAATCCCATCGCCGTCATGAACTCGTGGGCCAGGTCGTCCGGCACGGCAATGGGGAAGACCATCATTCGCTCAGGATGAGCACTGGCCAGAGAATCAACAAGGCGACGACCGTAGCCTTGCCGGCGGGAGTCAGCATTTACAAAGATCGACCAGATCACCAATCGGTCGTTGGGAGCTTCGGTGACGAGTGCAAACGCCTTGCCATCCAGCGAATACGCCTTCGCGTTCACCTTCAACGTCAAGGTTTCAGGTTTGAAGTCCCAAACCAAATCGTTTGAGCATTCGTTGGCTTGACGGCGGACAAACTCAGCCGGATCGATCTCGACTAATATTTCACCACAAGCGGAAACTGGTCCCCGGCGGTAGCCGATCAGCTGCCGAGTCTTGCGCATTCCTACCGATTCGTACAATCCAATGGCAGCATCGTTGTTTGCGATCGCTTCCAGCACCATCCGCTTGTCTCCACGGTCCTTTGCTTCCGCAATGACGGTCGTCATTATCCGTTTACCAAGACCTTTGCTTCGAAAATGGGGTGCGATCGCCATCGCCGCCACGCGAGAAGTCCAACCTTGACGCGAGATTAGACAAACTCCGGCTGGTTCCTCGCCCTCCATCAAGATGAGGCTCGCCGAACTGTCGAGTCCTTCAGGGCGGAACCTACGCTCGAACATATCTGCCGTCAATACAAAAGGGACCATGTAACCTTCAAAGCACCGATTCAGGATATCGGAGAGTTCAGCGGCGTTGTATTCGATAGCTCGATGCTCGGTAAGTTCCACTTCCACACTTTACGGCATCGGGCCATCGAAGGGTTTCCAAAAAGTGGGCCCGAGGCTGATCGGGCCCAAATGCTAAGGAATTATCTGTGGGCAATCGCGGGAGCGACGCAGCCTTCAGCTCCGTGCACAATGTGCGGAACCAAACCAGGACCGCTAGGATTGTCGATGAACGCAGCGATGTTGATCGGATTGTTCGAATCGATCGTGAACTGCGCCGTGGCCACAACGGTGCTGCCATTCACGAGGTCGACTTCGTAGGTTCCTGCCGTACTGATGAGGAATGGAACGACGCGACTATTGTCCACGCCCTGAACGGACGTCGTCTGCGTCGTCTGGTTCGTCGTGATGTTCTTCACGAAGACCTGATATACATTGGTGTCGGTGACGCCGAGGTCACAGATATAGAGTTGCAATGGCGACGGGAGCTCACCGCTGTTGATGACGAGCGACTTTAGACCTGTGGTCGGACCAAAGACGAGGATGGAGTTCGATGTACCTTCGTCATCGGGAAGAGAAACGGACGTGGTGAGCAAATTGGTGGTCGATCCGCCCAGCGTGATTTCAAGCGTCGGATCTCCACCTCCAGCCAAATCGACGATGCCGTTACAGGTCGTGTCGAACTTGGGCAATGCTGTCGAAAGTGTAAATGCCTGGGACGACGAATCGGTGAGATTGGCATCCATCGTGGCCAAGCTGGAAAGGTTCGAAATCCGGACCTGCGGCGAGTGGACAAGGCCGCCTCCACCGCAGGCAAAAATCGTGAGGAGCAGCGCTGCTCCAGAAAGTCGTGCGATTAGTTTCATGTGAATCAGTTCCTTGGGGGATCCCCAGAAGAACATTTTCGAGATCCGCCGTCAACAAATCGTCATCACATCGTCATCAAAACGTCATCATAGAAATTTTGTGATGTATGGAAAATTCGGAACTCTTTGTCGGCTCGTTCATTGCGCTTTTACGACCGCAGCAAATGGCAGCGGCGAACGAAGAAACCATGAAACAGAATCCTTTTTCTTACAAGAGCTTGCTCGGAACTTTGGCCCTCTCCCTCATCGTCATCGCCCCGGCGAGCGCTTTGGCATCCAGTCAAGTCGCTACGATCAGCAACCAGACCAGTGGCAACATGCTGGAGTTGTTCGACGTGCAATCGAACGGAATGCTGACTTCGGCGGGAACGCTTGCCACGGGCGGAATCGGCACTGGCGGCGGGCTTGGGAGCCAGGGCGGGGTGGCGTACGATAGCGATTCGGGAATCCTTGCCGCGGTAAACGCGGGCGATAACACCGTCTCGATCTTCGTCAAGCACGGCCACAACCTGCAAATGACCTCGCGAGTCTCGTCGCACGGCTTCCGACCCGTGAGCGTGACGGTTCGGCACAACGTTCTCTTCGTGCTCAACCAAGGAGACGCCAATCACGCTTCCAGCATCCAAGGATTTAACGTTTACAATGGAGGCGCTTATGCACTTCCGGGTTCCTGGAGTGGCCTGAGCGATACCTACACCAACCCTGCGCAGGTCTCGTTTTCGCCCAATGGCCGCAACCTGGTGGTGACCGAGAAAGGCACCAACAAGATCGGAGTGTTCGAAGTCTCGGAGCGCGGTCAGATCTGGGGTCGACGATACTTCGACTCGGAAGGTGCGACGCCGTTTGGATTTGCCTTTGACAAGCGCGGCGACCTGTTTGTGACCGAAGCTTTTGGGGGCGCGGCTAATGCCTCCGCCGTGTCTTCATATCAGAAACTTCCGAACGGCATGCTGCAAACCGTCAGCGCCTCGGTGCCAACGACTCAGACCGCCGCATGCTGGGCCGTTGCTTCTCCAGACAACAAGTTCGTGTTCGCCGCCAACGCGGGTTCGGGAACCATCTCGACTTACTCTATCGGCGTCCATGGAATCATTGAACTGGCGGGCAATTCGACTCCAATTCCCGGCTCAACCCCTGTCGATATGGCAATTAGCGATAACGGCAAGTTCGTGTATCTGCTCGGCGCAGGGATCCCTGGAGTCGTGACCTTCTCGGTTGCCAACGATGGAACCTTGACCAAGATCGACACCGATTCGGTGGTGAAAGGTTCGGCCGGACTGACGTTCATCAAATAAGTCCTCGCCCTCCCTCGACATTCGCAGGGGTTGAGGGAGCGTATTCATTTGGAGTGCGCGGATTCATCCGCGCTTTCGGCGAGTCGGGATTTATCCCGACCGCAGTTGTGACTATGGAAACACTGGGATTCTTCAGCAATTCATTCCTGATACTTTCACTTCCCAGAACAGGAGCCTTACCCTCAACCCTCGCAGGGTTGAGGGTTTAAGCCTCTTTTGGGGGTTAGTTCACCCGACTCGGCGTCGTCATCAACCGGAATAGCAAGTCGAGCTCGGCTCGGTCAGTATCCGAGATGGCCACATAGCGAACATCTTCCACCTGCCAAGTCACGAGTTGGAATCCTCGGATCGTCTTTGGCAGTTCTTGCTTGTCCCCCGCAGGGAAGGCGAAGACATCGATGACATGGGCTCCATGGCGATACACCATTACGGGAACCTTTGTGCCGTTCAGAGTCTCAATCCTGCCCCCGATAAGCTCGAATCCAGCAGCCTTGTAATCTTCGACTTTCGGTGCGACTGAGACCTTTCCGGCGAACCATGGCTTCACCGTGTGACGATCGCTCGAGGCCACATCGAACAGATGATTGCTTCCAATCGCGAGAATGTGCTCCTGAACCATCGCCTCCCCAAACGCTGGTCGATTGAAAGGGAAGTAGGTAATCGCAACCCACGCTAGTGCGACGCAAGCTGCACCAACGGAGAATGACCGCCAATGGAACGTGGTCTGCTTTGCTGAGATCGAGGAGAGAAATCTCTCGCGCTGATCGGCATTAGTTTGGTATCTTGGCGCTCTCTTGACGGAACTCGACAAAGCTTGCAGCGATTCCAACTGGGCTCGGCACTCCGGACAGTCCTTCAAGTGCTCATCGACCGGTCCACGCTCGACCTCGCCATCCACGTATGCGCTCAGCAGTTTTCGGTATTCGTCGCAGGTCATCGCGTCAACTCCTTGGCGAGCATCGCCCTCCCCCGGGCCAGCCGAGACATCACAGTTCCGATTGGGATTCCCGCCACGCGGCTGATCTCCGCATACGATAGATCCTCCATTTCTCTAAGAATCACAACCTCGCGATAGCCTTCGGGCAAGCTTTCGATAGCAAGACGAAAGAATTCTTGCTCAACATTCTGGAGCAACAGAGCATCGGGTAACAAACCGTCATCCACCAATTCATCGTCGAGAATCTCAAACTGACGTTTCGATCGGCGAAGCTGGGCATAGCAAGCGTTGCGAACGATGGCAAGGAACCACGCCTTGTCTTGCGAGCCCTGAAACCAGCCGAAACCTTTCCAAGCATCGATCAGCGCTTCTTGCACGGCATCCTCCGCATCGGCATCATTTTTCAGAATCCATCGGGCAAAGTTGTGCGCGGCATCGATGTGCCGTATGATCTGCTGGTCGAACCTTGCCCGTTTGTCCGCCATACCTATTGTACGGACGGACTGGAGACGCGAATCGTCAAACGACTTGCACCTCGCCAGTCATATGCGCGTGTAGAGAGCAGTAGTACTTGTAGGTCCCTGCCTTGGCAAACTCCTGAACGAACGTGTCGTTGGTGTCAAGAACCTTCGATTTGAACTTCTGGTTCACTTCGACGACGGTGTGGGGAATGTCGTCGTGGTTGGTCCATTCGACTCGCGTTCCAGCCTTGATGGAGATCGACTTCGGCGCAAAGGTGAAGTTGTCGATGCTCACTTTGGTGGTTTCCGCTCTGTTAAGGGTGGAATCCACGATCGCCAGGTGACTGTTGTGCTCGATGTAGTTAACGGTTGTGAGTCCGAGGAGACCTTGGAGATCGGCGGCGGGAACAACCATTGGACCTGGACCCTTGGCTTGCCCCGGATTGGGCTGCGGAAAGGCGGTCGACATCGCGGTGTGGAACGTCATGTTGCCTTCCACTTTCTGCACCGTTTGGTGGATGTGGCCGTTGAGAATGGTGACCGAACCGAACCTCTTAAGGAGTGCCAATGCCTGGGCGCCGTCGTCGGTACCCCAACCCCAGTCGGGATAGATCTCCCACAGCGGAACGTGGGCGAAGACGACGATGGGCGTGCTTGCCGAGAGACCTTTGAGGTCCTTCGCTAGCCATTCCAGCTGTTCTCTTCCGAGCGATCCCAGCCCTCCAGGCTTCAGGTTCATCACGTTCACAAGTCCGATGAAGTGCATGCCGCGATGATCGAAGCTCGTCCAGCCGTCGCCGAGTGTCTTCTTGCCGTACCGTTCGCGGTAGTTCTTTCCGTTCTCTTGCAGCACATCGTGCTCGCCAGGAACGAAGTGCATCGAACCGGTTTTGACCCGCTTGAGGAGCTGATCGAGGGCGTCGAACTCTTCGTCTTTTGAGAGATGGCTGAGGTCGCCTGTATGGAGGAGGAGGTCGGAGCTGCCGGCTGCGTTGAGCTTGTCGATGGCAAGCTGCAGGGTGCCGAGGACATTCTTGTTGGCGTCCTTGCTGAAACCGATATGGCTGTCGCTGATCTGGACGAACGTGAAGCTGGATTCGCGGATTGCCTTCGCCGCTTCGGGGTCGAAGCCGCCGCTCAGAATTGTAGAGAGGTTGAACGAGCGGGGCACGCCCCCGGAGACGGTGAAGAGCAGCCCGGTCCCAGCCCAGGCCATGCATTTGAGGAAGCCGCGCCGGTCGATGCCGTCGTCGACGAGATTGGTGGAGATCGTATCGCTCATATGAAGAGGATGCGAACTGCTACGGATTTATTCCCGGCTTTTGGAATCTTCTTGCGGAACCCTCAATGCGGGTGCATTGAAGAGGCAAATCCAGCTCCCTCGGGCTTCGTAAGGTTGAAGTAGACAATGAGGGATGTCTCGTCAATAGAGGCGATGGTTTGTTCCAAACTCTGGGCTCTTCAAATCAAGCCGTATTTGGCAAGACTAAAGGACAGATTCATAGTCTCGGGAAAGCCGTCGCAAGCTCCTTGATTCCCGAGACATCCAGCGCTAATCAATCCAGAGAATCTTCTCGATCGCGAGTGTTCCCTCGATGCAATCGACCTTGACATAGTCGCCCTTCACGGTGATCGTCCCAAAACCGCTCGCCGCCGAGAAGAAGAATTTCTTGTCGCCCCGCTTTACATGCAAAGTTCGGTCTACCGCCGAATAGCGGAAGCCGGTGAGACCCTGCAAGATCGCGTAGCTGCTCATCGCCCGAGCGTAGTAGCTGCCGCACTCATATTCATTGAACGGATTGCGGATGTGCCCGTCGTATCGGCTCCGCACGCCTTCGACGATCTTCACGCCTTCCTTGTCCAATCCCTCGCAAAGGCAATGCGAAGCGACCTGGTATTCGATTCCCGTCCAGACCTCATCGGAATACACGAAGGGGAGCGTCGGTTTCCCACCTCGGGGCCAGGTACAGAGTAGCAAGCCTTGCTCATGGCCAATTGCATATCCGGGTCGCTGCAGACAGGCATGCTCGGCGAGGTCTTCTTTGAAGTTATATTTGAAGATGCTCTTGAGGTGGGATCGAACGTTGGCTTTGTTCAGCGGCGTTTCGATGCCGTAAAGCTTTGCCATCCACGCGCCGATCACGCCATCCGAGATGCATCCCGTACCGTACTGATACTTTGGACCTTCTTTCTTCAGGAGCTTCTCCACGTCGTCATGCGTGTCGGCAGGAATGTTAGCCAATAGTTCGGTAAACGACTTATCTCGCAGCCCCTCCCATTGGACGTGATGCTCGTAGTATTCACCGTTAAACAGCGTCGAATCGAGATACTTTGCGCTTGTCTCGGCAATTGTTCGATATTCGGTTTCCGAACTAGTGTCTCTCACATGATGAGCCATATCCGCCATCGCGCACAACGCTCCAATGTAGATGCTGGAACACATCCCGTCCGGGCCCCAGAACTCGATATCATACGTGTTGTGGTGTGGCTCGAACAGCGCGCCTTTGTGATCCGGATCCCAGGTCTGAATGCAGTAGTCCAGACTCCTTTTCGCCAAGGGATACAGCTTCTTCATCCACTCGGTATCGCCCGAAATCTGCCACTCTCGCCACAGTTTCATGACTCCACCGAGTTGACCGTCAGATGCGGCATGGAAGGTGTGCGTTGTCTCGTTGTCCGGCAAAGCCGACCGAAAGTTGATATGCCCCTTTGGGTCCATGGATCGGACGTACTCTTGCTCCCGGAACGTTCGCTCGAGGGCAGGGAAGAGGTGAGGCAGAGCCTGCGCATAGTTCCACACGTGGGTACAGCTTCCATGACAGCAGCCGCTATTCACGAAGCAGCCCTCCCACGCCCACATGTTTCCACTGGACTGGCGAAGGATCGTTGGAGATTTCACGATCGCAAGATTGCTGGCGATGGCGTCGATCGCAACTTTGGGCAACGTGGATTGATGCACGGCATCGGCAAACGCTTTGGTTCGTGAAAGGAGACTGTTGTAATGGTCGAGAATGTAGATCGCCACATCGCCGGCACTCGACCACTGGGTCGTGTACCAAGGGTGCCAATTCATCTTGACGTTGTTAGTCAGTCCCACACTGTAGGAGATGTTGGGGAAGTACCAGGCGAGAACCACCGGGATCGTCACTTTGGCGCCGGGCTCAAGCGAGAACGGAACCATGACCGACCCGCCATTGCGCCCACCCTGTCCCTTTTCACTAAGTGAACCATCGTTCTCCGTGAACGTCGCCGTCGACACTTCGCGATGCAGCGCGGAGATGGAGTCGAACCATCCTCCCCGAAACCACATGCCCTTGATCTTGGGGTTCGGAACCCCGACGGCTACGGCCGCCGTGCCAAACGTCTCGTGCTTCGCGTCTTCGTTGTTGAAGAACTCCACGCCCTGGTGGTTAGAGAGCAGGCGATTGCGAGTTCCCTCGTCGCCGTTATTCCCCTTGGCCATGTGCGCAACGTGGTAGGAAAACTCGAGGTCCAAACGTTCCTTGCCGGTGTTCTCGAAGGTGTAAACCAGAATCGCGGCTGGCATTCCCGACGCCTTTTCGTCATTGGGAACGAATGGACTCCAGCCCTTCACCTCAGCTCGAATTGGAAGTTTGGAATCCGATAAGCGCACAGTGCCGAACGGATAGTAGTTTTCAAACTCACTGTTGGTAAATCGGGGAATCCCCTCGTGTCCACCGCCCCGATAGCCTTGTCCCTGCAGACCCTGGTTGTAAACCTTCTCTCGCGGAATCGGACCTTCCACCAGGCGCGTCAAAGGATTCTTCCCTTTGATATGAATCATCGCGAACGAAGCGTCTTGGAATCCGTGGCCGTCTGCCTCGGCGCTGATCGCGGGCTTGTTATAGATTGAGAAATCCTGCAGACCTCCATATCCGTTGAGACAAATACAACCTGCGCCAATGCCGCCCATCGGCATGGAAATCTGAAGCGCCGTCGCTCCTTTGTAAACCATGATTTCGCGAGTTTAACCCTTGCGAACAACGCGATGTGATAGATTGTGCAAATGTCTTCCTTCAACGGCTTGGGAATGAACCTCGGCAACCTTTCGCGCCTCTCGGACGCCAAGACGCGCTCGATCAGCCCAGAGAACTTTTCGGGCGAGAAGGGGAAGGGCGGCATGTCGACCGATGGTCCAGCTAAGAACTGCGCACGAGACCTCGGCGTGGGCTGGAAGCTCTCACCGCTGGTGCGAATCCAGGCCGGGGAGGAGCACGTCGTGGCCGACATCGAAGGACCGGGCGCGATCCAGCAAATCTGGCTGACGCCGACCGGAAACTTCCGATTTACCATTCTTCGAATCTATTGGGACGATCAGGAACACCCAAGCGTCGAATGTCCGATCGGGGACTTCTTCGCCTGCGGATGGGGCAAGTACGCCCAAGTGTCGTCGTTGGCGGTGTGCGTCAATCCTGGCAGCGCGTTCAATTGCTACTGGGAGATGCCCTTCCATAAGCGATGCCGCATCACGGTGACGAACATCGCCGAAGAGCAGATGGTGCTGTACTACCAAGTCAACTACACGCTCACCGAAGTTCCCGAGGACTGCGCGTATTTCCATGCTCAGTTCCGGCGCACCAACCCGCTGCCGTACAAAGAGGTGTACACCATCCTCGACGGCGTGGAGGGCAAGGGCCACTACGTCGGCACGTACATGGCGTGGGGAGTCAACAACAATAATTGGTGGGGCGAGGGCGAGATCAAGTTCTACATGGACGGCGACCAGGAGTTTCCGACCATCTGCGGTACCGGCACCGAAGACTACTTCTGCGGTTCGTACAACTTCGATGTGGGCAAGGAGAACGGCGGGTACCGCGAGTTCACCACGCCATATGCCGGTCTTTGCCAAGTGTTGCGGCCCGATGGGCTGTATCAATCCAACACACGCTTCGGAATGTATCGGTGGCACATCATGGATCCGGTTCGATTTGATTCGGACTTGAAGGTGACGATCCAGGCTTTGGGCTGGCGCAGCGGAGGTAGGTATCTCCCGCTTCAGGACGACATTGCGAGCGTCGCGTATTGGTATCAAACTCTGCCATCGGCTCCGTTCCCGGCACTTCCGGACAAGGATTACTTGGAGATTATCTAGTCTCAGGTTCCCCTTCTCCTCATGGAAAAAGGGGTTTGGGGGGTAGAGGGGTTCGAACCCAGCGATCGTCCCAAGAGTCTTAAAGAACTGGGGTGGCATGGATAGATGCAATCCCCATTACCACCCCCACCGGTTCGCCGAATCTTTGACAATCCAAGTAGGTACACCATTATGCTCACCGACACCCCCAGGGGTGTAGCGTTGGCTAGTGACTTCGAACTTAAGCTTCACTGAATTGTCAAAGCGTCCTACGCAGGGAATTGATCACGCTCCACCCCTGGGGGGTGTCGGTGAGTGCAATCAAATCCAGACTTAGCGGGACGCAGAACTCAGCGAACCGGTGGGGGTGGAAAACTTTCGCGAAACTAAATAGCCTCGACGCTCCGGATGCAAGCAGCCTGCGGGTCGAGGCATCGGGTGCTCCAGCAGGATTCCAATAGCAATCCCACCTCCGATTCGGATAAAGTCTCAGCATGATCCTCGGGCTCCTCGCCATCGCACAAAAGACCGAACCCTTCCCGCTCACCGTCGAGTCCATCATGCGCGGCTACGCCCTGGTCGGTCACGCCCCGCGCAACCTCCGATGGTCGGAAGACGGCAGCAAGCTCAGCTTTCAGTGGGCGAAAGCCGACGGCACCCAGAGTCCGCCCACCCACACCTACGTCGTCGACAAGAACGGCGACAACCTCGGCGAAGGCAGCGTAACGACTAAAAAGCGAAACGAGTGGGACGGCGGCAGCAAACTGGGGGATGAAGTCGTGTACGAGTCCGGCGGCGACGTCTTTCTCTACAACACCAAAACCGAAGCCAAAGAGAACCTCACCAAGTCCGAAGCCAGGGAATACGACCCGGTGTACGCTCGTGACGGCAAGTCGGTCGTCTTCGTGCGAGACGGCCAGATTTACCGGCTGTCCATGGCGGACAAATCGGTCACACAGTTGACGACGGACAAGGCCGCTCCCGATGGCGCCGCCGTCCAGCCCATTATCTTTGCTAAACCGGAAGGCTACAACATGGGCGGAATCTCGCTCTCACCTTCGGGAAACCACGCCACAGTGCGATTTAGTCAGCCGGCTAAGGGTTCAAACAAGTCGGCCCAAATGGCCGAGTTCATCACGAACTCGGGTTACGTCGAGCTCACCCCGATCTATCCTCGCGTCGGCATGTCGGTCGGCCACAGCCAATCCGCGGTCTACGACCTCACCACCGGCAAATCCGTGACCATCGCAACCCCGAGACCAGGAAACGTCCAGCAGATGCAGTGGTCGCCGGACGGCAAGTACGGCGTGCTTTGGGCCCTCAGCGAGGACCACAAGGATGCCTGGCTTTACCGCTTCGACACCGAGACCGAGCAGGTCGAAATGGTGTACAACGAGCACGACACCGGCTGGGTCGGGGGTGCCTGGAATACTACTCTCGGCTGGCTGCCCGATAGCTCTAAGTTCTATTTCATGTCCGAAAACACGGGCTACAACGCGCTGCTCACGATGTCGCCAATGTCGACCATTCCGCAAATCCTGACGCCTGGCAAATACGAAGTCTCCAATCTCCAGGTCGATGAGGAACACGGCCGCTGGGTTTACGTCTCCAGCGAGCCAGGTCCGGCCGACCGCGAAATCGACACCCTCTCGTTCGACGGCAAGAGCCACAAGAAGATTGCCGATTTCTCAGCCGGCGACGATGCCACCTTTGCCATCTCGCCCGACGGAACCCAAATCGCGGTGGTCAAATCCAAGACGAATCGACCCGCCGAACTGTGGGTGAACAACAAGCAGATCACCGAGACGCCAACCAAAGAATGGCTGAGCGGACCCTGGATCGACGCTCCAATCGTAACCGTAACCGCTCGCGATGGAGAGAAGATCGCAGCAAAGCTGTTTAAGCCGAAGGATTGGCGCAAGGGTGGTCCCGGGGTCGTCTTCGTCCATGGCGCGGGATATCTCCAGAACGTCTTCCACGGTTGGAGCTACTACTTCCGCGAGTACATGTTTCACCACCTCCTGATGTCGAAAGGCTATGCCGTTCTCGACGTCGACTATCGCGCCTCGGCTGGTTACGGCAAGGCATGGCGAACCGCCATTTACCGGCACATGGGAGGCAAGGACCTCGACGACGTGGTGGATGGCGCCAACTATCTGGTGAAAGAGGTCGGCGCCGCACCAGATCGCCTCGGAGTCTATGGCGGCAGCTACGGTGGATTCATTACCTTCATGGCGATGTTCACTTCGCCCGATACCTTTAAGTCCGGCGCAGCTCTTCGACCCGTCGGCGATTGGTCCAACTACAATCATGGCTACACCTCACCAATCCTCAATAATCCGCAGGACGATCCCGACGCATACAAGCAAAGTTCGCCGATTAACTTCGTCAGCGGCCTCAAGGGCAACCTTCTTATCTGCCACGGCATGGTGGACTCCAACGTGCAATTCCAAGACTCCGTTCGGGTCGTTCAGAAGCTCATCGAGCTTGGGAAGAAGAACTGGTGGGTCGCCCCATACCCAGTCGAGAACCATGGCTTTGTGAATCCCGAAAGCTGGGCTGACGAGTACAACCGAATCTTCGACCTGTTCGAGAGCACGATTGGAACGAAGCGGCCGAGGAAGTAGGCAGCCAAGGATCGATCACCCACAAGCCTAGGCCCAGACATCATAAACGGCGAAGATGGCGTGAAGATAGATATGGATATCTTCATGCTCGCCGTATGGTTGGTGATCGTGGGCGGAGTAGCATTCGCGGGTAGCGTCGCGACTAGTTCGAGCGTGACAACCTGGTACCGTGGACTCAATAAGCCGGTCTACAACCCACCGCGATGGCTTTTTATGCCTGTATGGACCTTCCTCTATATCCTAATGGCCATCAGCGTTTGGCTGGTAAGCGCGGTCCACGGCTCGGGGCCAGCTGTCGCGTGGTTCCTTTTCCAACTGACGTTGAATATGGCATGGTCGCTCATCTTCTTTGCCGGACATAATCCTCGAGCCGCGATGGTAACCCTGTTCTGTCTCGACGCCGCGATCGTCGCTACCATGGTCTCGTTCTACCAGTACTCGCCTCTGGCGACTTGGCTCATGTTTCCATACTTGGCGTGGTGCTGTTTCGCATCGTTCCTGAATATGGAAATCGTTCGATTGAATCCAACGGCCTAAAGGGTCTTCAGCACAATTACGGGGTTCGGCGGGAGCTTCTTAACAATTCCGACGAATCCCTGTAAGATGAAAACAGTTAGGATCGCCGATACTGTTCGGCGTCCTGATTTGTATTTGGAGCATCATGAAGGTTTTCAAGCCACTATTTTTATCGTTGATCGTGGGCAGCGCCATGGCCGGCCAAGCCGACGTTCTTCTCAACACATACGGCACCACTGGACCCGGTTACGATCCTGGTTCTTACTATTTTGTCGACCCTAATCAATCTATAGGTCGTGGCTTCCTGGTTGGGTTTGGCAATTACACATTCACCGGCATCGACATCGCTCTTGCTTTCAGCACCAGCACTTCTGTGCTGAACGTGTCCATTTGCAGCGACAATTCTGGAGTCCCTGGGGCTGCAATCGAGACGTTCGCGGTGTCCAATGCGGGCACTTTGGGTACGGCATCCCGTTACACTCTCAATTCCGTTCTTCACCCTACGCTCGCGATGGGAAGTAGTTACTTCATTACGATGGCACCAGCAGACGCCAATTCCTCTGGCGGTTGGGGGCTTACGAACGATGGTCACACTGCGACTCTGGCTTATACCAGCGGTCCTGGTGGCGGTTGGAATACGGCGAGCGGAATCACCGACGGCGCGGTAACCGTCTTCGGAGATCTCCAGACTGTTCCGGAGCCGACCTCGATGGCAGTTCTAGGTCTTGGCGCACTTGCTCTCGTGCGAAGACGAAAAGGGAAGTAATCGTTCTCTGACCGAATTCCAGTTTTCAGTGGGAAGATCAGAGCGTTCGCCCAGCTCAAACAATTGTATATTACCCGGATAATATTAATATTGTCCGGGTAATATACCCTCATGGAATCTACTTTTAACCCTAAGGAGGGTCGTTATACTGCGTTTCACGATGGTGAAATGGTCGCCGAAGGCCCGAGAAGCGACGTTCACCGCGTCCTTCGCGAACGAAAAGCGCAAGAAGCCCTGATCTTCGAAGACTGGTCTGGCAAACAGGTCGACTTCGATCTCACTCAACCATTCAATGAAGAAGCTGCATCAGGCCCCGGAAGACCAAAGCTTGGTGTCAAGCCTCGAGAAATTACTTTGCTGCCTCGACATTGGGAATGGTTGGACATCCAACGCGGAGGAGCTTCTGCCTACCTGCGAACTCTTGTGGATGCGGATATGAAGTCCAAGCCCGATTGGCAAAGGGTGAGGTTGTCGCAGGATTCTTGCTTCCGGTTCCTATCAGCCATGGCAGGAAACTTGCCGGGATACGAGGATGCTAGCCGGGCGCTCACTCGAAAGGATTCCGCCCTGTTCGATGAGGCCATGAAGGATTGGCCGAGCGGAATCCGCGGTTATGCCAAGTATCTTGCCAGCGAGGCATTTGCCTAACTATTTCGGCTAGAGCCCATGTCGCTTCAAAAAGTCGGCCGACGATCCTCCCTCGGACGTCTGGCCGACGTTGAACTTGCGAATCTTCGCCGCCAACTTCTGGCCAAAAATCTTCTTGGCTGGATCGGCGTCGCTGCGACGAGTGAACTCGAGGAAGTCCAACGACATTCGTGCCTTTTCGACCATCTCATGAGCGAGAGGGTTCGTCGCGGTCTTGTTCTCGGCTTCATCGAATAGCTCCTCACCTCGTGCAAGAAGCTCCTTCGAAAAATACGGAGCCGACGGCTGATCGTAAATCGTCGCGTGTAGAGTTTTGGATTCAAATGGCTTTTGCAAAAGCGTCAGCCACTCCTTCATTTGCGGCGCACCACTGGCGTATACGCCAGTCAAGAAGTCATCGATGATCGGCTGTGCCGGCTGATCGGGATTCCAGAGAAGCTGGGCAATGAGATACGTCTTCAATTCGGCCATATCGCCGCCACCGCCCGGTCCATAGGCGCCTTCGTAGAAGACTCCCACCGAACCGTTTTCGTGGAACAACCGAATGTCACCTGCGATCTCCTCGAGGTCGGGCAATGGTTGCAGGTAGTTCGCAAAGTCGGTGCAGTAATGCCACATGTAAAGCTGCTTCGTAATCGCGCCCCACGACTTGAGATTCGCCAACGGCATCTTGTTTTTGTCACACTGATCCATTGGGTGCGTAAAGCATGCGCCGATGGGCGCTAAGCAAATGCGGACGTTTTTGTGCGGCCTCTCTTTTAGCGGCGGTTTCTCGCTCCATTGGTATGCAAGCGTCTGAATCAGAATCCCAGGATGATCCTTTGCGATCGCATCCGCAACCTTGTTGACGAACCGTAGCACCGGCCCCATCGCCGATCCTTCCTCCCGCTCCACGGCTTTGCATTTGTCGCACTCGCAGTTCAGGTAGGTGTCGTTTTGCGACACCGAAAAGATCGTCGCCTTTGGATTCTCTTTGATCCACCGCCGAACAGCTTCGATCGCCATCGGCAGCAGGTCAGGGTTCGTGAGGCACAACTGGGCGTATCCGCTTTGCCGCTGGCCCTTGACCAGCGAGAAGTACTCCGGATGGTCCTTGAAATACTTTTCGGGAGGGCAAATCTCCGAAAACGTATGCGCCAAGCGGCCAAACAAGACCTTGCCTCCAACCGAATCGTCCGTTGGCATGAACGAGCCATTCAGGCGATTTCGCACATCCCACTCCTTGTTCCAGGCCTCAGTAA
>CAMFIS010000066.1 GCA_945952345.1 uncultured Fimbriimonas sp.
CGAGTAAGGGAGGCAGCAAACTGAGAAGCAATGTGCCGAGTGCGAGTTGATAGAGCCCAACTTTATTGACTCTCTGGGCACCGAATTTGTCGGCAAGACGTCCGGCGGGCAACCCGGAGATTGCCACCACGGCGGGGCCAACGGATAGGACCAGTCCGGTGGCGATTGGCGAGAGATGCAGCGCTTGCGACAGGTAAAAGGGGCCGACGACGATCGTCGACATAATGACCGTGGATACCAGAGTGCTGGCAAGGAAGCCTGGAAGGATGCCTGGAGCTTTTACGACTGCAGCGCTCACGAAGGGTTTCGATTGTCTTCGATCGACTACCCTAAAAACAACGGAAAGAGCGATGGCGGTGGCAAGCAGTCCCAGGTTTAAGCTCGTCCACTTACCGTGTCCGACGGTCATGCTGGCGGCGTAGGCGGCAAGGGCAGCCGCAAAGATCGCGGCTCCCGGGAGACCGAAGTTACGCAGATCTTGCGTCTCACTCGGTCGCTCGGTTGAGAATGCGCGTGAGATGAAGAATAGGTTCATCGTGCCCACGGGCACATTGATGAGAAAAATGGCCGGCCATCCCGCCTTTGCGATGAGCAGACCGCCCAGACTTGGTCCCAAAGCAGTTCCGATGGCGGACATTGTTCCGAGCAGTCCGATCGCCGATCCGGATTGGCCGTTCGGCGCATTTTCTTTTGCGAACGACAGCGTGAGCGCCATCATCAAGGAGGCTCCGACGCCCTGTATCAACCGGGCTGCAACAAGCCACTCGATGGAGGGGGCGAAGGCGCATAGTGCGGAAGCCGCGGTAAATATTGTGGTCCCAGTGAGCAGCAATCGACGACGCCCAAATAGGTCGGCGGCCCGACCTGCGGGAAGGATGAGGCTGGTAACAGCGAGCAGGTAGGCAAGAACGATCCACTGCGCTCCCTGAAAGGAGGTGCGTAGAGCACTGGCCATGGCGGGTAAGCCAGAATTCGCGATACTCGTGTCCAAGGAGGCCATCAACGTGGTCAGGCTCAAGGTCGCGAGCGCAAGTCGCTGGTTGTTCAAGACTTGAGCGCCTCATTGTTTGCGATGATCGAGAGCAGTTTTTCGGTTTCTTTGATCTGCTCGTCCGTCAGACCGCCGAAGAATGCCTGGGCCATCGATTCACCGACTTCGCGAATTTTCCCCACCATCTCTTCGCCCTTAGGCGTGATGGTGACCAAGTTTGCGCGCTTGTCCGCCATTCCTTTGCACCTCAGAATGTATTGCTGGTCCTCGAGCGTTCTTAACGCGCGACCAACATTGCTTCGGTCGATGAACATTTCTCCAGCGAGGACCTCTTGCGTAGCAGTTCCGCCGGCCCGGCTGAGCAGGCTTAGGCACCTTGCTTCCGTGTGATTAAGACCGAGCTTGGCAAAGTGGCGTTCGGCCATCGCAAATCTCTGTCGAGAGATGGTTCCTAGAAGATCGAAAAGTGAGTTCTTCGTATTCATATCCATGTTATACCATATGCGTGCGCACGCAACTATATTTTAGGACCTCGGATGTTTTTCGAGCTTGTCTAGGGAGTGTGTGCCGCTTGGACGATGATCTTGATTAACTCGGGCTGCTTTTGTCGGCCAGTGCTTCGATCGAATAATTGCCCCGTGTCCCACACCATCGGAATGATTCCGTGCGACACGGCCGAAAGGGTGACGTATCGCATCCAGTCATCCCGATAATTCGCCATGCCGGGGTAATTCGGCTTTAAGGCAACGCAATATTCACCGAGGATCACGGGCACGCCTCTGTCGCCAAACGTCGTCTTCACCGACTGAAACTGCGCGTCGACGTAGTCCTCATTTCCCCACGTGTCGGTTGCCTTCGGGTCGGTGGCGTTCTTTCCCCACTGCCAAATCGTGCTCTTCTCGTTCAGTACGAAGTTGTACGGCGCGTAGTGGTGGACTTCCATCAGGAGCGCATGCTTCGCCGAGTCGTGTGGCATCGCCGCGTTGAATTTCACCGCGCTGTCGATGTTGGTGTTAAACGACTGAACCACCAGTAATCGATTGGTATTCTTTCCGCCGGTCGCGCGGACCGTGTCGACGAAGACCTGATTGAAACGATTTTGGACTTCGGCATATTCGGGCTTCGGCTGACTGTAGTCCCCTTTGACCATCACCTCGTTTGTCCCGGCGAACAAGACCCGGTCGTCCGAATTTTGCAGGGCCGTCGCGATTTGCCGCCAAAAGGCCGCGAGCTTCTTGCTCGCAGCCTTCTCTTGGGCGTACGTCGGCTCCAGCCAGCCTCCATCCCAGTGGACATTTACCATCGCCACCAGCCCCGCCTTCCTCGCCATCCCGACCACGTCCACCACGTGTGCCATCCAGCTTGGTTTGATCTTGAACTCGGAATCGGAATACTGGGTGTACGCCACCGGAATGCGAATACTCTTGAACCCCGCCGCCCGAACGCCCTGGAAGTAAGCTAAGGTCGGCGCGGGATTGCCCCACGAGGTCTCGGTGGGTATCGCCTCGAGGGTGTTACCGATGTTGATACCGGGCGTCATTTCCTGAACGACATTGGCCGTCGAAAGCGAGATGGCGAGAGCGAAAGATAAGATCAGAGCCACGAGTTACTTTCCGAAAATTCTTTGGGAGAAGAGATAGAGGTCGTTTTTCCAAACCGGCCACGTATGCGCACCGGAATCCACGTGCCAGATATGCTTCACGCCCTTCTCCTTGAGGGCCTTGTGGACACCTTGGCTGATTCCAATGAGTCCATCTTGGTCGCCGCACGAAACCCAAAGGAAGTGTAAAGTTTTTAGCTTTTCCGGGTTGGCCGTCAGTTTTTCTGGCGCAAAGGTATTGGGCGCCGACGAGAAGCCTCCGACATATCCAAAGACATCGGTGTTTGCCAGACCGAAGTCAAGCGATTGCCCACCTCCCATCGACAGTCCGGCCAACGCTCGGTGATCCCGGTCGGCAAGAGTTGGATAGTGTGACTCGATATAGGGAATGACGCTGCCCAGCAGGTCTTTATCGAAGACTCCAAACGCAGGGGCGGTGGCGAAAACATTTCCTTCGGCACGGTCATTGGCTTGAGCTCGCCCGTTTGGGGTGACCACAATCATGGGTTTTAGCTTTCCGTCAGCATAGAGGTTGTCGAGAACCACGTTGAACGATCCGCTATCGAGCCATTCTCTCTCGGTGCCGCCAATACCATGCAGCAAATACAGGACGGGATATTTGGCCGAGGGATCGTAATTTGGTGGCGTGTACACGATCATTTTCCGTTTGTTGCCCACCGATTTTGAGTCGTACTCTACGGTATCGACCTTCCCGTGGGGAACGGATTCGCGAACCAAATCGAACCCAGCGGGTGCGGCCGGGAATGCTGGTTTGTCATCGTCGTTAAGTTTGATTTGTGGCGGATTGCCTTGAGCAGCGAGAAGCGCCGAGGCAAACAAGAGCGTGATCATGGA
Organism: uncultured Fimbriimonas sp.; assembly: GCA_945952345.1. GTDB lineage: Bacteria > Armatimonadota > Fimbriimonadia > Fimbriimonadales > Fimbriimonadaceae > Fimbriimonas. The sequence continues at coordinate 3,447 of CAMFIS010000066.1, forward strand.
TAGCCATATTGTAATGCAATTTCCCAAATGAGAATAGCCCTACTGGGCGAGTTGAGTGGAAGTCGAATCTTTAGGCCGTTCCTCCCACCACGCCACCGGGCGGAAGTTCGAGACCGTAAAACCCCTGGCGCACCGAGTCTGCAAGCTGAACAGTCTATGAACTGTGGGGAAAGCTGAAGGAAAGTTGATTGTAGGAATCTCGGGGCAAGTGCTACTATGTCGAAAATGAAAATCAAATCGCAGTTTGGAAAACCGAAAGTAATGGCTTTGGTCGGTGGGGGATTGATGCTCGCTGGAGTGTCGCTTGGATTGAGCAACTTACCGCAAGGTACTCGGAAGACGACCGACCCGCCCGTGATGCCGACGGGCAAGATGGGCCAGGATCTGTTCCTCGCCATCGACCACCGCGATGCCAAGGAAGTCGAACGGCTGCTTAAGGCAGGCGCTGATCCGAACTCGCGAAACGGTCTGGAGTTCACTCCTCTTTACATTGCCGCGGCTTCGCACCAACCGCTGGCGGTCGATGCTTTGCTGATGGCAGGAGCTCAGGTGGAGGCAGGAAGCGCTTATGGAACCCCGCTTCACTTTGCTTGCGCGACAGCGAATATGGAGGACGCGGATAAGTTTCTTAGCCGCGGGGCTAACCCCAATGCTACACGCGGCGACGGAATGACGCCGCTGATGTTTGCCGCCAATGCCGGATTCCCTCCGCTCGTGGCCGACCTTTTGAAGCACAACGCCGACGTGAACGCCGAGGATGACGGTGGTGCTAGCGCGCTTTCACTGGCGGCTAGAAACGGCAATGACCCAGTGGTTGGCATGCTCTTGGGTGCCAAAGCTTCCATCGAGCAAGCCGACGAAGAGGGCCAGACGCCATTGATGGAAGCAGCCAAAAATGGTCACGCTGCTTCGGTAGGAATTCTTCTGAAGGCAGGAGCTAAGGTGGATGCCAAGGACAAGATGGGCCGAACTGCGCTTTCGTTGGCGGCAGCCAACGGCGACTATCCGGATGTCGTTCAAGCTTTGCTGAAAGCGGGAGCCAAGGCTTCGGATGCCGACTCCAAGGGCCGAACAGCGGCGGCGATGGCATCGGTGCGCGGACACATGGCTTCGGTCAAACTCCTCGGTAAACCTTCGGCGTCGGCGCTTCGAGCGGCGACGTTTGCGATGAATCCGCGTAACTCTGTCCAAACCAGCCTTAAAGCAGTTCAGGTTTCGATGGGCAAATTCATGAAGGGTGCGAACTGCGTTTCGTGTCACCAGGAGGGCCTGGGACGTATGGCCACCGGCGCAGCCAAGGACAAAGGATTCAGCCTCGATAAGCAAGTCTTGGGCGAGCAGTCGGGTCGCCTCAACGGGATGGCGGGAGCCCTGCTTCCGCTCCATAAGGGTGCTCTTCAGAATCCCGAGATGATGAAGCAGGTTCCGCTGATGGAGATCAACGAGATCAGCACGATCGACAGCTGGTTGCTGGCGGGCATGGCGGCTCATGGCGAAAAGCGATCCGAGGGTCTGCAGGCAATGGCGAGCGTGCTTGCCAAGCAGCAATCGAAGGACGGCGCATGGACCTTCTCGCTTCCTCGCGTGCCGATGCAATCGAGCGTGTTCACCTTCACCGCGCTATCCATCGACTCGCTGAAGAGCTACGCGCCGAAGGGCTCGGCGACGGATGCACAGATTGCTAAGGGCAAACAATGGCTGCTCAAGGCACCGGCTCAGAACAGTGAGGACCGTGCGATGCGGCTGCTTGGTTTGAACTGGGCAGGTGCAACTGTGGCGGAGCGAAAGGCTTCCATCGATGCGATCCGAAAGGATCAGCGCCCCGATGGTGGATGGTCGCAATTGCCCACGCTGCATAGCGATGCTTATGCCACGGGCCAGGCTCTGTATGCCTTGCGAGTTGGCGGTGGAATCTCGGCCAGCGATCCGATGTTCAAGAAAGGAATCGCTTATCTCCTTCGCACCCAGGATCAGGACGGATCGTGGTTCGTGAACAAGCGAGCGATCCCGGCGAACAACTACTTCGACGGCGGCTTTCCGCACGGCGAGTCACAGTACTCCTCGTTCAACGGCACCTGCTGGGCGATGATGGCAATGCTTCAAGCTTTGCCTTCGAAGTAAGCAGACGGAAAACGCATGTGGCGCCCCGGTTCGTCCAGGGCGCCATTTTGTTTCTGTCGGTGCTGCTTCAAGTCCAAACGAATTCCGCCGACTTTTGTGATTGTCATTGTTGAAGCAGCGATATTCGCTGGAGTCCTGAGTCAACGAACTCCAGCAGCACCGACTGCATATGTTCCGGCGTCATGTCCGGTCTTCCCAGTGACGGGTAGGGATCGGCCCACTCGGGCAGGTTGGCCATCGGTCGTAGGGAAGCTCGAAGGTCCCAGTACGGCAGGGAGTTTGTGTCGATGGGATGGAACTCCAGGTATCGCGCGGTGAATTCATCCATCGCGTCACGGCCGAGGATCCAATAGATGTCGAGGCGGGAGATGCTGAGGTCGGCGATGGCGGGGCCGAGGAGCGCATTCTCCCAATCGATGACACCAGAGATCTTGTCGTTTTGCCAGAGGATGTTGCCCGGCCAGAAGTCGCCGTGGCGGAGCGAGCGTTGGGTTCCGCGTTGGTCGCCCGCGTCGAGGACTGCTTGGAGAACCTCGGGTTCGCGGAGGTCCTCGTTGAGGGTTTCGCGGTCGGTTTTGTAGGTCGCTCGGGTTTCCATGAGGAAGTCCAGTTCGCAGTGGGAGAGATCGGTTTGGTGGATTTGCGCGAGGGTTCGCGCGAATTCGCGAATGAACTCGCTAGGATTGTTTGGATTGGCGATAGCTTGGCCTTCGATGTGTTCAAGGAGGAGAAATTTGCAGTCCTCGGCATCGCCGATGGCGACGACTTGTGGGGCGGGAACGCCGGCTCGGTGGACCGCGCTAAGGATTTGGGCTTCGTAGGTGGCGGCGCACTCGAAGTGCTTGCGCATGTAGGCGCTGGGGAATCGGGCGACGAGTTTTTGGTTGGAGGTCTCGATGAGGAAAAGCTCGGCCGACATTCCGCCGCCAAGGGGTTGAATGGACGCAATTTTGGCTCCCGGCAAGTTCGTTTCGACTGCGATTTCGATGGCACTAACCCGGTCCATGAAAATGAGTATGAATGGAATGGGGGCGTGGCCATCTTGGCCGCGACTTTGCAAGGGCTGGAAGCCCTCGCCCCCAGGTTATAATTTCCGCATGCTTGGACCGCTTGTCCCGATGTGGGCTCCCAAGGGAATTGCCGACGACCCAGACACTTTCGTCGCGTTTCGGGGAAATTTTACTGCCCCTGCCGGGCAGAACTACCTTCATATTGTGGGCGCGTCCGAGTACTTGGTGTGGCTGGACGGCAAGCTGATCCACGATGGGCCGGATCGGTTTGCTCGCCAGTTTCCGGAGTATCAATCTGTCGATCTTGGCGACGCGGCGGGCGAGCATACGCTGGCGATCCAGGTTCGAAACGACGGCGTGACGTCGCGAATCTTGAGTTCGATGCCGGCGTTCCTTGCCGCTGAGGTGACCCAAGGCGACCGCCCGATTCCCATCCGCTGGAAGTGCGCGCGAGTGCCCGGCTACCGGCCCCAAGCTCAACGCATCAGCGACATCCTCGGCTGGATCGATTGGTGCGATACGCGGCAAAGTTGGATCAATTGGCAGCGGCCGTTGTTCGTCGAAGACGGTTGGGTCGATCCCGTCGACGTCGATCCCGGCATCGGCAAAATCACGCCTTGCCGGACCGCCCCGGTGCGTCTTAACCGACTCTCGATCAAACCTATGGCAGGTGGCCCGATGGCGACGACTTACGGCTATGAACAAGACGAGCCCGCGACGAGATTCTTCCTCGACGACCTCGCTCCGAAAGGCATTCCGCCGCAAGGCGTATGGCGACGGTACGACCTTGGCCGAGTTAGGCTTGGACGGGCGGCGATCACACTCGATTGCTCGGCGGGTTCGATCATCGAGATTGCGACCAGCGAGCAACTGCAGCACGACCGAGTGCATCCGTGGATCACGCTTTCTGGTTCGCGAACCTGCAATATGGACCACTTCATCGCTCGAGGCGGGACGCAGGAGTTCATGCCGTTCACGCCCAAAGGTGGAAGATATTTGGAGATTCACGTGAAGAGCGCGACTCCGGTAAAGTTCCTTCGCGAGGAGTTTCTGGAGCGAACCAGCTTTGGGGAGCCTACCGGCTCATTCGAGTGCGACGATCCGTTGTTGAACAAGATTTGGCGAGTGGGTGTGAACACTGTTCAGGCGTGCGCCGACGATGCCCTCGTCGACTGCCCGACTCGCGAGCGCGGCGAATGGACGGGTGATGTGGCGAGCGTGGCGACCGACATCGCGGCGGTGGCGTTTGGCGATCTCTCTTTGTCTCGAAGAGCCTTGGTTCAGGCAGCGCAGGTTGCGAGAAACGATGGAATGGTGGCCGGTGTCGGCCCGGGTGACCCGGGTTACTTGTCGACCTACGCGGCCCAATGGACCACGGCGTGCGTTCACTACTATCACCTCACCGGCGATAAGACTTTGCTCGAGGAACTCTTCCCGGCGGCGCAACGAAACATGGACGCTTTCGAAAAACATCTCCATCCCGAAGGATTAGACGGCGGGCTCGGTTGGGGATTCGTGGATTGGGGTTATGTGGGCAACGCGGGGCCAAGCGATATGGCGCTAAACCTGCACTATTTGAACGCATTGAAGGCGTTCGACCAATGGAAGAACCTGCTGGGCAAAGGGCAGGATGCCGAGCGGACAGAGTCGACTTACGCAAGAGTGCGGACCATCGTTCGGAAGTGGATGGATGGTCAGACTGCCAAACCAGGCGGTTGGAAGAACGTCGGCTACCATCGAGCTTCACTGGCTCTCTACGCAGGTTTGGTGAGTAAACCAGAGAAGGCGGCGTGCATCCAGATGATCAAGGATCACCTGATGTCATGCTTCCCCAACAACCCCAATGGACCTCGGCTGAGCGACCCGGGAGTCGCCGACCTGCATATCATGACGCCATACTTCGGGCATTGGGCGATGGCGGCATTGCTCGAGAATGGCGAGGCGGATTTCGTGCTTGATCAGTATCGAAAGTGCTGGGGTTGGGCCCTGCAAGGTGGCGACAACACTTGGTTAGAAGTGTTCGATCCGCGCTGGTCGCACTGCCACGAATGGTCGGGTTGCCCAACATGGCAGCTGTCGCACTATGTTTTGGGAATCCGAACCCGCTATGACCTCGGCAATGGCATCTTCGAATTTAATCCTGTCGTTTCCAAACTTGGGCGAGCCTCTGGTTCGTTGCCGTTTGGCAATGGAGGATTGATCAAGGTGGACTGGCGAAAGTCGGGCGGACGAATCCGGGTGACGTTCCAGACCAACCGACCGGTGAAGATTCGGTACCGAGGAATCGAGGCGGAAGTGAAAGATCGGTACGAAACCTCGATTCCGGTGAGAGTTTGATTCTACGATAGAAGCTTGACGGCCTCCGATTTGCCGGCTTGCTTGGCCGCATCGAGCGCCGTCTTTCCCGATTTATCCTTGATGTTTTTGTCGGCGTTCGCTTTGATCAGCTCCTTTAGGGCCTTGGTGTCGTTGGCCATCACGGCGAAGTGGAGAGCGGTCTGACCGGTATCGGGGCTCCGGGCGTTGAGCTTGGCGTGATGCTTAAGAAGGATGGGGATCAGGTCTGCACGGTCGAATTCTGCGGCGAACATCAGTGCCGAAAGCCTTGGCGTCTTCTTCTTTTCGTAGGTCCAAGACTGGACCCATTTGTTTGGGTCGGCGCCAAGTTCCAGGAGCGTCTCAGTACCTTTACTCGAAGAGTTCCACTTGATGGAATAGATGAGCGGAGTCCAAACGAGGTGAACTCCGTCCGATGAACACAGTGTGTTTACGTCGACGCGGTATCCAATCAAGCGGCGAATCACATCACCATGGTGATCCTTGATCGAGGCGTTATAGATAGCAAGTCCTTTACTTCCGTTCGGATCGGCGCCATGCTCCTTTAGCATTCGCATGCCGGTCAAGACCGCACCATATCGTTCGTCCGATTCCGCCTGTCCACAAAGATCGCCGATGGCTACTTGTCGGAGCGTTTCATGTCTCCCGTCGTCAAGACGACCAAGTGCTTTGAAGTCGGCCTTGACCTGCTCCCATTTTCCATCAGCCATGTTGTTGACGATGAATTCTGACTTGGCACTCGATTGCGGTTCCAGCCTAAGCACTGATATTGAGACTAGGAAAGGGATCATCTAGGTGGTTCCCTCAAAGAAACGCTTCCGTGGGCGATCTAGTTTCGTCAGATTTGACAGAACGGCGGAACGGGCAAACGGGTAACGTTGCCGTAAGGCCATGGTTGGGGAGTTACCGGTATCCGAGCGGGCGAGGCGGCGCATCACGCGGCGGCTGATGCCGTTCCTTTTGCTTCTCTTCATCATCGCCTTCCTCGACCGTACCAATGTCGGATTTGCATCCGACGGGATGAAGAAGGACCTCCTGTTCGACGATGGGGTTATCGGCACCGGGGCGGGCATCTTCTTCCTCGGCTACTTCTTGCTCGAGATTCCCGGCACGCTGCTGGTCGAGCGATGGAGCGCGCGAAAATGGATTGCCCGAATCATGATCTCGTGGGGCATGATCGCCGCCATCGTGGGCTTCATCGGCATGCCTTGGCTGGGCTCATCGTCACCAAAGGATCAGTTCTATATTCTTCGCTTTATCCTCGGCCTTGCCGAGGCCGGATTCTTCCCGGGCGTCATCGTCTTCCTCGCTCATTGGTTTCGGTATGAGGACCGGGCCAAGGCGAAGTCGATGTTCCTCATCGGCATTCCGCTAGCGACCATTATCGCCGCGCCGGTTTCGAATGCGATCACGAGCTATGTGAATTGGGGCGGACTCGCGAGTTGGCGTTGGATGTACATCCTCGAAGGGATTCCCGCCGTTCTCATCGGAATCTGGACGCTGTTCTATCTCACGGATCGTCCGCAGGATGCGACGTGGCTGCCCGAGGATGAGAAGGCGTGGATCGTGGGTGAGATCGAGAATGAGCGGGCGGCGAAGTCGCAGATGGGTGGAGCGGACATCGTCAAGGGCCTGATGAACCCGCAAGTGATTCTCATGGCGGTGATCTATTTGTTCGCGGTGGCGGGGATGTATGGGCTCACATTCTTCCTCGCGCCGATGTTGAAGACTCACAAACTTCCGACCTGGAACCAGACCTTGCTCAATATCATCCCGTATGTTTTGGGTTTGACGACTATCATTTTGAACGGTCGACATTCTGACAAGACCGGGGAGCGGAGATGGCACACGACGGTCCCGCTGCTGCTGGCATCGCTGGCGATGGCGGGGTGTGCAACATTCTTCCAGGACTTGACGCTGTCGATGGTGTTCCTCTCGCTGTACGGGCTGACTCTCTACGCTTACTTACCGGCGTTTTGGACTCAGCCATCGTCTCGCTTGACAGCGAGCTCGGCCGCGGTCGCGATCGGACTCATCAACTCGATTGGCAACCTTGGCGGATTTGTCGGCCCATTGATGGTAGGGAATTTGAAGAAGGAATCTCATAGCTTCCAGCCTGGCCTTTGGTTCCTGGCGGGTTGTATCTTGGTAGCGGGAGTTCTATCACTCTTCTTGCGTCCTGTCGAGAAGAAAGCATCGTGACAATCAATAGCATTGTCGAAGGGAAAAAGCGATATGGAGCGCAGGCATCCCTGCCTGCTCAGATTGGACCGTGATAACCTTAGCTGCAATGACCCTCGGAGCGACGATTCTGCGAAAGGAGTTCATCTACGAACACGCTCCCTTTCCGTCGTGCCACGCCGCGACGATTGCGCAAACCAAAACTGGGAAGCTTGTCGCCGCATGGTTTGGTGGGACGGCGGAGAGCAATCCCGACGTCAAGATTTACTTTTCGGAGCGAGGCAAGGATGGCTGGAGTTCGCCAAGAATGGTGGCAGATGGAGACGGCTTGGCTTGCTACAATCCCGTCCTTTTTCAAGCCAAGAGTGGTTCCTTGCTGTTGTTCTACAAGGTCGGCCGGGGTCCGCAAACGTGGTGGGGAATGGAGTCGCATTCCGAGGACGAAGGGAAGACGTGGTCGAAACCGGCACGATTGCCAGACGGCATTCTGGGGCCGATCAAGAACAAACCATTCGAGCTTTGGGATGGCGCTCTGCTGTGTCCGTCCAGCTCGGAGGACCATGGTTGGCAAGTTCATTTCGAGGTGACGAGAGACCTTGGCCGGACGTGGATGAAGACCAATCCGATCAACGATGGAAAAGCGATCGGTGCGATCCAGCCGTCGATCCTTCAACTTGGACCCCATCATCTTCGGGCGATTGGGCGGACTCAACAAGGATCGCTGTTCTCGGTCGATTCCAACGACGACGGTCAGACGTGGGGGGCCATGAAGCTGACGGACTTGCCCAATCCCAACTCGGGAACGGACGCGATCACGCTCAGAGACGGGCGACACGTACTGGTATATAACCCAACCAAGCAGGGTCGGACTCCGCTGGTTGTCGCGATCTCGAATGATGCTGAACACTGGACTCAGATCGCGACCCTTGAGGATGAGCCAGGCGAATACTCCTATCCCTCTCTCATCCAGTCGAAGGACGGCCACGTGCACATCGTGTACACCTGGCGGCGACAACGTATCCGACACGTGGAATTGGTTATTAGTAGCAATAAACACTAATATCGTTCACGGAGTTTTCCGCGGAGTTCTTGGTTAAAAAAAATTGGAACCTTTCGTAAAAGTGCGTGGTTACCCACGAACAAGGTGTTGTCATGAAACGAATGATCTCCGGGGTAATCGTCTCGTCCCTCTCGCTCCTCGCATCGGCTCAGTCTATGGAAAGGGTTTACAACCGCGATTCTGAGGAGAGCTTCCGACTGAAATCGCACCATACGGACACGGTGGTGAAGGGGCCGATGGTGAAGCAAAAGACGCTGTTCACCTACGACAATCCGTTTACGAAGTTAACGGAAGCATCGTATTGGTTTGGCATCCCCAATCCTGGCGTACTCAGTGGATTCGGCTACTACTACAAGGACGAATTCGTGCCGGGAATCTTGATGGATAAGGACAAGGCGTGGTTCATTTACACTGCTATCACGAGTCGAAACGAGGATCCTGGCATCATGACTCAGCTGAGCCCTCAGTCGTATCACGCGCAGATTTATCCTCTTGCCGTGGGTTTCCCTCTTCGTGTCGAGTTGGATACGGTTAACTTCCTCGACGTCACCAAAGAGGGACTCGCGGTTCCGGTACCCAACGTCGAAGAATTGGAAGGCGAGCACGATAACTTCACCAGCAATGTGGTGGTGGCTGCCCCGCAAACGGTCCGAGAAGTGACCATCGATGGCAAGAAGCGATCTTTGGTATCGAACCCTTCGACCGATCCGGTTTGGGTTCAGTACTACGCCCAGAAGCATGTGGACGGCAAGACCTATGTGGTTGGAATGATTCACACGGATCGGCCCAACGATCCATACCGATTCCGAGGACTCGACCACGTGATGTGGGCACGGCCCGACAATGGACCGCAGGATGGCTCGGTGAAGCTCTTCATGGGTACGCGTCGCGGGGCGGGAAAGATCGAGCTCGTGAGCGATGCCGCAAATCGAACCGAAGTGTTGAAGGGTGTGATTCACGCCAACGAAAAGGGAACGGACACGGCGAAGCTCTGGGCGCACGCAAAGCTTCAGACCATGGGTTACTACGACAAAAATGCGGTTCTGAAATTTAGCATGAAGTACCAGATCCCTTCGTCGCAAACGGCATTGCTCGCGGTTCCCGAAGCGGAGATGAAGCTTTTCAAGGCGAAAGAGGCTGAGTACCGCCGCAAGCAGCAGGAAGATGCACGCCGGCAACGCGAATGGCAAAAGAAGCAGCGGATGAATTGGAATAATTCGTCGGGTGGCGATCCAGAGATTCGAATCGAAATGCCAGGTGCGGTGAAGGTGAAAGCGGTGTTGCCCGATGGCCGCGAGTTCGACCTGAAGAAGGATGCGAAAGGATTCTGGGGCGGCAATTTCGACATTCCCGCCACCGCCGCCGAGGGCGACTATACGGTGAAGATCGTGGGGATACGAGCCGACGGAACGACTTTCGAAGACTCGGTTCACTACACCGTGGACAGAACCGCGCCGACCGGCTCGATCACGTCGGAGAAGGGCTTCTATCACCTCAAACCGAGCGAGGCGTTGGCTCGAGCGGTGGCGGTGTTTGGCAGTGGTGAGGAGACGAATATGATTCCAATGTCGGACGGCAGCTACCAGTTGCCGACCACGAAGGGGCGAATCGTCAAGGTCATGCTCATCGATCAAGCCCACAACATTGGCGAAGCGAAATGTTCGCCTTAGTTCTTGCCATGTGCATGGGAGCCGATCAGGCTCCCTTGCGCCTTGTGCGACAGATGCCTACTTCCGAATTTCCTTGTGAGCGAGTTAGTGGACTCTCGATTCGTGGTTCGAAATGGCTGGTTGGAGGGATGCGCGGACTCTATTTGGGATCGCCGGATGGCAAATGGAAAGAAGCGAGCAAAAACGCGGTTCGTCAGTTGGCTTCTTCGGGCGCCGAAGATTGGGTTTTGTACGGCAACGGCTCGGTCGATAAGCTCGACGTGGCGAAAGACCAGTTGGTGTTCGACGTTTTTCAGGGGGCGGTGAAGCGCCCTTGGGCTGCTTCAATGTCTTCGGTGCCAGGGGGGCTAAGTTTCGGCGGACACGGCGGGTGGTTCGATCGGGTTAGCGGCAAGCCGATTCGGGAGTTGTACCCTTCGCAGCTTGGGCAACGTGAGGTGACGGCCCAGGTCACGCTTGGCGCGACCCGGTACATCGGCACTCAAGACGGGCTCTTTGTCTTTGGTCCCAAGGGCTTCAAGCGGTTGGGCTTTGGTGACGGGTTCAGGGACACGTGGATCACGTCAATTGCGGTGTCGAGAGGAAAGGTTTTAGTTGGCACCTACACCGGTGGTTTGGTTGAGATTGACGGCGAGAAAGCGCAGCAAGTGGACGCGCCAACGAGCAAGATCCGGAGCCTGCTGGTTAGGAAGAACCGGCTTTTTGTTGGCGGACTCGACGGCGTTTGGGCTCAACGGCCATCTGGTTGGCAGAAGATCGGTAACGGCGAAGTCACGTGTCTGTCGGAGGCGGGTGGGGAGTTGGTGGTGGCGACGGTCGAGAACGTGTCGTTGTTTCTATGAGTGCTGAGTGCTGAGTGCGAAGCAAGAAGTAAGGAGTGCGAAGCAAGTAGGAAGAAGGCACTGGTAACGCCTACCCTCACTCCAAGCTCATAGCTAATAGCTAATCCAGGGTATCATCTCCCTGCGATGCTTGTGATCCGACTGAACCGCTGCTCCTAGCAAGGCCCCCTCCGTGGTCTCGGTTCGTCGTACCTTTTCAACTCAAACAAGCATTTTATGAAGTTACCAAACAACTTATTTTCGGCGTCATTGTGCCTGCCGGATAACGCGATGGCCTTTCGCATAGCGAGGGAAATTCGCGAGGCGGCACCCGACTTGGCCGTCATGGAGACCCATGACTACGACTTTAATCCGATTGCATTCGCCGATTCTGGCGGGTGCGAGGTCGTGCTGCGCGACGACGCTTACGGGCATTGGTCGGCTTCGTGGTACGACGACAACGTGGAGATGCGGCCCCAAAGCGCTGCCGTCGATGTTCATTGGCGAGGTGAAATCTTCACACTCGTCACGGTCAAGCTAGGCGAATGCGGTCGGATCTGGTACATCGTCGGCAAGGACATCGTGTCTTGTGAGCGGTTCTTTGCTGCGGTTTGCCATTGGAACACAGATGCGAGAGGCGTGATCATGGTGTTCGAACATGGATTCTTCCATCGCGACGAAGGCCTACGGGAGGAGATTCGCGAGCGAAAGCTGGCGGATTTGACTCTGCCCGACGAGACTCGGCGGCTCTTGCAGGCCGACGTGCTGGACTTCTTCTCGCAGGAGGAGTGGTACCGCTCGATGGGAATTCCATGGAAGCGGGGAATCATCCTGCATGGTCCACCCGGGAACGGAAAGACTCAGACGATTCGCGCGATTGTGAACGAACTGAACGTGGCCACCATCTACGTTCGCTCGCTCTCGGGCCACCGCGTCTCGCCCGAGCAGGCTCTGCAAAGGATCTTCCATCGGGCGCGGCAAAACGCCCCGTGCGTGGTCGTGATGGAGGATGTCGACTCGCTCATTCGCGAGACGTACCGCTCCTTTTTCCTTAACGAGTTGGATGGAATTCGCAATCTGCATGGCGTCATGACGATCGTCTCGACCAATCACCTCGAGCGGTTGGATGTCGCGATTCGCGATCGTCCCAATCGGTTCGATGTGAAGATCGAGTTTCCGAATCCGAATGCTCAACTGCGGGCTGAGTATTTGGTCGAGCCGCTGTATCTGCGCAAGCTGGATCGGCAGTTCGCTGGAACCGTCCTGCGGCGTACGCGTGGGCTGTCGTTTGCCGGTCTGCAGGAAGTCGTCCGTTCGACCACCGCTCGCCATATGCGAGTAATGGATCTGCGTGTGGCCATCGACCAAACCTTGGAATCCATGGGTCGCCCGGTGGCGGTTCCCGAGAAAAAGGTCAAGAAAAGTAAGAAGAAATCGGGCTCCAAGTGAGTCCGATCTACCACTCGAATCTTGTCGCGAGTCACTGTGTGGGTTGGGTAAGGTGGGTGGTCCCCAGCTATGGTAGGGAGTTATACAGGCCACTCATGCCTACAACTTGATAGCAGGTCCATATGGGGATAGCCTCAAATGTTTTGGCTTCACAGTGCTAGAATGTGCCTTGGATAGGGAGGCGAATGATCTACTTTCTTCTGTTGGTTCCCCTTGCTGCGGCCGTCGTCTGCGGCATTCGAAGTCCCAACGGGAAGTTGCACCGCGTCTTAACATCCTACGTTGCGATCAAGCTTTTTCTCCTTTTTGGAATCTTTGCGAGGAATAACATGGTGATCGGAGTTTGCCTTGTAGCGTCCGTTTTGTTAGGTGTCCTCGCTCTCAGCACCAAAGTGGTGAGTTCTGGATTGCCCGAATGATCCCTTGGGGAGATTCCTACTTTTGGGGACGACTCGCAATCCCAAGAATGAGCGTAGTTTTCATACACTTTCGAACCTGGATACAATTTCCTAATCGTGATACGATTCAGCATGATCGGTCTTCTCTGCGCACTCGTCGCGACGCAACGATATAACCCCGCTCCTGAGATCGGTTCGATTGCACCGAAGCCGTATGAATCCTTCGCATTCAAGGGCAAGAACCTG
>CAMFIS010000067.1 GCA_945952345.1 uncultured Fimbriimonas sp.
ATCGAAACGAAGTTACCGCCTTCGGCGATTCGCTCCACGAGGCGTGCGGTAAGGATTCCGACCAAGATTCCGATGATCGCGACTTTCGCCATTCCGTCGGTATTCAGTTTTCGTCGTCGAGCCTCTAGCCAATAGATGGTCAATCCAGCCGCGACGCCGACACCGTTGAAGACCGTTCCCAAAACCGATGTGAGTTCTGGCTTCATGGGAGGACTCTCAGCGTCGATTCTCGTTGAGGAAAATCGGAGGCATCCTCGAACAGCCAACGCCAACAAAACGAGTACCTTCTCGGATCCTCTTCGAAGGTGCCGACATGGACGCAGCATTGTCGAATACGCGCCTCGTGGAAGGTGTGAGCATCCATGAACATCTTCACGGTGACCCGAAATGTCCGCATTGCCATCTTCTCGAGAAGCTTTTCCTCCCCGCCGAACGCACGCCATACTCCGCCGAGCAGGTCGGTAAGTCCCGGTACGCAGCCGCACATGCGGAAAAGGTCACTCGCGACCTGCAGCGACGACGCTCGCTGCTGTTCGCTAAGGAGCCTTTGCAAAGTGCCGTCGCGAATCATTGCCTTCAAGGAATCCTGCACGTTTTCGAACGAGATAGAGTTGCTAGCGAGGTGAATCCATTTCTTCAACTCGTCGCGGCCGATCAGCGATACCATCGACTTCCATTCGCCGCACTCGTCTTGGATGAAGTAAGCGATGTCGCAGCAATCGCGGTGCGAGCAAGGAAGGGGAACGAAGTCGTCGGCTCTTCCGAGCGCTTTCATAACGCCAGTCGGTGTGGTCCGGTTCGTCGGGTCGATGCCACTGTTACGCCCTGAACCGAAGACCGGCTGGATCGCCAATCCGGAACAGTAAGGAGTAGCGAGTCCTAACTCGATCAATCCCTCTAGCTGATCCTCGTTGACGCCACGCTTGATGGTGGCGACCAATGTGGTGAACACTTTCGCCTCGTTCAGCATCGCGAGGATTTCTTGTTTCTCCTTCGCCAAGTCTTCGCCTCGCAATTCTCGATAAGAAGCATCGGAAAGACCGTCGAATTGGAGATACACCTCGACCTTATTTCGGTGCTCATGCAGGAACTTGAGGAACGCCTTGTCGCGGTGGATCCGTCGTCCGTTCGTGTTCAGCAGAATCCGGGTGATTGGCCTCGTCTCAAGCTCTTCGATGAGCTTTTCCAAGTCTTTGCGCAGCGTCGGTTCTCCACCGCTTAGCATCGCCACGCTGATCTTGCCACCCTCCCGTTCGATCATCGTGTCGACGGTGTGCAGCAATTCTTTGAGCGTGGGCTTGTCGTCGACCAATGGCGTGCCGGGTTCCAGCGCTGAGGCGTAACAGGTTGGGCACCGATAGTTGCAATGTTCGGTGAGATTGAGCAGCAGGATGCACGAATGCTGCCCATGCCCGGCGGGAAGTCCATCCCGATATCCATCGGGAAATCCTCGGAAATTATCGGCTCTATCCGGAGTGACGGTCAAAGTTGGAGTTTGCCATCCAGCTCTACGTCGCCAAATCTCCGCGTCCTCCTCGTAAAGACTCTCGGTCTCGCCGTGCTCTTGGCAAAACCGCCGCATCCAAATCGAACCTGAATGCGACACCAACATGGCATCGACGAAGACATTTGGGTCATCGGAGCGCACACCACCCTTCGCCGTGCAATGCGGGCAAACGCTGCGCGTGTACTCTTCGATCACGTACGGTCGTGGCTGAATCACCATGGGCTACGAGAATGATAACCGCTTCACGACCCAACCAAGGGTCTCAATTTATTGCGCACATGAGCACTATCCCTTCATGGGAATGCACTCGACAAACTTTCCATCTCGAAATCGAATCGCAATCTGGGAGTCGCCAATCACGGCATAGGACAGCGACTTATCTTCAGGTTCCGAGGCGAGCCAATTGCCCTGCCAGGAGTTTGGTTTAGCAGGACCAGCATCAGGGAACCAATTGCGAAGTTGATCCATTGTTCTTCCTTGCATAGCTTCACGCCAGGATGAGTCCACCATCATCAAATGGATACACCATTTGTAGTCCTGCGGAGCCCGGCCGTATTTCCATTTGAGATAGCGAAGGTTCGTCCGATGATCGTCTTGCCCGCCGAGAAACAGGACCGCAAGTGTAAATATGATTAGTGGCGCGAGCATAATCGCGAGGACAATCTTCTTGCGATTTGCCTGAGCCATATTAATCAATGTTACATCGCCAATATCTCTGCAGTTCCAGGCGTACCAGTGCCACTTCATGCGACATGGATATTTGGCTAGAGGCTCTAAGCTAGCGGCTGGTGGCTAAGGTTCAGATACAATAAGTGATGGTACCGACCCTCGAAACGGCTCGACTTCTGCTCCGACCCATCCGTTTAGAGGATGCCTCGCGAGTCCAACTCCTCTTCGACGATATCGAGGTCACCCGCTATCTCGACGCAGTTGTTCCGTGGCCCTATCCCGCCGATGGAGCGCAAACCTTTGTTGAGTCGGTGACTGAAGCCAACAAGACGGGCAATCGCTTTGTCTGGGCCATCACCGAGCGGGGAAATGACGAACTCATCGGCGTCATCGAAGTCTCGATCGGCGACCGAGACAACCGCGGCTTCTGGCTTGCGCCTCCGTTTCATCGACGCGGCTACATCACCGAAGCCGTTGCCGTGGTCAACGATTTCTACTTCGATGAGCTGAAACAAGACAGCATGCGACTTGGCAATGCCGAACCCAATCGTGGCTCCAGCCGAATCAAGGAGAAATCAGGCGCGACGCTGGTGGAAGTGAAGCCAGGGAACTACGTGGGCGGTACCTTCCCGTCCGAGGTATGGAGCCTTACTGCCGAGCAATGGCGCGCAAATCGAGCCCAATTCCTCGGTCTGGAGAATGTATGACAGGGTGCCGCCGACCTGGCGATTCTTCAAGGACGGGTTTTCTTGGCCGCCCAGCCACGATGCCTCTTTGGACAGAGAGGCCGGTAAGCGAGGGACGAGCGAACCGGGTGAGTCGATCGAGCGAAGCGAGCAAAACCACTGATCATTCTGGAGAGCAACGATGACTCCCACACTCGAAACCCCGCGCCTCATCCTCCGACCCATCCGCCGCGACGACGAAGCCCGCATCCAGGAACTTTTCCCCGAGTTAGAAGTCGTCGAATACCTCTACTCGATCATCCCCTGGCCTTACCCCGAGGACGGCGCCAAGCAGTGGCTGGACTTCTCGCTGCCGCAGATCGAGCGTGGCGAGCGCCACATCTGGGCAATAACCATGAAAGAAGCGAACGATGACCTGCTCATTGGCTGCCTCTACATGAACCTGGACGGCCCTCATCATCGCTCATTCTGGCTCTCGCCGAAATACCACAAGCTTGGACTCATGACGGAGGCCGTCGTCGCCTTCAACGACTACTGGTTCGATGCTCTGAAGCAGCCGGTCATCCGAAGCGGCAACGCCATCCCGAACCTTGGTTCGCGACGAATCAAAGAGAAATCGGGAGCAAAGCTGGTGGAAGTCAAGAAAGACTCATCCTTTGTCGGCGGAGTTTGGGATGAGGAAATTTGGGAACTGACCGCCGAGGCCTGGAGAGCGAACCGAGACAAATTCTCCAAGACTGCATCGGACGCACGACAGGCGGAGTAGGGAACAGGATGGACGCTCAAGCCACCTTCGAGAAAATGTACGCCGCCTTCAATGCTCGGAACATCGACGAGGTCTTCACGTTTATGGCGGACAATGTCGATTGGCCCAAGGCATTCAAAGGTGGCCGCGCCGTGGGCAAGGATGCCGTTCGAGAGTATTGGACCGAGCAATGGCAAGAGATCGATCCAACCGTCATCCCAAATCGCATCGAGCAATCGTCATCGAGCAATGGCGAATACACGGTTCACGTGAACCAGACCGTCCGCGACCTCGAGGGTAAAGTACTGGACCACCGACAAGTGAAGCACGTCTATCAGGTGTCAGATTGCCGAATCGTTCGGATGGACGTCGTGGACGTATAGAGCTAAACTGCAGACTGCTAACTCCGCGCTACTTCCACTTCTTCAAAAACTCGATGACCTTCGCCGGATCGTGATGGTCGCCGCTTTCCAGCAGACCCGTGTCCTGATCTTGGATCACCTTGCCCGTCTTATCGAGCACGAAGAGGTGGGGATAGCCGGTGGTGATTGCCGGATAGTTAGCCAAGACCGCCTTGTTCTCGTTGTCGGGGCTGAAGTTCACCTTTACGACCACATATTTCTTCAACAGGCTAGCGACGTCTTTGTCCGACTTGAACAACATGTCGAGCCGATGGCACCAGATGCACCAGTTGCCGCCCACATCGAGAAGGATGTGCTTGTTTTCTTTGCCCGCCTTCGTGACGGCATCGGCGATGTCCTTTGCCGTGTCTCGCTTGGGGTCGAAGATCTTCTCGTTCATATCGACCTTCTGAGTCCCAGTTCCTCGAGCCGGAGGCGCTTCCTTCACGCCATCCTGGGCGCAGGCAAACGAGACGAGTGAGAGTCCGAGAGCGATCGACAACAGCTTCATAAACCTATCTTACTTCCGATACTGCAGACTGCTAACTGCCAACTGACGTCTAGTTTCACATTCCCCATTTGCGATGGGGCGCTTCAAAGTTTGGATTTTTCGCCGAGCTCGGAGGCGCACCGTCTTTGTACTTCACAATCACCCGCTGACGATCAACCATCTGGGACACATATTCCTCGACCGACAGATCCTCCAACTCGACTTGCTGGCTCAGGAAGTCGTAATCTTCGTCGGCGATGTCGATCGAGGGCATGGCTACTTCTTAAAGTTTAGCGATAAGAAGTTGCCAATCGATCCAGTTTTGTCGCTGTTCTTGTCCATCACCAGCTTCAATGTGTGTTTGCCTTCGGAAAGCCGAGCATCTCCCAGGGACAAGGGCTTCCAATTGGTCCAACCGCCGGTGTTGGGAACCGTAGCTGAATTAGCAACCTGCTCGCCGTCGATCTCGATGTGAAACTCACCGCCCTGGCCATCGCTCGCGACCATCGCCTCGACCTTGTAAGTACCTGTCTGACTGATATTTAGGTCGTACTTCAGCCATTCACCCGCCTTCGTCCAGCCCAAGGAGAACTTCGGCTTGGTGCCCGATGCCCCCACATCCACTCCCTCGGTTAGTCGATACTGCCCGCCCTGGTTTTCTGGGTCGGAGTCATGATATGCCTTACCTTCACCACCCAAGTTGTAGTCGGCCAGTGAAACCGTGCCGGGAACCGCAAAGGGTCCGGGCCAAGTGTAGGTGTTCGCCTTCTTCTTGCGCTCCTCGGCTCGCTTCTTGATTCCTTCGGTATCGACCACGAGGTTCTCGTCTTTATAAGCTCGAACCCAATCGACTACCATTCGCTGCGGAAAAGTCGTCGTCGCGTCAGGATAGCCTGGCCAGTCCCCACCCACGGCAAGGTTCAGGATGATGAAATGCGGATGATCGTACACCCAGTCGTTCGACCCGATATCGTCAGGCGTCACGGTCTGGAACGTCACGCCATCGAGTTGAAACTCAATCTTTTCCGGATTCCAAATGAGGCCGTACACGTGGTAGTCGGCATCGAGCGGCGTCTTGGAATCGGTCGCGGCTGAGATTCCTCCTCCGCCCGAATAGCCCGGGCCGTGCACCGTTCCATGAGTTGTAAAAAGTTGATGTCCGAGGAATTCGGTGATGTCGATCTCGCCACACCGCGGCCAGCCCACCGAGCCTGCGTTGTCGCCCAGCATCCAGAATGCGGGCCAGATTCCTTTGCCCCGAGGCATCTTGATGCGCGCTTCGAATTTTCCGTACGCCTGCGCGAAGTGGCCGCTGGTATTGATTCTCGCCGAACTGTAATCGCGAGCGATATTGTCTTTGCCCTTGGTCGGTTCCTTTCGCGCCTCGATGATGAGGTTGCCTTTGCCATCCAGGAAGGCGTTCTTGTTGCCTTCGGTGTAGCTCTCCCATTCGTGGTTGCCATAACCGCTCCCGCCAACGTCGTGCCGCCAGATGTTCGGGTCCGGTGCGGTGCCCTTTGCGCCATCGAATTCTTGAGCAAACGTCTGCGTCCATTTCGGCTGGATAACGGCCATGGCGGCGAGGGCGAGCAGGGAAGTCATCATCAGCTAATCCATGAATTGCGAAACGTTTCGCAAGTTCAAAAACTATCTTATCTCATCGGATGTCCGAGTTTGAGAAACGTTTCGCAATTTTGTGGAGCGCGGGCAGATGATTGGGGCTGTCGGAAAACCAAGACCAAGAAAAGTGCGCTGCCCTTCAGGCCGCTCTGTAATGAATGTCCTTAACCCAGCCCTTCTCGCAGGCTCGTCAGACTGGGCTTAATTGGGTCAGCCCTTTGGGCCTAGCTGCATTCACTTGAAATCCTATGTCCGAAGGAGAAGCCAACCCTAGATGATTTCCATGAGTGAAGTTGCGGTCGAGAAGCAAATGTCTGAAGTAGGGCCGCGACTCGGAACAGGTAGCCCCGAAGGGGTGAAATAGTTCAGCCCAGCCTGAAGGGCAGGGTTGTCGCGCAACGATACTGCGGCCTGAAGGGCAGCGATATTTGATTCCAGATGAAACCTTGACTTCTACCCGAGTCCGGTTTTGCTTGCAACTTCAAACTTGCAACTTGTCGCTTCCTTAGGCAAATACAAAAGGGCCTGGACGTCTGCCCAAACCCCTCTTTAACTAGTGGCTAGCGGCTCGCAGCTAGCGGCTAAATCACATGTGCGAAATAATCGCGTCGCCGAACTCGGAGCACTTCAGTTTCGTCGCACCTTCCATCAGTCGGTGGAAGTCGTACGTCACTGTCTTCGCCGCGATCGCACCCTCGACGCCCTTCAGAATCATGTCCGCAACCTCAGTCCAACCCATGAAGCGGAACATCATCTCGCCGCTCAGAATCACCGAGGACGGATTGACCATGTCCAGGCCAGCATACTTGGGAGCCGTACCGTGGGTTGCTTCAAAGATCGCATGGCCAGAAATGTAGTTGATGTTCGCACCCGGAGCGATGCCAATGCCGCCCACCTGGGCCGCCAGGGCGTCGGACAGGTAGTCGCCATTGAGGTTTAACGTCGCGATGACATCGAAGTCCGTCGGACGAGTCAGAACTTGCTGAAGCGTGATGTCGGCGATCGCGTCCTTGATGATGATGCCTGCGCCTGGCTTACCTTCCGGAATCTGGCACCACGGTCCGCCATCGATCTCGACCGCGCCAAACAGCTCCTTGGCGAGTTCGTAGCCCCAGTCGCGGAACGCGCCCTCGGTGAACTTCATGATGTTGCCCTTGTGGACCAACGTCACGCTCTTGCGGCCGTTGTCGATTGCGTATTGGATCGCGGAGTAAATCAATCGCTGAGAGCCTTGCTTGGACACGGGCTTGATGCCGACGCCGACGAGGATGTTTTCCTCGGGACCGTCGTGAACCGCTTTCTTCCAGGCATGGGTCTTCTCTTCGGTGCCGAATCGAATCTTGCCAAAAGCTTTGGGGAAGGTGTGCTCGATGAACTGCAGCATCTTGGCCGAGTCGTCGGAGCCAGCTGGGAATTCGATGCCCGCATAGATGTCTTCCGTATTCTCGCGGAAGATGACCATGTTCACATCCTCGGGTCGCTTGACCGGGCTTGGTACACCGGTGAACCACTGCACGGGGCGAAGGCAGACGTACAGATCGAGGATCTGGCGCAGAGCCACATTCAGCGATGTGATGCCGCCACCGACAGGAGTCGTGAGCGGGCCCTTGATGCCGATTAAATATTGGTTAAATGCATCGAGGGTTGCTTGTGGAAGCCAATCTCCTGTCGCGTTGAATGCTTTTTCGCCGGCCAAAACTTCTTGCCACGCGACCTTCTTCGTTCCACCGTATGCCTTTTCGACGGCGGCGTCGAACACTCGAACACTGGCGGCCCAGATATCGGGGCCGGTGCCATCGCCTTCGATGAACGGAATAATCGGATCGTTGGGGACATTCAGACCTTGCGAGGTCATCGTAATCGCGGTTGCCATTGCTGGTCATTTTACCGATATTTGGTGGATCCTCTCAGATAGGCTCTAGCATTCTCTACCCCCACCGGTTCGCTAAGTTGATTGTCATTCAAGGTTAGCGGACTTTCCGCTCACCGACACCCCCAGGGGTGGAGCGTTAGCCATTAGGCGTGACGTCAGCGCTCGGATTTCGAATTGACTCCTATTGAACGGCGTAACCACGCTACACCCCTGGGGGTGTCGGTGAGCTTGCGAACCGGTGGGGGTGGCCATTCGCATAGAGCTTTGCAAGTAACTTGCAAGCTTGTTCCGTCCACCTAACATGCGGAAGTTGGTGGTGGTTGGATGGATGGCTTTAGGGTTGACGCTGTTGGCTTGCACCGGTGAGGAAGTGCATATCCAACCGGTCCTGCTCCGAGCCGATCCAGACACGATTACGAGCGGTGACAGCACCGAACTAAAGTGGTCGAGCCCGGGAGGGATACAGGTGATGAAATCCAATTTCGGCGCTCAGGCCGTGAATGGCTCGACGTCGGTCTCACCGACTTCCACGACCGAATATTCCATCACGGTTCGTCTCGCCAGCAACGACATTTACACCGCGAAGTGCACGGTCCAAGTGGATGACCCGGTCGACGATGGCGGAGGAGACGATAGCGGCGGGGATGACTTCCACAAGATGAAGAAGCATCGCCGTTAGCGACGGCCGCCCTTTCCAACAGCCATTCCGGCCGTGGAACCAATTGGCTTGGAAGTGGAGCCGAGACACTTCGCCGAGTAGACAATCGGGTAAGAAGTTGGGAATGAAGAAACTATTCTCCGTTCTTCCCTTGGGACTGACGTTTGTTACTCTTGCGGCCCAGGGCCAGGATGCACCACCGCCTGCAATGGCGCAGTTAAAGAAGCTCACCGGCGGCGTTTGGAGGGAAAAGACCGATAAATTAAGTTCCGAGTTTCGATACACCCTGAACCAGGACGGAGGGGTTGATGGGGCAGTTTCGATCACCTTTGCAGATGGTGAGAAGCACACGGCAGTTCAGCATTTTGGCGTTGACCCGAAGACTCATGCCGTGTGGGCAATGGTCATCTCTGACTCCTCGAGCGTGTCATTTGGCCACGGCTCCGTAGTCGATGGCGAAATGATTTGGGACCTGAAGAGCCTTTCTGGAGAACCCTCTCACTTGATTTATAAAGAGCACTTCACAGATGCAAACACATATATTTCAAAATGCTATAAGGTCGCGGCGGACGGCAAGCGGGAGTTGGTGCAAACCTCGGAATCAGTCCGCACCGAGAACTAATCCGATTCGTCCTAGTACAACTCGCAAGGCATGCCGAGTTCTTCCAAGTGAGCGATCAGGCGATCGGCGTGGGCCTTGTCTTTGGTCTCGACCACGCATTCGACCGTCACGCGGCTGAAGTTCGGTTTGCAAAACGTCCGCTCGTGGGAGATTTCGTTCACGCTCGCCTTGATCTCAGCGATAGCGTGCGTGAGTTTCTCGAGGCCGCCCGGTCGGTCCGAGATTTCGCATCGGAAGCGCACCAGCCGCCAGTCACAGCGGAGGCCGTAGTTAATCACGCGACCGAGGACCGACGGATCGATGTTGCCACCGCACAGCACGAGGACGATTTTCTTGCCCTTCAGTTCAGGCAGTTTTTCGGCAATGAGTGCTGCAAGTGGTGAGGCTCCCGCGCCTTCGACCACGCCTTTCTCGATTTCGACGAGGCGAAGAATAGCGAGGGCGATGTCTCGTTCATTGACCGTGACAACTTTGTCGACGTGCTTGTGGGCGAGGGCGAAGGCGTTGTCGCCTACTCGAGGAACGGCGAGGCCGTCGCCGAGAGTTTCTTCCATTTTGATGAGAACCGGCGAGCCGTTCTCCTCCGCGGCGAGGAAGGAGGCCGCGTATTCGGGTTCCACGCCGATGACCTGGACATTGGGCTTGATGGTTTTGACGGCCAGAGACAATCCCGCAATGAGTCCAGCTCCGCCAACCGGGAGGACAATGGCTTCCACGTCCGGGACTTGCTCGAGGATTTCAAGGCCGAGCGTGCCTGCGCCGGCGATGACGTCGATTCCATCGAAGCCGTGCACGTAGGTCATGCCTTCATTGGCGACATATTCGTCGGCCTTGTTCTTGGCTTCGGCGATGTTGGCTCCATACAGTTCGACCTGCGCGCCGAAGGTCCGACACCGTTCCTGCTTCACCATCGGGGCGATGGTGGGCATGACCACGCGGACAGGAATTCCGAGCAATTGGCCGTGATAAGCGAGGGCGAGGGCGTGGTTTCCGGCCGATGCGGCAACGACTCCGCGTCGCTTCTGATCGTCGGATAGGAGCATGAGAGCGTTGCGTGCGCCGCGTTCCTTGAACGATCCCGACTCTTGCAAGTATTCCATTTTGTTATAGATTTGGCATCCAAACATATCGCTAAGGACAGGAGAATAGCTGCAGGGGGTGACGTTGATTCCGGGAAAAATCCGCTCCTTTGCGGCAAGAATTTCGTCGAAGGTTGGCCTCATTGCTCTTTTGGGAGAGTTTACTGCTTTTAGGGCGAGGGCGAGGGCGAGGGCGAGGGCGAGGGCGAGGGCGAAGGCAGACTGAGGCAGCAGTCAGCAGTCTGCAGAGAAGAAGTGTAAGAATGGGTCAAGACTCCTTCCCTGAATCCTTTTTGCAGGCGGGACGCCCGCGCTCCGACAAAGTAAGCTATTCCCATGTCCCAAGTGACCCGTGTCGTGCTCAAAGAAGATCCGTTTAGTTCCAATCGCGGGGATTCGCCATGGGGACGGGGGAGGCTCGATGCCAAGTGGATATCCCACCCGGAAGGGAAGAAGCGGCCGTTTTTCTGCGTGTACTACCTCGCCATCCCAGAGGCAACAAAGGCGAGGATTCACGTCACGGCTGACGAGCGATACATGCTGGTGCTCGATGGAGAGATTCTTGCCCGAGGTAGCGAGCGCGGGGACCATGAACATTGGTTTTATGAGTCGTACGATTTAGACCTCCAGAAGGGCCAGCAACTCGCATTCGTGACCTGGGCAATGGGAAGTGAAAGCGCTCCGCTCGCCCAAGAGAGCATCGAACACGGATTCCTCTGCATCTCCGATGATCCAAGTCTCAAAACCAAACTGACTACGGGACATGCGCCTTGGCAATGCGCGGAGATTCACGGCTACGAGACGTTCCATCCTGCATCGACCTACGGAGTGGGGGACCGATTCCGACTCCACGGTGACCAACTCAACTTGCTGCGCGGCTGGGTACCAGCAACACCCGTGATGGGAGAGACGCCAACCCTCCAAGAAGCAGGTGACCTCAATCCGGTGCGAGTGCTTCGCCCCGCTACCCTTCCAGCAATGTACTACGGCGACTGGAAGTCATTCGCGGTTCGACATGTCGAGCATTGCGCCCAGTACGATACGGCCAGCGTCACCATCGAATCGAAGAACGATTTGAAGGACCAGCATCAGGATTGGGAACAGTTTCTTCGGGGTGGTCACCTCACGATCGCGCCCAACACAAAGATCCGCGCAATTGTCGATTTGAATAACTACGTCTGCGCATACTGGCACTTATCGACATCTCAAGGCAAAGGAGCGAAAGTGCGAATCCACTTCCAAGAGGGCTTGATCAAAGACTTTAAGGATGGCGACCGAGGCAATCGCGACGAGGTCGAGGGCGGACACTTCGTGATGATGTGGTCCCGTGCGCTGGGCTTTGGCGACGAAGTTCTCCCCGGCGGCAAAGATCGTGAGCAATTCACCGTTCCCTGGTGGTGCTCGGGTCGATACATGGAGATCTATGTCGAAACCACGGACGAAGTTGTAACGCTGCAAGGATTCCGACTTGAAGAAACCCATTACCCGGTTCAGCCACCCACTCCGCCGTTCCACTGCGCCGATGAACAACTGAACAAGATCGTGGATATCTGCATTCGCACCCTGCAGATGGATTCCCACGAAACATTTTTCGACTGCCCCTACTACGAACAGCTTCAGTACGTGGGCGATTCGAGAATCGAGTCGATGATCATGATGGCGGTAACCGACGACCGGCGACTCTCAGCGAAAGCAACAGACCTGTATCGATGGTCGATCGGATACCGAGGCATGACGCAGTCCAGATACCCCAGCCGAATACGCCAATACATCCCCCCTTTCTCCATCTGGTGGGTCCTGATGGTGCACGACCAGCACCTCTGGACTGGCGACAAGTCATACCTGGTTCCAATGCTGGCGGGTTGCCGTTCAGTTCTGTCCTTCTTCGAGCAATTCATGGATCGCGACGAGCATTCGAAGGGCTTCGGCCTAATGAAGTCGCCCGATCAATGGAATTTCGTCGACTGGATTCCATCGTGGAAAGACGGTGTCCCACCCGGGGGAGCCGATGGCCACAGCATCGCCATCAACATGCAACTCGTGTTGGCCCTTGAGGCGATGGTCGACCTGGAAACCATCTATGGCCATCACAACTCGCAACGTCCCTACACCATGTGGCTGAACGAGCTCCGAGCGGCCGTGAAAAAGCACGTGAATAAGGACGGATTCTTGCTGGATGCACCGGACGCCAAGACATTTTCAGAGCAGCCGCACGCACTAGCGGTATTGAGCAACGACAAAGAACTTCAACACATTGGGGCGAAGTGGTACGACAGACACCCGGACTCGGTAAAGGCGACCTATTACTACCAGCACTATCGTCACGAAGCTCTGGCGAAGCTTGGGCGGCATGCGGACTTGCTGGCAAACATCCGAAAGGAATGGGGAGAGATGATTCGAAAAGGCTTTAAAACGACGATCGAGATGCCCGATCCGGGCCGGTCCGACTGCCATGCTTGGGCCGCTCACCCGGTATTCCATTTGCAAACCAAGATTCTAGGCATTAAGCCAATCGAAGCGTTTCAGTTCGAATTCGATCCTCATTTGGTGGACTTAGAGTGGGCAGAAGGGTACGTCTCGACAGGCAGGGGTCCCATCCACGCCAGAGTTGAAAAGCAAGGCAAAGGATGGAAGGCAGATTTGGTGGTGCCAGACGGCGTGACAGTCAGCGTTCCTTCGGTTCGGGGCTTGGTCGTCGGTCCAAAGCATGTTTCTATCCAGTCTTGACGTCAGGCGCTGCAAAACAAAATGATAGACAAAATCGTTTGTTGATCAATCCCTCGCATCCGCGGTCAAATGGGAAATGCGACTTTTCCCGGCAATCGTACGGTCTAATTTGACTTTGAAATCCTCGAAATATTTCGAGGATTCGCGGTTGCATTTCAAACCGACGTTGCGCTGTTCACGAATTGTCCCCCCATTGTGATGAAGCCCGGATAAACGAATTCGTATAGGATTTCGCCAAAATCCTCTCCATTGGCACTGCATTTGCCTGTGTAACGCACATGATTGCAGGAAAGAGCTTCATTTCAGCGATAACGCTGCTCACAACGGGAGTTTCCGGCTTGATGATCTTCAAAGCTTCCCGCCAGCCGAGCGATTTTGAAGCGTGGTCGGACGTCAAGATGGAGACAAATATGGCTCCAAACATGGAGTACCCGACCAAGGACATTCGAGGTCGGGAAATCGGGAAGTTTGACAAACTCGTGGTGATGACGGATTGCAAGTCCTGCTCCCAATTCCGAACTCGAATTCGCCCTTACATGGAGTCTCAGCCGAACAAAAAGTGGCTGATTGCGAGCCCCGATTTAGTTGGTCTGGATGACATCTTGAAGCGCGACAATTACTACTTTGTAACCTTTGACTCGAAGTCGAAGTTTAGTTACATTCCTGCGGGGGTCTATTCGCGATGAAGCGAGGCTTTACTCTCATCGAAGTCGCCAGCGTGGTTGGGATTGTGGCTGTCACCTGCGCGGTTTTGGCTCCCACGTTCGAGCAAACTCGGCTGGCAAATCGTACGGCTGCCGCTCGACTCAACATTCAGGGTTTCTGGCATGGCCTCATGGCTTATCGCAGCGATAACGAGTCGCAAGTGGAATTCGGCGCTGCGGAAAGTATGGGGTTACCGAACAACGAGGCGAGTTGGTTCTCGTTTGTCAAGAGCTATACCGGCGATAACGGGCGAAGTTGGAGGACAAAGTCGAAGTACACGCCATGCGGTACCAACAACGACGAAGAAATGCGCGGTGTTGGACTCCTATATTTCCCGTCTTCCAGCGAAATTTGGAACAAGAACGTTCTGAGATTCCACGACGGATCGGTGATCATGGCCGACAAGAATTGCAATCCCCAGGGCACTCACATTCTCTGTCAGTTCTGTGATAAACGCAGCATTGGAATTACGCTCGGAGGCTCGGTTCGCGACAAGAAAAGCGACAGCCAATCCATTTTCGACCAGGCTTTTTACGAATAGACGAAGACCATTAGAGAGGAATCATGAAATACAAATCATTACTTATTGGGGGGATCTTAATGGGATCTCTCATAGCGCCGTTGGCATACAGCGGCGACGGATCAACAGACACGGGCTCAACGGCCCCGACCGCAACTTCAGGTCCTGGCAGCACGGACTCGACGGGAATTCCTCCCGGTCTTTCGCTCATTGGCGTTTGCAAGTCGTGTACGCGAAAGGTGCCTAACCAGATGCTATGCCATGCCATTTCTACCTATACAACGCCTTGCGGAAGCGAACTATGGGGAATTGGAGATTTGCATTACTGCCTCATGATCACAACACTTCATATTCTCTGCGACGAAGGTGGCGAGAACTCGTACACCATCGACGTATGGTCTGGAGTTGGTAGCTACTGCACCGAAGACGGCAACTGCGCTAGTAACTAGATGAAAGTACGACAAACAATTCTTGTGGCAACGGCGACCTTGATGGTCGCCGGCTACGCCGCGAATGTGACCACAAAAGACACGGAAATCCAGGCGGCTCACCGGTTTGGTGACGCCTTTGCTCGTGGCGATACGAAAACACTTTACAGCTTCGTTCCGCAAAGTGAGCGGGAATTTTACGGACTGGATCAAGCCAAATTCGATCGACTCTGGCAGGTGACTGGTGCGAAATCGTTCAAGAGTTTCATCGCCTCCAAACTGAGCGGAGCAAATTCAAACGGCTTGATAGTTCGAATCTATGACCCTGTCATGCAGATGCCTGGACACCGAACGGAATGGCAGATTTCAGGGCAGCGAGGCGAATACTTTGCCCCGTTCTTTGTGGCAAATCTCATCTTCGAATCCTCGATCTACAACCCAAACGACATGCGGGTGAAGCGGCAAGCCATGTACGCCCGAAGTATCGATTGGTTGGACCAGAACCGCTCGAAACTTGAGGCCGCAGGCTTCAACAACATTCGGCGAGGCGGCCGTTATAAAGTTCAGGACTGGACCGAGTTCCGTGCCTCCATGGTTCACGCCATTCAGGATTTGGACCATAAGGACGCCATGCGTCTTCAGTTTTCTAAGACTGTTTCTCAGCCCTGAAATCCAGTCCCTGGGTTGAGATTCAGCCTGGCGTAACGGTATGGTATCCCCATGCTCAAAACCGTTGGCCTTGGCAAGCAGTACGAAGCCACGGTAGCTCTCTCAGGTCTCGACCTTGAGATCGAGCCCGGCCAGGTTATCGGTATCGTTGGAGAAAACGGGGCAGGCAAGAGCACGTTCATGAAGCTCTTGGCGGGAATTGTCACTCCGACTTCAGGTCAGATTATTGTGGATGGCAAAGCTGTTCATGTTCGCGACACGCGAACAGCAGACTCCCTGGGAATCCAGATGGTGCATCAGGAACTGAATCTCATCCCAACTTTGAGCGTGGAGGATAACATTTTCTTGGGGCAGGAAATCGGCAGCGCATTTGTCGACCGAACAAAGACGCGGGCGCGTGCCAGCGAACTTCTTCATCGCGTGGGAGCGAGATTCGATCCAGGCGCGATGTGCGAATCGCTATCGATTGCTGAGCAGCAATTAGTGGAGATTGCGAAGGCCTTGTCGAAGAAGGCGAGGATCATCATTTTCGATGAGCCAACCGCCGTTCTTAGCGAAGTCGAATCCGAGAAGTTGTTCGAGATTATTTCGAATCTTAAAGCTGAAGGTACCGCGGTGCTTTACGTCTCGCATCGGCTACCAGAAGTGCTCGCGATCTGTGATCGCATCGTCGTTTTTCGGGACGGCGAAAAGGTTGCCGAAAAGTCTCCTAAAGACTTAACGGAAATGGATCTGGCCAACCTGATGGTGGGCCGTAAACTCGAAGACGTATTCCCTGCCAAAAATCAGCCGAGCGATCACTTAGTCCTGGAAGTCCACAACCTCGTGGTGCCGGGATTCGCCAACGGCATTTCGTTCGGTGTGCGACAGGCTGAGATCCTTGGACTTGCGGGACTGATCGGATCGGGACGCACCGAGACTTGCGAGGCGATTATGGGATTCCGATCCGGTAACGGACAGGTTGTTGTGGATGGGAAGCCTTTGAAGGGCTTGACCTACGAGGCGGCTTCGGGCGCTGGGATCGCGTACGTTTCGGAAGACCGGAAAGGGAAGGGGCTGATCGTCGACATGACGATCGAGGAGAATATCTCCTTGGCATCGCTGTCAAGCCAAACCTCGGTATCAAAGCGCCTTCAGACCGCCCGCGAGTGGATCGAGAATTTGAAGATCAAGGTGCCGAATGCCCAACTCCCGATGACGTCACTGTCCGGCGGAAATCAGCAGAAGTGTTCGGTAGCGAAATGGTTGCAAACGAAGCCGAAAGCAATCGTTCTCGACGAGCCGACCAGGGGAATCGATGTGGGTTCAAAAGCCGAGATGTATAAGTTGATTGGCGAAT
>CAMFIS010000068.1 GCA_945952345.1 uncultured Fimbriimonas sp.
CCTTTACGGCGTATTCTTCGCCTAACGACGAGGCAATTCAGATCGACGAGCGTGGAGCCCGCAACTGGACCAACGGAGGCGAGTCTCTGGTGTGGATCGGCGACTTGCGAACGGGAGATCTCAAAGTCGACCTGCAAGGCAAGGCGGAAGGTGTTCGGTATACGATGACCATCGACGGCCAGAAGCGCACGATTGCAGTCGGTAGCCCCGCAAGCTTTGATATCCGCCAGAATGGCTACCGAAAGATCATACTGAAACCAATATTGGAGGGCAAGCCAAGTGACTTCGGTGTGATCGAGGGACTTGGTCTTAGTGGAGCGGCAGTGAATGGTGCGAGATTTAATCTCAAGCCCCGTCGGAACGCGGCTAGCGTCCATCTCAAATATCCAATCGGGAACGACGAGAAGGTGGAATGGTTTTACAACGAGGTCCGCCCGAAGACCGATCCGAAATACACCTACTACGAGGCTTGCGGTTGGCATCGGGGATATTTTGGAATTCAAGTGAATTCGCCAACGGAGCGGCGCATTATCTTTTCTGTTTGGGATTCTGGTAATGAGGCGGTCGATCGGAACAAAGTTGGCGCGAATGATCGTGTTCGGCTTCTCGCGAAGGGCAGCGGCGTAGTAGCTGGCGACTTCGGCAACGAAGGTACGGGCGGGCATAGTCACCTCGTTTACAACTGGAAGACCAACGACGTCCATCGATTCTTGGTTCACGCCCAGCCTGATGGGAATGCGACGGTGTACTCTGGCTACTACTACTTCAACGATCGAAAGGCTTGGGGGCTGATCGCCCGATTTCGGGCGCCGAAGGACGGCCAGTACATGCACGGGCTCTATTCCTTCAATGAGAATTTTGGAGGTAGCAACGGAGATCTGCAGCGTCACGCCGAGTTCGGTCCGGTCTTCCTGACTGGTCCAGACATCAAGTGGCACGAGGAACTCGAAGCTCAGTTCTCGTGCGATGGAACGGGCAAAAACGACCGGTTCGATTATGCTTCTGGAGCCGTTGGAAACCGATGGTTCCTGAGCAATGGGGGCGCGATATCCAATGGCGTCAAGTTTGGTGATCGATTCTCGCACATCAACTCGAGTACGCGTCCACCGAGCGTTTTACCGAGCGAATAAACAAGAAGGGCTGGGACAAGCCCAGCCTTCTGTTTTGTTAAAGCCTACGGTTTAGGAACACATCCGCTCTTCAACACCATGTGATTACGCATGTTATCGTCGTTAGTTCCGAATCCAATGAGAATCCGACAACATTCTCGATTCAACATGCGGACTTCTTCGACCAAAGAAATGCGCGGGGTCCTGCATCGTGCAGGCGAGGGCCCCGCGCCAAGGTTGCATTCATTAGAGACTGCTTACTAATTAGCGTTTACTTAGTTCAGCAATTGAGACTGACGATGTTGGGAGAGGATGGTTCCGCGGCTCCTCAGGCTAGACGGAATATAGAAACAAAATTAGGCAAACCGTTCGGCTTCCGTATAAAGCTTAGGAGTCAGGCCGCCTAGTTTCAGGGCTTCGACTTCATGTCTGGCTTGATTTGTCCCTGACTATCGACATGGATTGGAATGTGGGCATTGGCAGCCTGATCTCTTAAGACCGCGCCCGCGCGATCGGAATCTTTGGTTTCCACAATAATATCGACACCGTACTTTTCTTGGTGCGTTTTGGATTGAATCTTTTCGGCATCCAGACACTTTTTGGCCCACCCAACGTTTTCTGGTGCGACGGTCGCGACGATTTCTTCCGCACCTCTGGGTAACTCTTTTTGTTCAAGCTTGCCGAGAACTTCGCCGTGTTTGCCAATCTTCTTCTCCTCGATTTGGGCCGGAGCAGAAGTTGATTTTTTTGACGAGGGTGGCGAGCTACTCGTGTCGGTCGGCGAGGTCGGGGTCGGTTCGGTTGGACGGCAGCCGCCAATAAGGAGTAAGCCTAAGACCATTCCTGAGTAACGCAGCGACATGGGGTTAGTGTACACGCGGCCGGACTCCCTCGTGGGTAAGGCGGACAGGAAGAATGTCTCCCCCATCGTCAAACCGCATGGCTTCCAAGCAAGTCACTCGGTGATCTCGAGCCGTCTCTCCCAGTGGCCTACGGTGATAGGCGATGATCCAGTCGTCGGTGCCTGGGAGTTGGAGCACGGAATGATGTCCTGCGCTCGTTGCGATTTCTGGATCGCTCTCGAGGATTTTGCCATAACGTTCGAATGGACCGAAGGGATTGTCGGCTTTGGCATAAGCGACAGAATACGAGGCGTCGCCCCAACTGCCTTCCGACCACATGAAGTAGTAGATCCCATTCCTCTTGATCATGAAAGGGCCCTCGACATAGTTTTCCGGCGTAATTTCGATGAAATCTCCGATCGTGGAAATCATGTCGTCCCCGAGTTTCACCACGACGGCATGTCGCCAGCCTCCGTAATAGAGATATGCCTGGCCATCGTCGTCGACGTAGGCGTGAGCGTCAATGGGCTGGGCCCCGTGGTGATACTCGGAAACGAGGGGCTTATTGATCGCATCCTTAAAGGGTCCATTGGGATGGTCAGACACCGCAACCCCAATACCTGCACCATCCCCTGCTGAAAAGTACATGTAGTACTTTCCATTCTTGGCTGCCACCGACGGCGCCCAGGCAGCACGGTTCGTACTCCAGGGCACGTCGGCGAAGTCGAGGATTCGGCCGCAAGGTTGCCAGTCAACAAGGTCCTCAGAGCGCCACGCTTCGAAGAAGGTTTGTTCTTCGTACCTGGCCGAGTACGTTGGGTAGATGTAGTATTGGCCTTCGAAGAAGTGAAGTTCTGGGTCGGCGTACCATCCGGGAATGACCGGGTTTCCTGCGGTAGTCACCGTTCTAGTTTAGTTCTCAGACAGAGGCCTGAGCTTGGATTTTCCACGATCTACTGCACATAGACACCACTCGACGCGACTGCCAATGCGGGGAGATTCGGCCCCATCGGGTAGGTCGACCGTTATAAGTTCTCCCATGGAGTTTGCAAACAGATTTGGAAATCCATCGTAATCCTTTGCGCCTTCAACGTAAAGCACGACAGTCGTTTCACTCCCGATCGATCGTACTTCCGTGATGTCCCCCGACACCAGTGCCCAATTTTCGTCCAAAGCCATTCTCCTCGGGGTAAGTACGTGATGAGGGAGACAATTGGTTCAAACGATTTGTGGAAGATTTTCCCTCTATAGTTAAAGAAATAAGCCTCCAGATGGATCATCTGGAGGCTTATTCTATGCGTGTGCTTTTCTTAGCCTGCGGTCAGCGAGACTTTATCCAGTCGAAGCGTGATCGGGAAAGCAGCTGCCTTATTCGATCGATTCGGATTGATCGCTCGGAACAGCAGATTGACTTGACCGGTACCACTGAGATACTTGCTCGCATCCGGGACTGTAAGCGATGTGGTGGAGTCCACGCTCGACTGCTTCGCATTACCAATGGTTTCGTACTTGCCCGTGGCCCAGTTATAGGCAAAGGCAAGAATCTGCACCGACTGGCTGACATTGCTTTCGAAGTCAACCTGCATATTGCTGATTGAAGTTCCGGCCTGGAACGTTACCCAAGCGGACGAGATTTGTCCAGAAGCACCTGCGTTAACTGAGTCGACCGTGAAGTAAGTGTTATCGGAGCTTGTGATCTCGGGAATTCCGCCCGTACTTCCAATTCCCTCGTACATGCCTACTCCAGTCGGCTTCAGTCCGTCTTTCGAGATGGTCACATCGACGGGGAGCGAAGGAATACCACTCGCCACGACTTCGAGCGAAGCGGGTCCAAGTTCGGCGTTTGCAGGAACATCGAAATTCGTCGATACCTGCTTCGTTCCGGTTTGGACGGCCATCGTGCTATGATCGTGAGTTCGGAAGTAGACCACGTGGTGGGAGGACTTGTAGGTCACTCGCACGAGCGGATAGTTACTGTTGTTCGACGAGTCGTCGCCGTAACCAGCACCGTTGGTCATTCCGTTGAGTTGTGTGCCTTTGAGAACCGATGTCTTGCCCACAACGACGGTCGACGGAACAGAGGTAATCGTCGGTCGCCACGCATCCTTTGGACCGCCGGTCGGGGTGTAGAACTCGATGTCACTCGAAAAGTCGGTGAACATGATCTGCCCATTTGGCAGCGGCAGGAAGTTGCCAACAAATGACGGATTTCCAGCGGAATTTGGAAGGTTTGCGACTTCCAGTAGCGCGGTGCCGTCCCACTCGTAGAAGTGGCTTGGAGAGTTAAATACTCCTGGACTGGCATACGCCAAGATCTTTCCGTTCGGCATCATGACCGCGGGACCGTCGGCGATGTCCAACTGGCCATTGACGTTCGGGAAGTCCGGAGCGGCAACCCAGCTTCCTGGATCGGTCGGGTTAGCGCCTGGCGTGTAAATGGCATTGTGACCAGTGGCTCCAAATGCGAATACTTTCCCGTCTGGCATCAAGATCATGGGGCCAAGCTCTTGCGAACCAGCATCACAGAGGCTGGCTGGCGTATCGCCTGCGGAAACCCACTTGTCGAGCGAAGGGACATACTTTTCTGCATGAGGCGCGTTAATTGCGTCACACGTAATAATCGTGCCATCTTTGAGAAGAACCCAGCCTTCTTCATCGAATCGATCAAATTTGCCCGTGCCCTGAAGAGCTGACCAAGTCATGGTGGACGCATTCAGAACTGCCATCCGAGTATCGAAAAGATTTGCAAGTACGAGCCTGCCGTCAGGAAGAATCTGACACTGGGCGTCACCAACTCCGGTCCATCCAGTTGGGGCGGCCAACACATTCCACTTGTTGGTTTGCGGATTGTAGTAAGCACCCTTGTTGGTCCAGACGCCACCTTGGTTAAGATTGTATTCTCCGCCGATGACGACGACGCGACCGTCGGGAAGAACCGCAGAAGCATAGTAAAGCGGGCCGTAATCGCTCTGCATAGGCGCCAATTTCGTCCAAGTTCCATTGACGTAGCTACCTGTGTTGGTCGGCGTGAGTTTGTACCAGTTACTCGAAAGCGGACTGTGGCACATAATCGTTCCATCCGTCATGAGGAGAGGAACGCTGATGCCTTGCGGCGGAGCATTTTGAATTCTTTGCCAAGATCCGGAAGCGGCCGATTGCGGGCGCTTGGAAACTTGTTGTGCATTCGCCAAGCCAACAATTGAAAGCGCGCAGCTGACGTAGGCAACCTTTAGCAACAGATTACGCATGGCGAATTATAGACCAGAACGATGAATCTCCGGCAAAAATCCAATTTAAATCGCACAAGTTTGGTGTAAGAAAGATGGTTTTTTGGGGCCGAATCTTGGGACTATTGGCAAGGTTGCTTTGACGCTAGCCGAATTCCAAGCCTTGGCGGAAACAATCATGCTGGCATCCTCAAAGCATTCTTTCTTTGAACCCGCCAGGAGGTCCATTACACGATCCGAGTGTCCGTCCCATAATCTCATTGGTCAGCCTGTATAATTTGCGTGTATGTTGGTTCGTTTACGCACGGTTGGGTTCCTACTTCTCGTTCTTATTTGCTTGGCTTGCGGTGGTTCGGGCGGAGGTGGCACTCCCGCGATCGCGATTCATGCGCAGGTGATCGCAAGTGGAATCGACCAGCCGATGATGTACATCGTAAATCCGGCGGATAGCACGCAAGCTTACGTTGTTGAGCGACCAGGCCGCATCCGATTGATGACGAACGATGTGCTGCAGAGCACGAATGTGCTCGACATTACTGGCTCGGTCGTGACGAGTGGTGAGTGCGGCTTGCTGGGAATGGCGTTCGATCCAAACTTCTCCTCAAACCACTACGTCTACTTGCATTACAATGGCGGTTCGCCAATTGAGACGCGGATCGTTCGCTTCACCATGAACGGTGCGGGGACTTCGATGGGCAGCGCCTTCCCAATCTTCTCGTTCCAACAACCTACGACGACAAACCACAAGGGCGGCTCGATCAACTTTGGATCCGACGGAAAGCTTTATCTTATGACTGGCGATGGTGGCGGAGGTAACGATCCGAACAACTACGCACAGACTCCCACGTCGTTCCTCGGCAAGGTGCTGCGCATCGACCCATCTGGCGACGATTTCCCGGCTGATCCGAACCAAAACTACAGCGTCCCAGCCGATAATCCCTGGGTTGGTACCGCCGGCGTGAATCCCGAGATTTGGGATTTTGGCATGAGAAATCCTTTCCGCTGGTCGGTTGATCCAGTCACCGGTGGATTCCTTATCGCTGACGTCGGACAGGATGCTTATGAAGAAGTTGATTACGAGCCTGCTGGCCACGGCCATCGAAACTATGGGTGGAGCGTGCGAGAAGGTGTAGTCGATACCACCAATCCCGGCCCAGCCTACTTTACGCCGCTCACGAATCCTTTCTTGACCTACAGCCACGCGTTTGGCGAAACTGTGATCGGAGGATTCATTTATCGAGGAACTGCGCTGGACCCGGCTCTGGCGGGCCGATACTTCTTCGCCGACTACATTACCGCGAAGATTGTTTCCGTTCCCTTCTCGCTCTCGGGCGGAGAAGCGGTGACGACGAGCATCAATTCGGCCATGGACCACACGGCCTCGATTAACATTGGCCTGGGTGTTAATTCGATCTCGGGCCCGGTCTCGGTCTCTCCCGATAAGAATGGCGAAATTATGATCTGCGATCTCAACCGGGGGACCGTCGTTCGACTCATCCCGTAGCGGGTGACAAAGCAAAAGCCCCCGCACGTCTGTGCGGGGGCTTTTTTGTTTGTTCTTACTTGAAGAGTTTGATTCCAAAGAAGGAACCGAAGGTGTTGAACACGAATGCGGAGTTGACAAACGACTGGAGCTGAGTTGCATCCGGCGTGTTTGTTTCGGGGATATAGATCATATCTCCCGGCATCAGCTTCACATTCTGGCTAAAGTCGCTACCCTTTACGAACTTGACGTAGTTGGCGTTGATGCGAAGGTATTCATCGGGCCGACCTGGAATCTCTCGCAGGATAAACGTCTTCGAGAACATAGTTCGGTAAGGAATGTCTCCGCCACCAATCGCAACGGCATCGTTTAGGTGCATGCCTTCGCGATAGGGATACATTCCCGGGCTGCGAATAGCTCCCAGAACAAGAATTCGGTTCTTCTGTTCTCGTGGGATATTGAGGATGTCACCATCCATCAGTTCAAAATTCTGACTATTGTCTCCCAGAACGGTCATCGCATACAGGTCGATGGGAATGAGTTCCTTCGAACCTTGGCGGCGCAGGGTTGCCTTGCGGAGATCGGCCTGATCCGGCACTTCGCCACCACTGGCGCTGTAAAGCGTCATGATGGTATCTCCGGGTCGGAAGAAATACTCGGTCGACCGCTGAACGGAGCCGGTTACGTTTGCCTTCAGCTTTCGGTAGGAGATGATTGAAACCGACACGATTGGATCGCGAAGCTTAAGTTTAGAAACGTATAGTTTGTAGAGTTCCGCCTCGACTTCCGAAATTGTTTTGCCTTCAACTTTGATGTTGCCGACGAATGGTGCGCCAACATAGCCGTCGATGCCGACCGGGATGTCAGCACCAATCTGCTGTTGATTAAAGACTTGGATACGGATAATATCTTCCGGCTTCAGCTTATAGGCCTTCTCGTCGAATGCGCTCTGAGCATTGACAGAACCGACCATCGAGCCCAATAGCGCCAAGCCAAACCAGACTTTTTTGAACTCGTTTATCCTCACTTTTCCCTTGAATTCAGAGTTTAACATATTTCGTCCCGGCAATTGTTTTCCTTCGCCCCTCGATAACAATGGTGAATTCGCCTTTCGGCGGAACTTCTCCCTCTTTTGGAATTGTCGGCAACTCAGATCTGAAAACTTGCTGGTTTCTTTTCGTTAATTCCCGGCAAATTGCATAGCGCCTTGTACCTAGGACTTCGCCCGCGACTTCGAGCAGTTTGAGAAAACGATGAGGCGACTCGAAGAGCACCAACGTATACGGGGAGTCAATGAATGGTGTGAGTTCCTTTCTCATGTCGCCAGGTGACCGGCCGAGAAACCCCAGGAAAGCAAACCTTTGTGCATAAAATCCAGACAGCATAAGTGCATCGACAACGGCGCTGGGTCCAGGAACTGCGTCCACCTCGATGCCCCGATCATGAGCAAGGTCGGTAATACGCGCTCCGGGATCACTTACACCCGGCGCTCCGCCATCGGTAAGTAAGACGGCTGAGATGCCGGATTCGATTTCATCGAGGAGTCGATTCAATTGGGAATCCGACGTGTGATCGTTGGCGACCCGCATCGGCTTCTTGATGCCGAGATGCATGGCGAGTTTAGAGCTAATGCGCGTGTCTTCGACGATCCAGATATCTGCGTTTGTCAACGCTACGGAGAACCTCGGGGAAATATCCCCGAGGTTTCCGATTGGTGAGGCTACGAGAGTCAGCCGAGGGCTTACTTCCCGCCCTTGCCCGTCCCTTGATTGATGATCGAGGAGTCGTTGCCCTTCGCTGGAGTCTTTGGAGCGTTCGCTTTGGCCTTCTTCGCGTCTTCCTCGGCTTTCTTTCGAGCCTCGTCCTCCTGCTTCTTGATGAGTGCCTGCTCTTGATCGTACTTTGTTTTTTCGGTACTCCATTGCTTCTGCTTCCCTAAGAATTCCTTTTCTTGTTCGGGCTTGATTAGTCCGGCGGCCTTTAGTTCAAGGAACTTAGCCGAGATTTCGGAATAGTCTCGCTGCGCGTCGATATCGAAACCGAGGTTCTTGTCGAACGCCTGGGTAAGGGCGTGGTACGCCGCGTCGCCATTCTTCGCATCCTTGTAATTGTCGATGACTTCCTTGCTGCTGGCCCAATCCTTGTTGTCCTCGACATAGCTTTCCAGGACCTTTAAGCGATCTGCCTTCAGTTTGGCCTTGTCTGCCTTTGGCGAGTTGAAAAGGACGTCGCTGGACATCTTGGCAATCGAGATTCCGATATCGTAACCCGGGTCCTGCTTGCCAACTGTCTTGGCAATGTCGAAGGCGTTTTGTACTGCCTTTGCAGTCTCATCTGGCGAACCGGCCGACTGCGCTCGCATGAAGATGTAGGCAGCTTCGTACGCCTTGATCTGGAATGAAGGCTTAACTTCCTTTTCGATCTTGTCGAGTTGTTCCTTCATCTGCTTTTGCGATTCCTGAGAAATAAAGGAAGTTCGAATCTGATCTTTTTGCTTTTCGAAGGTATCCGGCACTTTGATCTTTCGGTCGATAAGCTTAAAGATGGTGTAACCCGTTCCGACCTTGACTGGGTCGGAATATCCACCAGGCTTGAGTGCAAGGAGCGGTTTGAAGTCGGGCGCCTCGCCAACGATGTTGACGGGATAGGTCTGCTCATTCTCGCTCTTCTTCTTCTTGCCGGGCATCGGAGCTTCTTCCGAATAGGCGTCCATCGTGTCTTCGAATGACTTGCCGGCTTTGAGGTCAGCCTCTGCCTTGTCGGCCTTGGCCTTAGCTTGGTCGTCGGTCACCTTGGCGTCGGTCTTGATCGTAATCTGCTTGAACGTGACCGATTCGAACTGCTTCTTGAGGTCGTCGTCCGTGGGATTGATCGACATCAGAATCTTCTCGGAGATGAACCGTTGGGCCGCCTGCATAACGACAAGGGGGCGATCGGCAGGGTCCTTGAGCTTCTTCTCAGCATCTTCGAGATTCTTCTTATAGATGTCAGAAATTTTGACTCCCTGCTTTTCGGCGAGATCGTCGAGGTCTTTGTCCGTAGAGTTCGGCTTGAGTTGCCCAACCTTTCGGAACGTGGTGGTCAGAATGTCACGGAAGTCTTTCTCACTGGTAAAGTGCAGAGCTTTCTTGACGTCGTCATCGTTGCCACCATTGAAGCCTTGCTTCTGGGCGATTTGGACACACTCGGCTTGTTGAACGAGGTCTCCGATGGCGCCAGCCACAGCTTGCACTCGGAATCTCGGATCGGTTACAGAACCGCCGAACTGCATCTTCATCTTCTCGAGTTGGTCGGCCGCGCTCTTGTCGATATATGAAACTGGGATCTCTACATTGCCAACGGAGAAGGCAGTCTGGAGTTTGTCTCCGTTGAGGCCGCGAGCGGAAATTTGCTGAGCCTTGGAACAGTTGGAAAACACCATTCCGAAAATGAGGGCCGCACCACTTACGATGACAATGGCCTTTCCGCAGCCACCTTTAATAAACTTTTCTTGGAAATTGCTAATCGACAATCGGTTTCACCTAACTCTTTTGCTGAGAATATTATGACAAATTTTCAAGGCTTCTCCTTGACATGTAGACAAACAGAGCGTATACTGCGTCTACTGTTACAGGTAGACGTGCTGTATGGCTAAGGGACTAACGAAACGGCAAGAAGAGATTCTGGACTTCATCCTCCATTACGTAGAAACTGAGGGATATCCTCCCTCGATTCGAGAAATTGGACAACAATTTGGCATTGGGTCGCTCCGTGGTGTCACGGTTCACCTGGATGCCTTGGAGCGAAAGAGCTACATTTCTCGATCGAACACGCCACGTTCCATCAAGCTTACGCACCCCAAATTCACTCCTGGCAATTCTCGTGTGACGATGCTTCCGCTCGTCGGTACAATTGCCGCTGGCACCCCGATCACCGCTGACCAGGACGTCGAGGGCATGATTCCCGTTCCATCCGAAATGGTTAAGAACGTCGACGGCGCATTCCTGTTGCGCGTCAAAGGCGATTCCATGATCGGCGACGGAATTATGCCCCGAGACCTGGTGGTTATTCGACCCCAAAAGACCTTCCACGGCAACGATGTGATGGCTGTTCGCGTTGGCGAAGAGGCCACCGTCAAGCGCATCCACAAAACCAAGGGCGGCGTTCAGCTTCTCTCCAGTAATCCGGACTATGCTCCGATCGAGGTCGACCCTACCGATACCGAAGTGATCGGCAAGGTCGTTGGCCTCTTCCGGGATTACGAAGGGATGAGCTTCTAGTTCGCCTTTAGCGCTTTGTTCGCTTCAATGATCTGGGCAAGCTTCTCGGTTGTGAGCTTGTCCTCTTCTTGCAGCGGGAAACCTTGGTAGCGGACGATTCCATCTTGCGATAGAACGACAACGTGGGGAATTCCTTGGACTCCGAGTCGCTTGGACATTACTTTGGCGGGATCGACGGTGACGTTGTATTCCATTGGAGACTTGGTCATGAACGTCTTGACAACATCCTGGGCTTCGTCGCTGACGCCGTAAATGACGAGATCCTTGCCGAATTTCTTCTTCCATTCGTTCATCTCGGGAATGACCGCGCGGCACGGAGGGCACCAAGTTGCCCAAAAGTCGATGAGAATAACTTTGCCTTTGAGGTCTGAGGCTTTCGGCATTCCTTCGGTAAGCGGAGTGCCGAACTCAAGTGTGCCGAACTGCTTGCCTCGCAGGTCGTTCGTGGCGTAAAGCGTCTTCTTTACGGAGACGGAGGGAAAGTCGACCGGTCCGACTTTTGCGAGCATGATTGCGGTTAGAAGCGTGGTGGCGATCATATTGTCATTCTATTCCAGAATCTCGGTTCTGATAGAATTCCGTGATGGCCCATGTGTTGGTCTGCGGTTTAGGGGAAGTCGGATATCGAGTGGCGAGTTTGCTACTGGATATCGGCGAGCAGGTTACGGCCATCACGCTCGAGTCGCGACAAGATTGGCTGATAACTGCGCAAAGGCGTGGAGCAAAGGTCCTGATCGGAGATGCTCGCGATGAAGATTTTCTTATCCAAGCCGGTGTGAAGGACGTCGATGTTGTGATCGTGTGCACTCACAATGACGGATCGAATGTTGAAATTTCTCTCACGGTGCATCGCATCGACCCGTCGAAGCCAACTGTAGCGAGGATTGTGGATCCCGGTCTCGCTCGCCATGCGGAGAAGCACCTCGGAGTTCATCGCGCCATCGCAATGACTATGGCGGCGGCACCAACGTTTGCGGCGGCAACCTTCGGTGACTCTGTCTTGACCGAGATGAAGATTCATCACGAACGATACTTCGCACAGAAGTTCACGGGGCCATGCCATTTAAGCGAGCGGCCATTTGTGGTGATCGACAAGAACCATGAGTGCTTCTTCCACGATGGACTCGACATCAAGGAAGGTGAGACGGCGGTGGTACTCACTCACTCTGAAGTTATGGTGCCGAAGAATCCACCCGTGCCGGGGCGACGATCTCTTCGCAAAGCCCTTGCACCCACCGCCGTTTTTAAGTTTGTGGCTAACGTCTGGAAGAATACGAGTGTTCAGCTTCGGGCCGTCATTATTGCCATCGTAGGGCTCATCCTCGTTAGCGTCATCGTCTTTCAGTTCGGAATGAAGCTCTCGCTGGTGGATAGCCTCTACTATGTGGTTACCACGGCAACCACCACCGGCTATGGCGACATCTCGCCGAAGGACGCTGCGAACTGGATGAAGCTCTACGCCTGCTTCATGATGGTAGTGAGCGCCGCTGGCATGGCAGTTCTTTTCTCCGTGGTCACGGACTACATCCTCACGGCTCGGATGCTTCAATTGCGGGGCCATCACCATACGGCTGAGGAAGAGCATGTGATCGTGGTTGGGGTTGGAACCGTCGGGTATCGAACGATTCGCGAACTTGAGCGGTTGAAGACGCCTGTCGTTGCCATCGAACTCGACGAAAGTCGCCAGCACCTAACCCAGGTCCGCGCGAATAACCATGTCGTGATTGGCGATGCGCGCGAGCCAGAGACGCTGCTCAGGGCTGGGATTAAGCATGCGAAGGCGATCGTTGTCTTGACACCGACCGATGCCGTGAATCTGGCGGTTGGCCTCACGGCCAAAGAAATGAACCCCCAAGTGCGTGTCGTTTTGAGCATTCTCGATGCGGACTTCGCCCGAAAAGCGGGAGCGATCGCCGAAATCGATACGGCGCTGAGTTCGGCGGTGCTGGCAGCGCCAAGCTTCGTAGGGATGGCGCTGTATCCCGATGCCATCGCCGGATTCCAACTCGACTCCACGCTATTTGTTCTCTGCCATGATCCGAAAGGAACTGTTGAATTGGCAGGGCAAAAGCACTCAATTCAAGTTCGTAAGGCAGTACCGTCTTGATTCTTGTTTCTGGGGCAGGAGGATATATCGGAAGTCGGGTCGCTCGGCAGCTTGCTTCCCACGGGGCGATCGCATGTGTGCGAGATTTTCGGAAGGCTCCAGGTGGTGTTCCCGTCCGGATTGCGGATTACGACCAGATCGAAAGCCTGATCAAGGCCCTTGGAAGGGTGGAAACACTGGTATTCATCCCCAGCGACGGCTTTGCCGAAGACCTCCTTCGGCACGCAACAAACGTCGTCGAGGCGGCGAAGTTTGCTCGAACTCCTCGAATGGTCTTTTTGAGCATCGTCGACGTTGGACAGGACTCGACATTCTATTACTCGGGTGCGTATCGTGAAATTGAGGATTTGCTTATGTCGTCAGGGTCGCGCTACTCGATCGCTCGGTGCGGACTCTATTCCGATTTCGTGTCGTCCTCTTTCGTCGAACCCTCGAGAGCCAGTGGCGTTCTTTCGGTTCCGGCAGGGGATGCGCCAGTGAGATTGATCAGTCGCGATGAAGTCGCCCGTCAGTTAGTACATC
This sequence comes from uncultured Fimbriimonas sp., assembly GCA_945952345.1. GTDB lineage: Bacteria > Armatimonadota > Fimbriimonadia > Fimbriimonadales > Fimbriimonadaceae > Fimbriimonas. The sequence goes on from CAMFIS010000068.1 coordinate 13,550, forward strand.
TGACTTTATCGGATGGAGAACCGCCTGTCGTAACACTGGAGCGACAGGGGCCAATCACATTTAGCGAACTCTCTGCCGCGAACGGACTGGCTTATGAAGACTGCGATCCGGCGGAGTATTTAGATCGGATCACAGGGGTCATGGAGAAACCCTGGCCCGAGGCGTACTCGAGCTTGTTTGCGTCGATTCGGCAGGGTCGGTTTGCCTGACTTTTGAACCAACCAGTCTCCAAACAGAATGCATTTGGCCGCCTATCGGCGGGGTCGCTTTGTTTGCACCGGCGCGATATTCTAGAACAAAGCCCCGCTCCTCGGACTTTTGCGATTTCGAATTCTGTCCAGGGGTCTCCACTCGTTCCTCGTTACGACACCCTGGCTACCATCTGTGATCCTCCGGATCAGTTTCACGGCCATAATGCACACATATGGACTGGAAATCGATCTTCGCTGCGAATCGAGAAAGCTACTTGCAGGAGTTTGTCGAGTTGCTCAGCATTCTCTCCGTGTCGACCGACGAGAGCAAGGTCGGGGATGTACTTGCTGCGGGCAACTGGGTTGCGACAAGACTGAAGAAAGCGGGAATCGAGAATGTTGAAGTCATTCCAACCGGACCACATTCGTGCGTTTATGGCGACTATCTTCATGCGCCAGGCAAGCCAACCATTCTGATTTACGGGCACTTCGACGTCCAACCTCCAGAGCCACTGGAGTTATGGGATAGCCCGGCCTTCGAACCCGTTGTGAAGGATGGAAAAATCTACGCCCGTGGAGCGACAGACATGAAGGGCAACCTGCTCATCGCGGTTCACGCGGTGGAGGAAATGCTGAGGCAAACCGGTAGCCTTCCCGTCAATGTAAAGTTCATTTTCGAGGGGCAAGAAGAAATTGGCAGCCGCGATCTTGGTCCATTCGTCGCCGCGAATCATGAGAAGCTTTCGTGCGACCTTATCGTTTCAGCGGACGGATTGCAGTGGGCGGCGGACCGACCCTGCCTTTGGATGGCGACTAAAGGAATGTGCGGCTTGCAAATCGACATCGAGACGGCCGATATGGACTTGCACTCTGGTCTTTATGGCGGTGCCGTGCCGAATGCCTTGCACCAATTGGTCGAGCTTTTGTCTACTTTGAGAAACTATGAGGGTCGAATATTGGTGGACGGCTTCTATGACCAGGTTCGCGAACTAACCTCAGCTGAGCGGGAAGCTTTTGCTCAGGTCCCATTCGACGAAGCCAAGTACAAAGCTTCCATCGGGATCGACGACCTAGTCGGGGAGGCTGGATTCTCAACTTACGAAAGAGCTTGGGCAAGACCGACCTTGGAGCTCAATGGCGTTTGGGGCGGATACCGAGGGGATGGCGTCAAGACGGTCATTCCTGCCAAAGCGCACGCTAAGATCACATGTCGTCTGGTCGCCAACCAAGAGCCGGATGACGTGCTCGCGAGCATCGAAAGCCACCTTGAGAAACACAAACCAGCCGGAGTTCGGATGACGATCACCCGGGCCGCTGGTAAGGCGAGACCGTACGAAATGCCAATGGATCATCCCGGCGTCATGATCGCCGGCAACGTACTTCGCGAAGTTTACGGAACGGATCCCTACTTTGTGCGAATCGGTGGAAGCCTGCCGATTACCGACATGTTCCTGCAGGAGCTGGGCGCGTATACGGTCAGCGTTGGCTTTGGGTTAGACGACGAGCGTGCTCATAGCCCGAATGAGTTCATGCGGCTTGATGCCTATGAACGCGGGCACACGGTCTACGCCCGGCTCCTCGAAGAGTTGGCGTCATTCTAATCCAGAGAAATTTCTGATGCGTGGATGTGGACAATCTTCCATCCGGAATCTGTTTGGTTCCAAACGATCGTTCGGCGATTGAGTTTTCCCGCTTGATCGTCGAGATAGAACGTGGCCAGTGCAGTGTCACCGAGCAATTGCCAGATCAGGTCGCGAGGTTGGATGCGATGAAATGGCGGTTGGGTTTGATCGCAACGAATTCGAATGAAAACTGGTTCGAAACTTTTGCGAATTTCTTCGTGACCGGTAGCACGATTTCCCGATGCGCGAGGATGAAACATGCTGGCATCCTCCGCGAAATAATTAAGCAAGCGGTTCATGTCGAGATTCTCGAAGGCCGCAACGAAGGAGTCGAGAGCGCATTGGAGTTCAGGATCAACGATCGACATTAGGTCCGGTCCTTGATGCGGATCATAAACTTCATCGAGGTCAGGGTCGGTGAGACGCTCGCGATCTTGACATCGACAAGGCCATTTGCAAGCCCATATTCCCGCACCCTAGTCTCGCCAAACTCTTTCCTTCCTTTAATCCAAATCGCCCACACCATGCCGTTTTGGGCGATGGATTGGCGAGCGTCGATCAACTTCGGCAGATCCTCTTCGCCGTGCAGACGAACAAATACACAGTTCGCCTCGCTCGCTGTCGAAGGGTCGCCCGCAATCGCACGAGCTTCACCTGGGAACTCGCCGTCGAAGTCCCCCCAAAGCTGATACTTCATGCCGGGCTTGAGCCCGAACTTGTCCATGCGGCTCTTGGGATTGAGGATCGCGTACCGCCACTTCTCCGCCTGATCGCCCAGCACCAACTCGGCGTATTCATCACCCGAGCGCACCTCGAGCTTTCCCTCGTGGACTTCGACCGAACTCAGATTCGACCACTTCCATCGGATCTTCGAGTCGCCGCGAAACTCCAGCTCTCCGTCTCCGCAATGAGCCTTGCCTTCCGATTCGTGGCCGTTGATGCGACCCACGCATTTCGCCTCCAATCCCATGCTCCGATACTACTCTGCAACAAATCCGTAGCGAAAATGCCCGATGCAGTGAAATTCCTTGATCGAAGCTTAAGTTTCTGCGTAGTAAGATGGAGAACTTGAGGAGTTAGTCTATTTATCCGATGAAATCCCTTAACATTCACTTCTGCAACCTGTTATCTAGTACTTCTGTCATCGCACTTTCTGCTGTTTGTATCGCTCAAAAAGCGGCAGAACCGATCGGCGTCGCGGGCTACGACCGACCGATCAATTGGGTGAGGACAGTGGGCCGGGACACTGCGAGGTGCTGGGTTCGCCCAGGCTACGAGGGTGCGACCGTCGGCAGCAATCGTCGAAATGCACGAGTGATGCGAGGCGAGGACCGTGGGATTGTGTGTGTGG
>CAMFIS010000069.1 GCA_945952345.1 uncultured Fimbriimonas sp.
GGCTCGGAGATGTGTATAAGAGACAGCAAATGGCCGGGATGCAGCAGAATTATGTAACTTTTCATGGAGTCTTTGCGTCCGTGCTTGAGGGCTCGTGGATAAATCCATACCACGTGTGGATTGACTTTTACGGTCGGACCTTCTCCGATAGTCTCTTAGACGAATTCGATACCTTAGGCTCGCGCTACACCGCACCCTTCAGTCAAGACGTGCTTAAGGATGGCTTGACGGGGTCCATGCATCTTTCTGTTCGAAACCTAGATCCAAATGACGACGTTACAATTGACTTTCCACTTACCACTCACTTTCATATGCCGCAAGAGAATCCAACTGTCGGCAGAGTCGATCAAGATCAGATTCACAGAGACAAGGAAATCCTGCATGCCGGACCCGCAGCAATGATGGGAGGTAGCCAAATCGTCAAGATTTCGGAGACCTTAACGATCTGAGACTTCTTTGGTTGGTTGTCTGCCTCAGGTATCGTAATTGGAGATTTGGCAGAGTGCCCAATACTTGTAGGTTTGGCAGCGGCTGTCCACTACAGCATCGATCAGTTTATTCCAAAGGAAATTGATGACGTTGGAATAAGCTATGACCCTTGCTGGACACAACCAGAGTCGACTTGGGACGGCTCCTCGGTCCGACCAGCACCACAACCAAACGACCTATATAAGATGAACGGCGGCATTATGCAGTTTTTCAATATGGATTACATCGTGGCGGATGGTTATGACGAACATGGCTACACAGGGATGGTTTCGTCTAAGGCAGAAAACTGGCACCGCGAACATGGCTATGGAAATTACTTCACGAAGGTTACGGGTGGGACGAACGGAGGCGCAAATCTCGGTGGTGGCTAATTATTTTCTGGTGGGTCTTTTCTTGTCTCTTCAAAAAGGGCCCACCGAGGATCTTAGGCTTTCCATTCGAAATCCGTCGGTTCGGGACGTGCAGTGGGCCTCCGCCACATGGGATTTAAGTGACGTCACCTTCAATGACACAAAGGCGGAGGTTGAAAAACGATTTGAAGGACATCGAAACGACTACTCCTATCTGAAGAAGTTCGAGGATGAGAACCTAAAACTTAAGTCGGCAAGCGGATACTTTGCCGCCGCATATGCATCGATTGTATTTACTGGTCATCAGAAGGGGCTTCGTCCTTCGTATCGAATCGCCATGGGTCTAACGCAATTCTATCTTGAGCCCTACAATTGGATCACAAACGATGGAAAACTTAGGCTTACCAAGAATGTCATTTGGTTAAGAATCTTCATGCAGACCATGACGGGGGCTTGGCAGGGAGGGACTTATTTGGCGGCAAAGAGGTACTTGAAGGCTTTTCCCACGGATGAAATTATACGGTCGCGATACTACCAATCAATGTCAAACGTATTGCTTGCTCCACGCTATGAGGCCAGCGACAAGCCGATCGAAATATCGACCAGCGAACTTAAAACTGCTCTTGCAGACGCAAAAGCACGGGCGGATAAATATCCCCAAAATAGCCTCTACGTCGCTTCCGCTGCAAATCTGTTCTTAACCGCCGGCTATAAGCTTAGCAACAAACAATGGTATCGGACAGGAATCGATCTTGGAAAGCGATGCAAAGAAATCCCCTGCCTCGATCAATACGATACGAAGATCAACAAGAATCTGGAAGAAGACATCAAGGATTGGGAAAAGTACTTCCAAAAGACAAAGTTCAAGTCTTAGATTATGCTCCCTCAACCCTGCGAAGATTGAGGGAATGTTGGCTACTTGTCGTAGAATCTCCACTCGGCTTTGAAGTCCGGAGTCAGCTTCGAGTTCTTCATCAGGGCCCGCAAAACCTCGATCGGCATTTCGTTCTCATGCAGGATTCGGTCGTGGAATTCCTTCTCGCCCATCTTGCCGCCATCGACGAGTTCCTTTCTTAACGCCCGAATCTGGAGAGCGCCCAGCATGTAGGCCGCCTGATACAGCGGCGGATACGTGCCCAGGAACGATCGCCGAACCTCGCCTTCCGCCGTCGATCGCTCGTGGCCAACCTTCTCGACGAGGTAGTCCACGCATTGCTGCGGCGTCATCTGCCCCATGTGAAACTTCAGCGAGAACACGATGCGTGCGCATCGGTGCATTCTCCAGAAGAGCGCGCCAACGCGGTCCTCCGGGGTGGTCGTGAAGCCCTTGTCCCACAGCACCATCTCCCAATACAGCGCCCAACCCTCGATCCAAAACGGAGTGTCGAACAGCGACCGATAGGTTCGGTTGCGTGAGTTCATAAACATTTGCAGGTGGTGGCCCGGGATGAGCTCATGGAATACCGTGGCTCTTGCGAAGTGCTTGTTGTTTCCTCGCATCGACATCAGCTTCTGGTCGTGGTCCATGGTGTTCGTCGGGAACGACACGATGATCGACTCGCCACCGAGGAAGAACGGATTCACTTTCTGGGCTTCCGGAGACATCATCGTCATGCGCCAAGTTTCCTCAGCCAGCGGCGGAACCGTGACGAGGTCGTTCTTCTTCACGTAGTCGATCGCTTCGAGGGCGAGGTCGCGGATGAATGCCGGCTGCTTGCCCGGCTCCATGTAGTCGTTCTTCACCTTCTCGAGGGCCTTTTTCCAATCGTCGCCGCAACCCATCTCGCGGGAGGCTTTCTTCATCTCGGTCTCGCACCAGGTGAATTCCTTCTCAGCGATCCCCAGCAGCTCCTCGGGCGAATAAGCGATGAGCTCTGACTCAAGCTCATCTTTCAAACCCTGGACCCCGATCGGAGCGCCAATAATCGTGTCCTTATCGCCTTCTTTTATCCCAACCAGCTTCTCCTTCACGTACGGAATGTACGCCTCGAGATCTTTGTGCGCATCTTCGTATGGCTTCTGCACCCACCACGTGAACATCGGATCGTAGAGGTTATAGAATCGGTACCACTCTTCCAGACGCCGCTTGAGATCGTCGAGGATATTCGCTCCGCGGAACGCGACGACCTTGTCGATCTTCAGCTTGTCGACGTCGGCACGTGCCTTCTTGATCTCATCCTGCAGGTGCTTCATCGCGATCGCGCACGCTTCGGGATCGATCGGCTTCATTTGCTGACGGGCTTCGCAAAGGTCGGTGATGATGGAGCTAAAGGGTCGGACTTTGATCGAGTCGTTGTCAAGACGGCTATCGATGTGCAGTCGCCGTTGTGCGCTGGTTAGGTGGTGCTTGAGGAGCACAAAGTCGACCTGAGAATCATGATCGAGCTTGTCGAAGTCGATCTTTTTCAGTTCGTCTAACTGCTGGCCGTAGTAAGTGTCGAACCGTGCGACCCGATTGGCCGAGCTGCGAATGTTGTAAAAGCGTTCGAGGGTGCTGATGTCCTCCGTAACGGTTTGTATTCGGTGCTGCATGATGCTCTCTTGAGCCTGCAATCCGGCCGCGACAAGGAAGAGGACGACACTGGCAAGACCCTTCATGTGGGTGAGTATACAAACAGTGGGCAGTCAGCAGTCTCCAGTCAGCAGAGAACAATCCATTTCGAATAAGAATATCTTTCGTTAGGCGAAGCAAGGCTTCTTCCATCGAATCATTGGCTGCAGACTGCCAACTGCTAACTGGCGACTGACAGAAGGTACCCTCTTACGGTGAGTTTGGCTGATGCGCTGGCAAAAGGAGTCTTGCTGGGGGATGGCGCAAATGGAACCCTCCTCGCCGAGCGCGGATTCAAAAAGCAGCCGTACGATCTTGCGAATCTCGATGCGCCCGATTTAGTCCAGGAGGCTCACCGTGAGTACTACGAAGCCGGTTGCGACTTCGTCGAGACCAACACGTTTTGCAGCAATGCCTTTAAGCTTGAAGGTCTAGGGGTCAGCGTTTACGACCTCAACCGCAAAGGAGCTGAAATCGCCCGCAGCGTCTGCCCATCAGGAAAGTTTGTTCTCGGAGCCATTGGTCCTTGCGGAAAGCCGCTCGCCCCGTTTGGCCAAATCGAACCCTCGGATGCCGAAGCCACCTTTAAGGAAGCAGCTCAAGGATTGATCGATGGTGGCGTCGACGGCTTCTTCCTCGAGACTTTCGTCGACATCGACGAGATCGCGATTGCGGTTCAAGCCATCCGCTCGGTCACTGACCTTCCCATCCTCGTGAGCAAAGCGTTCATCGAGGACGGCGAGATGATCGCCGAGGGATTGCCGTCTCGTCGCGCCAAGGAGATGTCCGAGCTCGGCGTCACCGCCGTTGGCGCCAACTGCATCGTCGGCCCGCAGCGCATGCTCGACCTCGTGCGCATGATGGCCGAGGAAACCCAGCTTCCCATCATCGCTTTCCCAACCCCCGGCCTCCCCCAGCTAGTGAAAGGCGAGATCACCTACGACACTTCGCCCGAGTACTTCGCGAAGGCGACCATGCGCCTCATCGAAGAGGGCGCGCGAGTGGTCGGCGGATGCTGCGGAACCACGCCAGCCCACATCCGCGAGATGCGGAAGATGATCGACCAAGGCGTGAAGCCGAAGGCTCGAACCGTCGTCTCCCGCACCGCAAAAGAGAAGGAGGACCTGCCAACCGCCAGCGCCAGCGAACTCTCTGAGAAGATCAAAACGAAATTTGTCACCGCGGTTGAGATGGATGTTCCGCGCGGACTTCGGATTCAAAAGCTGCTCGATGGAGCCAAGAATCTGAAGGAAGCGGGATGCGATGTCATCAACATCTCGGACGGCGCTCGAGCTCGACTCCGCATGAACCCAACCGCGGTCAGCAACCTTATCCAGACTCAGAGCGGCATTGAAACCACGATGCACTTCAGTTGCCGCGACCGCAACCTACTCGCCGTTCAAAGCGATTTGCTCGGCGCGCACGCCCTCGGCATCCGCAACATTCTCGCCGTCACCGGGGACCCTGCCAACATCGGCGACTACCCGAGCGCCACCAGCGTTTTTGACATCGACGCCATCGGCCTTTGCCGCATCATGAGCCGCTTCAACGAGGGCCTCGATCTCGCGGGATATTCGGTCGGAATGCGGTGCGCCTTCACCATCTGCTGCGCCTATAACCCCGGCGCTTTGGACCAAAACCTTGAAGATGACCGCCTTCGAAGAAAAGTCGAAGCGGGAGCCCAGATCGTTTACACCCAGCCCGTGTTTGATCTTGAATCGGCAGAGCGGGCCGCCCGGCTCTGTCAAGATTTGCAGACTCCAATCTTGATGGGAATCTTGCCACTGCGTTCAGCCCGACATACCGAGTTTATGCACAACGAGGTCCCGGGCGTTTCGATCCCGGAGCATCTGCGGGCGATGATGGCAAACGCACCAGATGATGCCACCGCCCTCCAGATTGGCATCGAACAAGCCCAACAATTAAGTGCGGCGATAAAACCAATGGCCCAAGGAATTTATTTGATGCCGCCGTTTGGAAACGCGAGCATCGCCGCGAGCGTTATGGAAGCTGTTAAATGAGAACACGAGATCTTGCCGCCGTCGGCGCATTTGGACTTTCGGCATTGGGTGGCGCGATGTTGGTCTACGGAGCGCTGGTCGAATCTAATCGATTGGTCCTCGATAAGCTCGACATCCCCATACCGAACCTGCCGGAACATCTGGATGGATTCCGCATCGCGGTTCTCGGCGATCTCCACGTGGGGAACACGTATTCGACTGAACTGGCAAGGCGAGCAGTGGACATGGCCTTGGACCAAGACCCAGACATGGTTTGCTTTGTCGGGGACTTCGTCTCGTATTGGAAGCCGGAATCGCCTTGGATGCTTGGCGACGCGCTAGAGCCATTGCTAATCATGGATGGCAGCGTGGTCGCGATTCCCGGGAATCACGACTACAAGACCGGCTCGCCAGAAATTCTGCGAATCATCCTCGATGAGCTCAATATCAAACTTCTCCGCAACGAGTCGTGGGTTCATAAAGGCATTTGCTGGACAGGAATCGACAGCTACAACGAGGATGCGGCCGACGTAACCAAAGCTTTCTCAAACGCAACGAAGGATCCCACGATCGCACTTTGGCACGAGCCTGACTTGGTGGATCAGCTTCCGCTCGGACGCGCGATGCTGCAGATCAGCGGCCACTCTCATGGTGGCCAGTTCAAGTTTCCGTTTAACCTGACGCCAATGACCTCGGCTAACGGCGACAAGTATCGCGACGGATTCTATCCCGATGCATCGACTCCACTTTTCGTCACTCGTGGCGTTGGGACCACGGGACCACCGTCAAGGTTCTTATGCCCACCGCAGGTCGCCGTGCTGACGCTCGTATCTGCCTAGCAGTAGACTCTGATCGTGCCATTCAAAGTCGAATCGCAAATCGAGGAGCTTTACCGCGACGAAAGTCGTCGCGTGTTCGCGAGCCTTAGCCGCATCCTCGGTGACCTCGATTTGGCCGAGGACGCTTTGGCTGAAGCGTTTGCCGCAGCATTGGAGCAGTGGCCCAAAGATGGAGTTCCTAACAATCCTTACTCCTGGCTCGTCACGACCGGACGGTTCAAAGCCATCGACGCGATTCGAAAGCGGGCTCGCTCGGATGGATCGCTCCTCATGGTTGCCGAGCAGATCGACCAATCGGCGCTCTCCGAAGTCGAGCTGGCCGAGGAGACGGTCCGCGACGACCAACTTCGCCTCATCTTCACGTGTTGCCACCCTTCGATCGCACCCGAGTCGCAAGTTGCACTCACTCTCCGTGAAGTGTGCGGACTCGAAACCGAGGAGATTGCCAAGGCTTTTCTGACTCCGACGCCGACATTGGCTCAGCGGATCGTGCGAGCGAAGTCCAAGATTCGCGATGCGAAAATTCCGTTCGAGGTTCCCTCTCCAGAGGATCTTCCCGCGCGAATGAACGGCGTGCTCCAGACCATCTACCTCGTGTACAACGAGGGCTATTCCGCATCTTCCGGCGATACTGTCGTCCGTACCGACCTGAGCCAGGAAGCTATCCGCTTGGGTCGTCATCTGCACAACCTTCTGCCGTTTCCCGAGACCGCAGGACTGCTTGCACTCATGCTCATTCAGGAGTCGCGCCGAGCGGCACGGACCTCACCGAGCGGCGATTTGATTTTGCTTGAGGATCAGGACCGCTCGCTTTGGAATCGAGGGATGATTTCCGAGGGAGTTCGTCTGGTCGAGGGCGCATTTCGAACTCGGCAATTCGGGCCGTATACGATTCAGGCCGCGATCGCATCGATTCATGCCGAGGCGCCAACTCCCGCCGACACGGATTGGGCGGAGATCGTCGGGCTTTACGATCTTTTAATACGGTTTGTGCCTTCGCCCATTGTCGCCCTCAATCGCGCGGTCGCGATCGCCATGAACGGCGATCTGGATGCGGGAATCGAGATTATAGGTGGACTTGCAAACGGGCTCCTCTCCTCGTACCATCTGGCCCACGCTTCGCTGGCTGACTTGTATCGGCGGGCAGGTCGCAACGACGAAGCTCGGGAAGAGTATGTTCGGGCGCTGGAGCTGGTAGAGCAGGAACCGGAGCGGCGGTTTCTCCAGCGCAGATTGGATTCTCTGTAGGCCCGGAATATGAGAACTACTCGTAACTTGAGCCATTCTACGTCCACACACCCCAGACATGCATAACGCTGCACCAGTGGGCGATGGTGGAGGGGAAAAGAATCGAGCAACTGGGTAGAAGCGCCAATTCCCTGTCGAATTCCGGCCCGCTTATACGACGAAAGAGCAACCATGCAAGCAACTGCACACATCTCGAAACCCCGGGCTAATGCCTCGGTAATCGTCGGCAAAATCCTCAGCTCTCTCGTCGTCGCCTTCATGACTTTGGACGGCATGATGAAGCTCGTCAAGCCCGCGCCGGTGGTCGAAGCCACGACAAAGCTCGGATTCCCCGAAGCCTCGATTACAGTGATGGGCGTTCTCCTCCTCCTCGCCACCGGGCTCTATGCCTTTCGCCGCACTTCGGTACTCGGAGCAGTCCTGATGACCGGCTACCTCGGCGGAGCGGTAGCAACCAACCTTCGCGCCGACATCAGCCTTTTCAACGATGTCTTTCCAGTGATCTTTGGCGGACTTGCCTGGCTCGGAATCTGGATTCGCGATCCGCAGCTTCGTTCCCTGATGCCCCTACGAAGCCAGGACTGAAGCATCATTCGAGTCCAATATTAGTAAAAATAAGGGCAGGGGCCTGCCCAACCCGCCTCCATAATCACTAACATGGAGAAAGGTCGGCTGCAATTCCTCGACGCAATACGTGGAATTGCGGCTCTGGCAGTCGTGCTCCAGCACATATTCTGGTTTGCGGGAGCTGGTTACGCCGAGTTCTTTTCGACCGTTTTCAGCCCCGGCCGCTTTGGCGTTGTGACTTTTTTCATTGTAAGCGGGTTTATCGTCCCCCACAGCCTCGAGGTCCGCAAGGACATTAAGTCGTTTTGGATTTCCCGCTTTTACCGCCTTTATCCTGCCTACTGGTTTAGTCTTCTTTGTTTCCTTGTGGTGTGGCTACTTGGTATTGGGCAGCATCCTGCCTGGACGCCCAAATTCCTTGTGACATGGATCGTCAATCTGACGATGCTTCAAGAGTTCTTGAAGCTTCAGGACATTAATCCGGTGGCATGGACGCTTGGCTTAGAGCTCGTTCTGTATGCACTCATCACGGTTGCCTTTGCCCGTGGAATTTTGTCGCGATCCATGTGGATCGTGTACGGATTGCTTGGCCTGATGGCGGTAACCTCGATCGCCGGTCCGCTGGTGTTGCACGTTCGATTTCCGGCTGGCGCGGCGGCAGTTGGCGCCTCGATCGTCCTTGGTTTTGCCCTTTTCCGTTGGTTTCAGGGTTCTTTGTCAAAGTCCCATGTTGTTGCAGCCGGACTCGCGAGCTTTGCCGTTATCGTCGGATCATCGTTGGTGAACTATTTACCCACCCGATCAACCACCGACCCTACCCAGCCGACCCAACTCTGCGCCATTGTCAGCGCTGCCGCTGGGATTCTGTTCTTCCTCGCGATGCTCGGAATTCGCGAAGTGAAGTTTCCCGGCCTGATACTCTGGTTTGGTCGCGTCAGTTACTCCATGTACTTGATGCATCCCGTAGCCGGGCAGTTCATTCCCGAATCTGCACCAGCATATCCGCGCGCGTTTGCCTTGCTTGCGATGGCAATTCTGTTTTCCTGGATTGGCTACACCTTCATCGAGAAACCGTTCATCGAGATTGGTCGCCGAGCGATTGCCAAGCGTATGGAATCGAAGGCCACCTAGGCTGGAAAGACGACTATTCCGCGGCGAATTGTGCCGGCCAACATTTCGGAGAATGCCTCGTTAATATCTTCGAGACTGTAGGTTTTTGAAATCATTTTGTTCAAGTTTAGCCGTCCAATTTGATACCATTCGGCGTATTGAGCGAAATCGATAGGTGGGTTTGCCGAGCCGTAGTACGATCCCTTCACTGTCTTTTCTTGTCGCACCAAAACCGAGCCCGGGAGGTTGGTGGACGAGCCCATCGGCGAGAGTCCAGAGAAGACGATCTCTCCGCCAGGACGTGCGGCTTCCAGGCATTGCTCCTGCACTTTCGGGTTTCCGATGGCTTCGAATACGTAGTCCGCGCCACGGCCTTCGGTGAGGTCCCGAATCGCCTCGACGGCTCCATCGGCCGGGATGGCGTAGGTCGCGCCGAGGTCCATGGCCGCGTCTCGTCGCCCTTCCATCGGATCGACCGCGATAATGGTCGTCGCTCCTGCGACCTTGGCACCCATGATGGTGGAGAGTCCGACTCCACCCGCGCCGAAAACCGCGACCGAAGAGCCGGGTTTGACCTTTGCTGTGTTAATGACGGAACCAACTCCCGTTGTGACCGCACATCCGATGACTGCGGCAACTTCAAACGGAACGGAATTCGGCATCTTCACGCAGCACATCGCGGGGACGACGACGTATTCAGCAAAGCATGCCAATCCGCAGTAGTGGTAGACCGGTCGGCCATGGTCGCTCAATCTCGTCGTGCCGTCGAGCATGGTGCCCGCCCAGATTGGCTCGACGTAAGTCGCACACAGGTTTGGCTGGCCATGTTGGCAATAGAAGCAAATGCCGCAATACGGCGCCCAACTGAGGGCAACGTGGTCGCCAACCGTGAAATCGTCGACACCTTCGCCGAGGCTTTCGATAATCCCCGCGCCCTCGTGGCCGAGCCCAGCTGGAAGTGGGTGCTGCGTCTCGCCGGTTACCAAGTGCCAGTCACTGTGGCAGACGCCGCACGCCCGAATCCGCACCAGCACCTCGCCTTGGCGGGGTGCACCGAGATCGAGTTCCTTAACCACAATCGGTCCTCCTACTTCCTCGAGGATGGCGGCGCGAACTTTCATTCGCTCTAGCTTACTTGCCCACGACGGCGAGCACGGGCAGGTGGTCGCTGGCGGTGGAGGAGAGAACCTCGGTGTGGACCGGAGTCAGGTCGCGCGTCCAGACGTAATCGATGCGCTTGTAAGGCAACTTGGGCACGAGAGTGAAGCCGAAGCCTTTCGACGTGGCGTTGTAACAATCCGTAAACCACTCGCGGATTCGGCGGATAGACTCTGAATCCGGCGTTCCGTTGAAGTCACCGGCCATAACGACGGGCACTTTGGAGGGCCTCAGGGCGGCGAGGATGAGGTCAGTCTGGGCCTGCCGATCCTTGACCACTTTGCTCACGACGGGGATGTATTCGCCGAAGTCAGGTGGCAACTTCTCGACCCAGCTTGGTTCCATGTGAACGTCCATTACCCTTACTGGACCGATGGGCGTTTGCACGAGAGCGATGGGGAATTGCTTTGTCGGCCACTTGGTCGGGACGTCGAGGAATCGCTCCATGTGAATCGGGTGTCGAGAGAGGATCATGTTCGAGGATGCGGAGATGGCTTGGTAGCCAGGTAGCTCCTTCTCCAGCATCGCCCTCGCTTCCTTCTGCGCCTCGGGTCGGCAAACCTCTTCGATGCAGACGATGTCAGCATTCGATTGTCGGATCACATCGAGCACTCCGGCCCGCTCGATGTCGAAGTGGGCGACATTGTAGGTAAGAACTCTTATCGTTTTTGTCGGTGCATTTCCCGGTTCGTGGCCGAAGGAAGGATGTCCGCCAACCACGACGGCCATGGCGAGCAATCCGAGCCAGATGAGAGTGAATCGGAAGCGTCGCACCGAGAGAATCGTCATGAGTAAGGCGAAAGCGATCGTGGGCAGGTAGCAGTTCTCGGAGAGAAAGTAGGTCCACCAACTGGCTTCGGAGTTGGCGTCGAGCCATATCATGTGGAGGAGCAGGAAGACGACGAAGAGGGATGGCACGACGACGCGAGGCCACTTGAGAATGTCCTTCTTCTTTGCCTTGGATTTGGACTTTGCCATCGCTTTTGGGAGCGCCGGCATCTTGCCGGCAAATCTAACTATGCTGAATAAATGCGCTACTCCAAGGATATTCCTCGGGCAACCCGCAGAGATTCGCTTTTACTGGATTGTCATGAATGTAACCGAGCGTTCGTGAGAAATGTTCCTCAGTTCGAATATAACGATCGAAGTACTCTCGCTGCCAAATGGAACCAGTGTCATTGGCAAAGGCTCGAAGTTGATTGGCTGTGTACGATTTCAGGGAATGCATGGCCTTCGGCAAGGACTGACCGGGTCCAAATTTCGCGAGGAGATGCACGTGGTTCGGCATTACTACCCAAGCGGTGAGATCGTATCGCTTGCCATTGAGAAAGAGAATTGCGTTTTGGACGAGCTCCGCAGCCTTTGGAATTCGAAGGATGCACGAGCCGGAACCTAAATCCAAAAGGCGTTCGATTTCTTCTCGCCTTTCCGCAAAATCTTCTTCATTTAGCTCCTGACTCAAACGGTCTATGAGTTCGCGCGGCAGACTATCGGCCAATCGAAATGTGATGAACTGGGTTACTTCTCCAGCATCGAAATGTGGAAGATGACCACGAGAAAACCATCCTTTATGTTCATCCACCTTTGAAGTTTGGCGTATTTGGATTTGCCGGCTGGAAGCCAGCGCTCCCAGTGACGCTCCCAAAGGTAATCTCCGCCCATGGCCGTCGCCCTCGCGCTCTTGGTCGGTGCAACCATGTTCAGCCAACCCTCCATCACGACCTTTGCCCACGACATGCCGTGCGCGTTCAGCATGGAGTTCGACGATTCGATGCCTTCGCAAGTGAAGAATCTTCTTCCCTTGTTAACGAAGTACAAGTTCCCGGCCACGTTCTATCTCAACCCGGGTTGGCCTCATTACCAGGCCAATAAGGATGTGTGGGAGCGGCAGATTCTGGCCTCGGGACACGAGATCGGTGACCATACGATGCACCACCGGGACACCGTGGGGGCCGATCAGGCCGCCAGCGAAATTGGCGATGCTGCGAAGATTCTCCATAGGGTTGTCGGGCATCGGGCGATGATGCCGTTTGCGATTCCCGGCGGGGTGAAGTGGGATATCCCTCGCGAAGACTTCGAGAGAATTCTTCGCGAGAACGACCTGTTCCTTCCGGGGCGGGAAGACTTCTATCAGGATGGCCACGGCGACATTCTAAAGCAAGCGAAGCGGGCTCTGGAAGGGAATACTTGGCACCGACTGGGCTTCCACGGCGTTGGCGGAGAATGGCTGAGCACTAGCCTCGAGAACATCACCACGATGTTGGATTTTCTCGATAAGAATCGCGGGAAGATATGGATCGCCCCGACCGGTGTGATCTGGAAATATCAACGCGAACGCGAGGCAGTTTCAAGTGTAGCCATCGACGCGAAAGGACAGATTTCGTGGAGCATCGATAAGGCGAAGATGCCCAATCCCGAGCTGTACGACGTACCGCTGACAGTGCGCCTCTCGGTCTATTCGGAGTGGAAGCAGGCGTCCGTCACCATCGACGGACAGAAATCACTTGTCCCGGTCAAAGATGGAACGCTCCTCTTCGACTTTCTACCGACGGCGAAATCGGTTCGAGTCGCGAAGGGCTAACCGTCCGGATGCCTCGGACATGACCCGGAGGGTCACATATGGTAGCCAGGTGGTCGTAGCGAAGTATGAGCGAGGACCCCTGGATAGATTCGTACCTGCCTAAATCCAAGGAGCGAAGCGACCCCGCCGATAGGCGAGATTTTCACGCTCCTTATTGGTCTCGACTTTCGAAGCTTTGCACTGCCAACTCGCAGCCTCGCTTCGCTAGAGGCAGGGGTCGTTGACAGTGGCACTTCAATTACAGGTCGATATGCCGCGACCGAACGTTGGTAAGACCAACCAACTGCGTCGCCAGAGCGTCGAACCGGTCGGCCGCATCGCTGGCAAAGTACTCCACGCTTTGGGTCGCTTGCGATGTAGCGAGTTGATCTTGGGCGAGGCGCTCACGGACGACGGCGGCCATAGTGTCCGAGCAAGTGACGAGGGCGACATCGGGGCCAAGGTACTTGGCGAGGGGCTTGGAAAGCAGCGGGTAGTGGGTGCAGCCCAGGATCAACGTATCGATCCCACGCATCTCGGACAAGTACAGCTCGACGACTTGATCGATGATCTCACCCTCGACGATGCCTTCTTCGACGAATGGCACGAAGAGCGGGCACGCTTTGGCGACAACCTCCACGCTCGGGTTCTTTGCTCTTAGAGCCTTCTGGTACACCTTGCTGACGATGGTGGCACGGGTTCCGATGACGCCAATCCTGCCCGTCTTGCTCGCCTTCAGTGCAGCATCGACGGCAGGCTCGACTGTACTCACGATTGGGCAGTCGTATCGGGATTGGATTTCGGAGATGGCGTGGGCGGAAACCGTGTTGCACGCCACCACCAGGAACTTCACGTCGTGACTGGCGAGGAACTCGGTGCAGTCGATCGCGTACCGGCAGATCGTTTCGTGTGCTTTGCTGCCATAGGGCGTTCGCGCGGTGTCGCCGAGGTACACAAACCGCTCGTTCGGCATCGCCTCGAGGCAGCTCTTCAGCACCGTCAGCCCCCCGAGGCCGCTATCGAATACGCCAATCGGAGCGTCGGGGGAACTGGAAATCATGCTGGTATGAGTTTACTTGGTCGGAGCGCAAGCGTCCCGCTTGCGAAGTGGCTTACCCTCAACCCTACGAGGGTTGAGAGAGCCGAACGATGCCTCAACCACGAGCTCCGCGAGACGTTGAGGCTAACATAGAACCTCGACGCTACAGTCGCAGGCTCCCTTCGGGGCAAGGCATTGGGTCCAAGAAACACTGGTAACTTCCAGCTACGCAGACGTCGTTACCAGTGCCACACCTCTATTCAAGAGCTATTTCCCGGGCTTAATCTTGAACTGCAGCGCCGAGTAGCCATCCAACTGGAAGTGCTCGATCTTCAGCGTGTGCTTGCCGCCAAGGCGCCGCTTGACCGAGAACGTCGTCGGACCTTGGTAGTGCCACTCATCCACGATGATCTTGCCATCCAGCCAAGCTCGAACTCCGTCGTCTCCCGTCAGCTCCAGCAAATAGTCGCCGGGAGCGATCTCAAGCGAACCCTCCGCGATAGTGCCGAAGTGGTTGTTCGGAACGCCTTTCTCGAACCGGCCGTAGCCAGTGTAATCCAACTTGGATTTATGGAATGTCAGGGTCGCGCTCTTTGCCTTGGCTTCGTACGCCTCGAACTGCGTTCGAGGATCTTCCTTCGTCGCGTCAAACTCGAAGAACTTCACGGTCCAATCGATGGGAATATCGGTACGTTCGAGCTTGAGAGGGACAGATTCGCCGGCCTTGTGCGACACGCCTTTGTAATCCACGAATGCCTTTCCGACATAGGAAATCTCCAACTTCTGAACCGTCGAGCCTTTCATCGGTTTGACGGTCACGAAGCCAGGGACTTTTCCACTCGCCGCCGAGGTTGTTAGGCCGCTGGCCGACTTCACCGACCACTTTCCGGCCGGACCCATCACCTCGTACTTCACGGAGCCATCGGCCTCCACCGAACGGGGCCACAGCTTGGGACTCTGGAAGTCGTACGGACCCCATTCGTCGACGAGAATGTTCTGCCGACCTCGGCGTCCGCCAGCCGGAATCATCGGATTTTTCCCTCCCTTCAGTGGCTCAGGGGCGACATTCTTGTACACCTCGTCCTTGTCCATCGGGTCCCATTTGGGAACCGCAACCTCGGCCGAAGGAGCTTCCCATAGCGTGTCTTTGGCGTCGCCAGGCAGCGTGACTTTATTCTTGTCTCCGTGCACACAGGTCTTGATGAACGACACGTTCGTCACATCCTTCGCAATCGAGAAGGTCGAGCCGAAATCGGTGTTGCCGATGAACTTGATATCGTTGGATTGGGCAACCACCAATGCTTTAGCCGTCGGACCCGAGGCGAAAGTGTTGTCCATGATCGACCACGTATGGCTCTTCGTGTCGCGGTGCTTGGGGTAGCCCCAGTTCGGATCCTCACCCGGGTTCGCCCACAGGTGAATGTCGGTCTTATTTCCGCGGAAGAAATTCGAGGTCACCGTCATGTTCTGGCCGTGCTCATGGGCAATGCCCTCTTCGCAATTCATGATGAGGTTGCCGTCGATCTGCGAGTCGAAGCTGTATCCGGTCCAGAATCCGTGCCAGCATTCGTCGATCTTGTTATTGATGAACTTGTTACGGCTGAAGGTGGCCTCGATACCGTTGGTTGGGGCGTGGCTGAAGTCGTTGCCGAAGAGCAAGTTGTCATTGCAACCACCCTTTCCGTTGTCCATCGTGGATTGGCCGGCCCACAGGAAGAAGCCATCGCCGCCGTGGGTCACCGAGTTGTAGGCAAAGGTGTTCTTGTTGCTCTGCTCGTAGATGAGGATTCCCGCCGAGTCCTGGCCGCGGTTATAAACGCCGTGCGAATAGCCGCGCACACACCAGTCGATGTTGTTGTGCATGATGCGGTTGTTGCTGCTGCGGTACATGCCCAGGCCGATGCCGCTGAGGAAGGAGAAATTGTTGTTCCAGATGAGGCCGTTGTTGGAGCGGACCATCATGAGGCCGCACTGCCCGCCGACGGCTTTGACATTGCGAACTTCGAAGCCGTTGACATCCTTGAAGTACGCCGCCGCGCCGTATCGCAGCCACTCGTCCTTTTCGTTCTGGTGGTAGCTCATCCAGTCGCCCAGATCTTCTTTTTCGAGCGTTGAGCCGAGGTGCTGCTTCCAGTTGTAGCTGAGATCACAGTCGATGAGCTTGAGGTTTTTGCAACCGATCGCCATGAGCGCCACCTTATAGCCCCGCACCTTGAGGTTTTTGATTGTGATATTGTTGCCGATGACTCGGATGCCGAGGCCCTTGCGCTGGTCGGGTTCGACGCTGTCTGGCGATCCTGCGTAGGTTACGTTCTTGAAGTCGTAAACCTTGTTGCCTTGCTTGATCTCGACTGCAGGTTGAGAAAGGTCTTCCTTTGTCGGGACGAGGTAGACCGCGCCTGGCTTGATGGGTTTGATCGTATCGAGCTTGGCGATCGGCGACATGGCGCTGGCGAGCGCGGCGATGAGCATATTGCTAGTTTAGTTTTTTCGGTGAGAGGATTGCCTGTCACCATTTATGACGTCGGCTTTGGCTTTTGCGTCTCGGCGGCATCCCGAGAGCATCAAGCGAATCGGGACTGCTTTCGGCTTTCGGCTTTCGGCTTTCGGCTTTCGGCTTTCGGCTTTCGGCTTTC
>CAMFIS010000070.1 GCA_945952345.1 uncultured Fimbriimonas sp.
CACGTAAGGAGTCGTCGGCAGCGTCAGATGTGTATAAGAGACAGGATATGAGGAGCGATGAGCGAATTGAAGAGTCCGCCCAGCGCTCCACCGACCGAGAGCCAAAGATAGAACTCGGTAAGGTGGTTCGCCGATGGACGCTGCTCGGCCAGCAGCGAATGGCACATCCAACCTGCGGCGAGCAAAACCACCACGTGAAACCCGGCCAGCATGA
This sequence comes from uncultured Fimbriimonas sp., assembly GCA_945952345.1. Lineage (GTDB taxonomy): Bacteria > Armatimonadota > Fimbriimonadia > Fimbriimonadales > Fimbriimonadaceae > Fimbriimonas. The sequence goes on from CAMFIS010000070.1 coordinate 215, forward strand.
GCAAAGGCTCCGTCGCTTCGATGCACTGCGTGAAGGCAAGCGGTACCACAAGAATGGGGAGGAAGCGCGCGATTTGCCCCGCTTTGAGCAGCGGCTTTGACGCGAACGCAAGAATAAATGTGAGCAGGTACGTCGCCAGCGGAACCACCCAGATGAGCGGAACCGGAGCGATGTTGCTGGAAATATAGCTAGTCGCGCCGAGCAGGAGCGATGAAGGGATGGCCGCGTAGAACATCCATCGGCGACGCTGATCCCAAGTGACGGGTTTATCGTCTAGGACCGGTTCGGCTACGGCTTCGTCGGCTTTGGTCTTACGCTCCTCTACAATGAGGATGACCGCACATACGACGAACAGGCCGATAAGAATCTGGAACCCAAGAGCCCACAGTTTGGCTTGCTCGGCGAGGCCGATTCGGGGCTCAACAATGAATGGATAAGCAAACAGGCCAACCATCGATCCCGCATTGCTGAGCGCATACAAGAAGTAAGGATCCTTCGCCTGCGGATCGCTGGTCGAAGCGAACCAACGCTGGAGAGTCGGTGCGCCGCTGGAGACAATGAAGTATCCGGCTCCGACCGTGAGGGCGAGCAACGAGATCACTAAGAGCGCCGGCTGGGAGGAATCGGTAGCTTTGGACTCGAAGGACTTAAAGACTTGGCTATGGGTGGAGACAGGGAGCGTTAGTGCAGCGACCACGAGGAGAGCAAGATGCAGCCAAACTTGCCGGTGCGGCTTTAGGACCTTATTTGAGAAGTGGGCATAGGCGTAGCCGCCCAGGAGCGCAACTTGGAAGAAGAGCATGGCGGCGGTCCATACGGCGGGCGATCCACCAAATATCGGGAGCAGCATCTTCGCCGCCATCGGCTGGACCAAGAACAATAGGGCCGAACCGAGGAAGGTCGTGAGCGAGAAGATGATGCGTTGAACGCGCACGGGAGTTAGGATATCCGAAATTCAGCCGTAAGCCGCTACGACAGCCATTAGCAGAGCTCAAATCCAGGCAACAAGGCCGCACGTATCAGAGTAGAAGTAGTCCATGAAGCAACACGTGATTGGTTCGCAGTCGTTTGGCCGCATTGGCTTGGGGTGCATGGGAATGAGCTGGGCGTACGGTCCTGGCGGCGAGCTGGACTCGAACTTAGCCGTCCTCGACCGAGCCCTCGAGCTTGGCGTAAACCACTGGGATACCGCCGATTTGTACGGACAAGGCGAAAATGAGAAACTGCTCTCGCACCGAGTCTCGCAGGTTCGCGATCAGATCTTCCTCGCGACGAAGTTCGCCAATGTTTTCGACCGGACGCTGACCTCGCACCAAGACCAGGTCGCGGCAAGCTCCCCGTGGATCGTCGATGGCACGCCGGAGTACATCCGCAAGTGTATCGACCTATCCCTTGCTCGCCTAGGCGTCGACCATGTCGATCTATATTATCAACATCGGGTCGATCCTCTGGTTCCGATCGAGGAGACGGTAGGCGCCCTGGCTGAACTCGTTCAGGCAGGAAAAATTAAACACATTGGCCTCAGCGAGCCTTCCGCCGATACGATTCGCCGCGCCCATAAGGTCCACCCGATCGCCGCAGTACAAAGTGAGCTCTCCCTGTGGACACAAGACTACGTACATGATGTTGTTCCGCTCACGGGCGAACTGGGCATCACCTTCGTCGCCTATTCGCCTCTCGGGCGAGGATTCCTCACGGGCAAGTACAAATCCCTCGAGGATTTTGCTGCTGACGATTGGCGAAGAAACAATCCTCGCTATGCCGAGGAGGCGTTCGCGGCGAACATGGCGATCGTCGACCAGGTTCAGGCGGTCGCGAACCGACACCAGGCGACCACCGGGCAAATCGCTTTGGCTTGGGTCTTGGCCCAGGGCCAGCATGTCGTCACGATTCCCGGCACGAAGCGTATTCCGTACCTCGAAGAAAACGCGGCGGCGGATTCTTTAGTATTGTCGCCGACGGATTTGGCCGAGCTGGGATCGGTTCAGCCGCCGGTGGGCGAGCGGTACCCAGAGACGGCGATGCAGTATGTGAATGGGTGAATGGTCTGCAGTTAGTAGTTAGCAGAAGGAATGTCTTTCTTAGCTGCCGACTGCAAACTGCCGACTGCTGACTTACAATAAAGAAATGAAGGGGCGCTGGAAGTGGGTTTTTCTCATTCTCGGTGTGCTCCTCATTTCCGCCACATGCGGATTTGGATACCAAGCCAAGCTCACTCGAACCCAGTTTGAGGAAGCCGCCGACGCCCTTGAGCACCGTGATTGGGACCGGCTGGCCGCGAATCTGCCTCCACCCAGGGGCCAGTACGCACCTTCCAACGCGACCATCGCCAAGTTTCTCAACGCCTATATGTCGGGCCCAGAGCGAGGCGCAGACTGGCAATTCAAGCATGAAACCGTGAAATCGGAAGTCGTTCCAATCCCCAACGAGACAGTCGAGTTCACTCGCCAGGGACTTACGAGAAGGGTCATCGTAATGAGCCTCACCTACACCGACGACATGGCGTGGTTCTCGATCCCGATGTCGACCAAGCAGTACGGAATTTTCCAAGGCAAGCGGATCCGGTTTTACTTCCCAGTCGTTTTCTTTCGCGCCGCCTATCTGGCTTATCCGCCCCGAACCCAGAACGGACGTTGGCAGTCCATGCTCAAATTTGTTCGAAAAGAAAAGGCGAATCTTGATGCGATGGGCCTGAAGCCAGCGCACATCTACAGTCCGGCTAAGACGTGGGATGAGTATTTGAGTGCGATGGAAAAGCAGGATCCGACGAGGACTCGTTAGTATTTGTGCCGACCAAAGGGCCGCCAAATCGCATTCAGCCTACGAATTGTCCGATCCGGAAGCACCCGCAAAGAGTTCAAGACGCGGGTAATTGAACCAAAGATTCAACTTTTTCCACATTTTTCGAATTAGGGGTTGACACTCAGGGTGGCAATGAGGAACAATATTCCTTGCGTCCGATGAGGACACAGTTCTTTGAAAGCGGAATAAAGAGGAAGAACAGTCAGATTTGACGGTTGAATTCGAAAAATTATACTCTAGAATCAACCTGTCATGCTCTCCTTCGATCCAGCAATGGTGAGAGGTTGAGAGCAGTTCAAATGAGTAAAAAAGAATCAAATCCTACTTCGGTAGGTAATTTGGTCAAACATTTCTACGGAGAGTTTGATCATGGCTCAGGACGAACGCTGGCGGCGTGCCTAAAACATGCAAGTCGAACGACCCTTCGGGGTAGTGGCGAACGGCGTAGTAATACATGAGAAACGTGCCCTTAAGTCTGGGATATACCGAGGAAACCCGGAGCAATACCAGATGTGACGGAGAGGTGGCATCACCTTTCCATTAAACGGTTTTTCGCTTAAGGAGCGTCTCATGGCCTATCAGGTAGTTGGTGAGGTAATGGCTCACCAAGCCGACGACGGGTAGCGGGTCTGAGAGGATGATCCGCACGAGTGGGACTGGGACACGGCCCACACACCTACGGGTGGCAGCAGTTGGGAATCTTGCACAATGGGGGAAACCCTGATGCAGCGACGCCGCGTGGACGATGAAGGCCTTAGGGTTGTAAAGTCCTTTTTTCAGGAAAGACTTAGGACGGTACCTGAAGAATAAGCACCGGCTAACTACGTGCCAGCAGCCGCGGTAAGACGTAGGGAGCAAGCGTTGTCCGGATTTACTGGGCGTAAAGAGCTCGTAGGCGGTCTGTTAAGTGTGAAGTGAAATCTCCAGTGCTCAACACGGAAACTGCTTTACATACTGGCAGACTTGAGGAAAGCAGAGGTAACTGGAATTCCTGGTGTAGCGGTGAAATGCGTTGATATCAGGAGGAACACCCATGGCGAAGGCAGGTTACTGGGCTTTATCTGACGCTGAGGAGCGAAAGCGTGGGTAGCAAACAGGATTAGATACCCTGGTAGTCCACGCCCTAAACTATGGATACTAGTCGTGAGAGGTATCGACCCCTCTCGTGACCGTAGCTAACGCGTTAAGTATCCCGCCTGGGGACTACGGCCGCAAGGTTGAAACTCAAATGAATTGACGGGGACCCGCACAAGCGGTGGAGCATGTGGTTTAATTCGATACTAACCGAAGAACCTTACCCAGGTTTGACATCGATCGCAAAGCGCTGAAAGGCGCTCCTCCCCCACAAGGGGACGTGAAGACAGATGTTGCATGGCTGTCGTCAGCTCGTGCCGTGAGGTGTACGGTTAAGTCCGCCAACGAGCGCAACCCACGTCTTGTGTTACCAGCGAGTAAAGTCGGGCACTCACGAGAGACCGCCGGTGTAAGCCGGAGGAAGGTGTGGATGACGTCAAGTCAGCATGGCTCTTACGCCTGGGGCTACACACATGCTACAATGGGCGCAACAAAGGGCAGCAATACCGCGAGGTGGAGCCAATCCCAAAAATACGCCCCCAGTTCAGATTGTAGTCTGCAACTCGACTACATAAAGTCGGAATCGCTAGTAAACGCAGGTCAGCTATACTGCGTTGAATACGTTCCCGGGTCTTGTACACACCGCCCGTCAAGTCACCTGAATTGTCTTCACCCGAAGTCCGTGGCCTAACCGAAAGGAGGGAGCGGCCGAAGGTGAGGGGGGTAAGGGGGACTAAGTCGTAACAAGGTACCCGTACCGGAAGGTGTGGGTGGATCACCTCCTTAAAAGATAAGCACTTGGCTCTGCACTGCAGATGCCAACATATCTAGGTCGAAGCTGTTTTTTCTCTCCGCTTTCTAAAGTTCAAAACATTTGAGGCTCCCAATTGGGGGTCTTTTTTGTTTTTGCTTGGTCCAAATTCTCGCCATTTTTCAGCGAGACAGGTCTCGCAGCCGAAAGCGTCCCGCCAGCCGAGACGCACACTAAAATAAACTTCAGCTCAAGGTTGTTTCGGGCTGCATGTTCGGAATGCCTAGACCATCGAACACGTCTCTTGATATGATTGGGTATCAAACGCTGGCCCGAACTCATTTTGTCTCTCTTGGTTCTCCTTGCTGTCGCGGGCGTAGGGTACGTGGTGTTAAGGCCCAAGCCGCACTATCCTCCTCCTGCCAGCCTCCAGCCATATGTCGACTTCATTCGCACAGCCGACAAGGTGACGCTCGTGGGAAGCACCCGATTCTACGACGAGAGCGCGGAGCCCGGATTGGGAATCGCCAATGAAGAAAATGGGCCGCCCAGCAAAACTAAACCCTTCTATCACGAAAAAGTCGCAACTGTAAGTGAACGAGAGGAGGCGATTCAATTTCTGGGCGACATCACCCATGGCGATCATACGATGGCCTCTTGCTTCGATCCCCATCACTTCATCGAGGCGACTAAAGGTAAAGATCGAATCGAAATCGCGATCTGCCTTAGTTGCGGTGGAATTGTCTGCAAAGGAACCAATCTCGAGCAAACTCAGGCGAACGTCGGAAACCCTGACTGGAAAACCGCAACCAGAGTATTCGGTACCGATATGGAAGCAGTATTGGGACGCGATGCTCCGCCCTAATCGCCTCACCTATCCAAAGTAACTAATTCTTTTGCACGACAAACTTTCCATCTGTTTGGAAATCGTTCATACGCTTCAATTCCGTGAAGCCCACGTTCCCGGCACTCTGTATCATAGTGGCGGCATCTACCGAAGCGGAAACAGCAAACTTCCCTTCGCGGTCCACGTCGTTCCCGAGCCGGTCTCGATGGTTGTGCTGGGCCTTGGTTCGCTAGCTCTGCTTCGGCGGCGGCGACGCAGCTAGCCGCTCTGCCCGCTGGCGAATCTCTTCCGGACTCCGCAATGGACCATCGTGAACGATGGTCCATGCTTCGTTATGACCCAACTCGCGAAGGGCGTCTAGGCGATGATTGCCATCCGCCAGGTTCAAAATTCCATCGAGTTCACGCCACGCGATCAAGGGTGGGAGATCCTCCGGAGATGGTCGAGACGAAACGATTACGGCCACCTCTCGCTTCCATTTCACCAGATCCTGAGGGAACATAAAGCCATCGCCTGGGCCCGCGATTCGAAAGAAAGCATCAGGCGAAATCTGTTCCGGCGCGAGCCAACTCGAACTATAGCTGCGAACGCGAGCCAGGAGCCCTTCGTTCAGCCACTCGGGTTGTTGCAGGTAATCCTCGATCCACGTTTGGCCGTCTCCTCGGTCAAACGCCGATTGGGCCGACGAGAGATTCCATTCGGACACGAGATGTGTTTACCATAGGTGGGCCTAGACTAGCCACTCGATCCAGTTCGCGTGGCCATCCGTCTTCGCCAGCGGTACTTCGATCCTCTCGCCACTTCGAAACACCGTCGCGTGTAAGTGTGGCTCGATGTTGTTATGAATATGTATCAGATCGCGTTTCGATCCAACTTCCTGAACCGTCGCCAATAGCCTTGCGCGGCTATCATCGGAAAGTTGATTGATGAAGTGCGTGTGATACACCACGGCCACATCCGTAGGGGCAACCGCTGAGAGCAGTCCTGGCAATTCTTCTACGGCATCGCCTGTCACCATTTCAACCGGGTTCACCATCGCAATCCGAACAGCCTTGGTCAATCGAGACCGCCGTTCGAATTGCTCGGGCCAGACGAGGGCTTGGAGCCACGTGATCTGATCCTGGTTCATGAGGTCGATGGGATTGAGATCGACTCCTGTTCGCCTGGATATCTTTGGGGTCGGGAGTGAGAAGTCCGGACGCTTCTCTCCCCGCCATGAACTGTTGACTGTTAGAGCCGACGCCATTAACCCAACTGGCTCATCCTCGCCATACTGATAGCGGTAATGATCCCACAACAGATTTAAGCCCGCACTCGAACCCAATTCAATCAGATGAATTGGACGCTCGGGAAACATCGCCGAAAGCGTGAGCATCGAGGGATAGAGATACGCACATCGTCCGACCTCGTTGGTCTGCACCAATCTCTCTTCCAAGAGTGGAAGAATCTTCTCGGCGTGGACTTGGGAAAATTTACGGAACGCTGGAAATGCGCTCTCCGGGCTCTCGGCCTCAACTGAGAGGCTGGGGTAGTAACGCCGCAGAGGGTCGTTTACACCAGTCAAAAGCAGATAATGAACCGCGGACAGCAGTAGATTGGGCACGGGTTGGCTTGGTGGACAAGCGTCCGCCAACTCCATTATCGAATCGTCTTGCGCGATTCTTACAGATAGATTTTGATAAAGTTCGCTGCTCCCCCCACATTCCAATGCAAATTCTTTAAATAGATCTGGGAGACTTCGTAGCACTACACATTGATTTTAGGAATCAAACATAGTACTTTCTAGTCCTATTTTCACCGACTAGCAATTCATCCAGGTTCCCGCTGAGAACCCGGATTGCGTGGTTTTGAGCGATAATTATTTTATCAAATCATCATTTCTGTTAGAATCCTATAAGAATCGACTCGAAATGTGGGAACTTAATGGCCCAAACTTAGTCGAAAGTCTGAGAGAAAGTGCGGATCAGGGGAGTACATATCCGAGTTTTTTTCGTCGCCTGTATTGTTGGCATTGTTGCCTACGTGGCGAACCGGCAATATTTCCTCTCGACGCCTGCAGGAAAGGTCGAGTCGTACCTTTCATTCCTCACCGATGCCGACCAAGTGCAAATCTTGGCCACCACGCGCCCTCCAGATCAAAACGACCCCACCCTCGATCCTCGAAAAGTAGCCGTGGTTGTTCAACCTGGCAGTTCCCCACCCAACTATCTCGAAAAGCAGACTGAAGTTCCCTTTGGTTCTCGACCGATGCTCGTGCAATTCCTGAAAGACATCACAGGAAACAAAGGAGTGACGAGTGGAACGTTTGAACCACACTACTTTATCTTTGCCCAAAAAGCGGGCAAGCACATCCGAATCGCAATCAGCTTTTCGGGAGGGCAGGCACAGTTTAGTGGAGATTTACCGTCGGCTTCGAGTGGTGTCTTCTCGAGCTCGGCGCAGAAAGCCGTACAAGTCTTTGGCATCGACATCGAGCCAGAATTGCAGCGGCTGTCTGGCCAGTAAGAATGGCGTGTGGAGGTCTCAGGACCACCTGCATATTCCCGGAGCAAATCCGATTAAATAAGTATTCATGGATATCCTAAACGACGAGGTCTCGGAACATTATCTTGAGAGCCGCGAGCATGAGCGGCTCATGTCGCCGTTTGGTCGACTCGAATTCGAGCGCTCGAAGGATATTCTTGTTCGGAATCTCTTCCAACCTCCCGCCAGGATTCTTGATCTTGGTGGAGGAACCGGGCACTACTCGTTCTGGCTAGCGAACCTTGGTTACGAAGTCCACCTTGTCGATGCCATGGAGTGCCACATCGAGATGGCAAAGCGGCTTATGCAAGCTTGCACCCTGGCATCGATCTCGGTCGGCGACGCCCGAGCGACAAGCTTTGGCGACGAGTCGATGGATGTTGTTCTGATGTTCGGACCCCTTTACCACCTGACGGACAAGCGCGATCGGCAAAAGGCATTGGCCGAAGTCATGCGCGTGCTCAAACCCGGAGGCAAGCTCTTCACCGTGTGCATTTCGAAGTTCGCCTCGCTGTACGACGGATACTTCCGGGGGTTTGTGGAAGACGAATACTTTCAGTCGATTGTCAATCAGGACCTCTCCGATGGTCAGCATCGGAACCCGCAAAACCATCCGCACTATTTCACCACCACGAAGTTCCATGAGCCTAAGGAATTTCAAGCCGAACTTACGGAAGCCGGATTCGATGACATTTCGCTCCATGGAATCGAAGGGTTTGCGTGGTTGCTGCCCGACCTCGAACCACGGATGAACGATGCGGAGCGGCCGCGACTTTTCGACTACCTGCGAACGGTCGAATCTGAGCCATCGGTGCTCGGATCTTCGGCTCATATTATGGCAATTGCTCGAAAATGGCTGACGCCTAGGATCGAAGAGCCCTCAGCCGGTATTGCGACAAAATAAATTCAGCAATCCGCGCCTCATTTAACATTCCGCCCGGCTAAACTCACACCGATATGGACCAAGTTCGGTTTGGACTCATCGGCGTCGGTGGGTTTGCAAGATATCGCGTAGGCAACCTCCTCAAAGTCAGCGGCGCAACCGTCACCGCCATGGCCGACACCAGCGCCGATAACATCGCGCGAATGAAGGAGACCCACCCCGCCACCAAGGACGCGAAAGAGTTTTCCGATTACAAAGACCTGCTGAAACAGGGCGACGTGGACGCGGTCATGATCATGACCCCGCACACCCAGCACGTGACCCAGATCATCGACTCACTCGAAGCAGGCAAGCACACGTGCTGCGAGAAGCCGATGGTCACGACCGTCGACGACGCCCACAAAGTCATCGCGGCCCGCGACAAATCCGGAAAAGTTGGCATGGTCAGCTATCAGCGTCACTTCGAAGGTGTCTATCGCAAGATTAAGTCCATGATCGAAAGCGGCGAAGCAGGTGAAATCCAGTTCATTTCGGGCCTCAACTGCCAGGAGTGGAAAGTCGGAACCAAGGGTACCTGGCGACAAGATCCGGGCCTCAGCGGAGGCGGCCAGCTTAACGACACCGGCTCGCACTTCGTCGACATCATGCTTTGGTCCACCGGCCTCAAGGCCGAAACCGTCACCGCCATCGGCGACTTCCGCGGCACCCAAGTCGACATCGATTCCGCCGTCGCGATCCGCTTTGCTAACGGCGCCGTCGGGACCATTTCCATCATCGGCGATGCCACCAACTGGCATGAAGACATGACGGTTATGGGCACCAAGCTCGGCTTCTTCGTCCGCGGCGGCAAGCTCACCGTCCGCAACCTTGCCAAGGATCAGATTGTCTACGAGTCGATCGCGGGTGGCACCACCCCCGACCAGCACTTCTTCGATTGCATCACCAAAGGAATCGAATGCGAATCCCCATTCGAGTGCGGCCTCGAAGTCATTCGCCTCACGGAAGCAGCCTGGAAGTCGATGGACCAGGGCGGCGTCCCAGTCAAGGTCTCGAGCTTGGGATAGCTGGCGGCTAGCGATGAGCGATGAGCGCTTAGAGAGAAAGCATCCAAATACGAATCTAAGCGCTAAAAGCTAACAGCTAATCGCTGACGGCTAAGTAAACTGGAACCTGTACACCATGCAGGTTCCTTTTTATGATATTCAGGCGCAATACAAGGATCTTGCGACTGAAATCGACAGCGTTGTCCACGAAGTAATCTCATCCGGCAACTACGTTCTGGGCAATCACAATCGCCTGTTCGAAGAAGAGTTCGCCCGCCTGCATCAGGTCAAACACGCCATTGCGGTTCACAGCGGCACCGACGCCTTGCGAATTATGATGGACGCCGCTGGGATCACCCACGGCGACGAAGTCATCACCACCGCCTTCACCTTCGTGGCGAGCGTCGAGACTATCGTCCAAACGGGCGCCAGGCCCGTCTTCGTCGACATCGATCCCGCCACCTTCATGATGGATCCGGAGAAAATCGAGGCCGCGATTACCCCGAAGACCAAGGCAATTCTGCCCATCCACCTCTTCGGCCAGCTCTTCGACGTCATGATGATCGGTGAGATCGCGCGAAAGCACAATCTCGTCATCCTCGAGGATGCCGCTCAGGCCATCGAGAGCACGCACAGTGGCAAGCCTGCAGGCCACTTCGGTATCTCCGCCGGATTCAGCTTCTATGTGACCAAGAACCTCGGCGCGGCCGGCGATGGCGGCATGATCACCACCAACGACGACGAGACTAACGAGCGCTGCCGCTCGATTCGAGTCCACGGTATGGGCCGCGAGCGCTATTACTACGATCACCTCGGCTACACCGGACGACTGGATGAAATCCAAGCCGCTGTTCTTCGAGTCAAGATGACCAAGCTCGGCGATTGGGGCAAGCGTAAGATCGAGATTGCCAACGCCTACCTGAAGGCGTTCGAAGGCATCGACGGCCTCACCCTTCCAATCACCTCACCGGGCAACAACCACACCTTCCACCAGTTCACGGTGAAATCGGCCAAGCGCGACGAACTCCAAGCCCACCTCAAGGAACAAGGCGTGCCGTCGATGATCTACTATCCGGTGCCGATCCACCACCACAAGCCGTATCTAGAATTCGCGCCGTCGTGGAACCTGAACGCCACCGAAGAAGTGTCGAAGCAAGTGCTCAGCCTTCCTATCCATCCGCACCTCACCGACGAGCAGGTCCACCACGTCATTGGGTCTGTCCAAAGTTTTTTCTAGATTTTGCGAAAAAGCTTTGAACTCCCCATGGAGCTGGCGCGTAAGCAGGGTACTGATTCGACCAAGTTTTGCAGGGCCCCGGTGGGTGGGATGTGGTCAAGGTCCTGATAGATTTAAAGAATTGGTATACGCCCCGGGCCCTCCCGGGGTTTGTTATTTTTCAGGGATCAGTAATCAGAGAACAGTGAGCAGAAGACGGCTCCAGCCAATCAGCTCTTCAAGTGCTGCCTCCGTGGCGAGGAGAAGGAGCAATTCGGATTATCGGGGCAGAGCTATGGAGGCTCCTTGAAGCCGATAACTCCGCCGTCTCAGGTCCAATCGAGAAGGTTCGACGGTCGAAGGAGTCATCCGCGGCCATGAGACTAAATAGTTTCTTAGCCTCGGGGCGGCGGCGTGGTATTCAACTGCCTGACTCGATTATTCGACCCGAGGCAGCGGCTCAATAATCTTGCCCACTAAACTCCTCACACCGCAAAACTAGCCCCAAGGGGGCGGCACTACCCTTAGCCAGGGTTGGAGCGAGCTTGCGAGCGCATGCCCTGGAAGCGAGCCATAACTGTCCAAGTCCGAGGAGCGGCGTCTAGCACTGATATCTCGCACTCGCACTGAATAAGCGACCCCGACGATAGTCGGCATCTCATACGGCTAACTCGCAATTTCGCTAACCTGCCAGAAACCTGACCCTGTTCACGGATCTCGGATCTCGGCTCCCGGATTACGATCCCTGCTTAATAAACGGCACGCCTTCCGTCACCCACGGCTCCGGCTTCGCATCCTTCAGATACACATCCAGCCAATGCCGCAGCCGCCGCGCGTAATCCAACTGATCCGGCCGCTGCGTGTAATTATGGTTCTCACCCGCATACACCAACATCACGCACGTCTTGCCCATGCGCCTCAGCGTATTGAACAAATACTGACCCTGGTGCCAATCCACCGCGCCGTCCGCATCGCCGAACGCCATCAGCAGCGGCGTCTTGCGCTTGGCCGACTGCCACACCGGAGAGTTGTCGAAGTAAGCCTTCGGATCCTCCCAGAACGGTACCTTCATGCGTCCCTGCGACGACTCGAAGATCACCTGATCCGGCGTGCCGCTGTTCCAATAGAACGAGTTGTACATCGAGGTCAACTCTGTCAGCGGAGCGCCGCACGCCCCCACCGCAAACCGGTCGCTCACCGTCGTCACGAACGCCGTCTGATACGCGCCCCATGAGTGGCCGATCAATCCAACCTTCCTCGGGTCGACGCCCACGTTCTTCTTCAGCACCGCATCCACGGCCGGCTCCAAACATTCCACCGCCGACTCACCCGGACGATTGCTGCGATACGCGATGTCCGGTTCGAACACGAAGTATCCGTTTTGGCTGAAGTGCTGCAGGTTGTACGCCGACCATTCCAGCGGGAACTGGTACGCGTTCTTGTCGTCCGACAGCCGCTCGTAGATGTACGTCACCATCGGATACTTCTTCTTGGGATCGTAATTCGCCGGGTAAATGAGCGTGCCCTGAAGCTCCACGCCAAACCGGCTCTTGTACGACACCACCTCAGATCGGCCCCAATAGAAGCCCGCCTGCTGCGGATTCGTCTTCGTCACCGGCTTCGCCTGAGTAAACGCCAAGTTCGTGATGTACACGTCCGGCGATTTCTGGAACGACTCCATCGTGAACATCATGCGATCCGCGTTCTTCGCCCGGATCAACCGCCGAACCACCACGTCATCCATCAGCGCCACCGTACCCGCGCCTTTCTCGTCGACCACATAGATGCCGCCTTTCTTTCCTTCGGTGTCCAGCATCTGGAAGTGCATCGGGTACGCCAGCTTCGGCGCATCCTCTTGGGGCGTTGTGTCGATGTAGCGGAACTGAACCTTGTCCTTGCGTCCGTCGGTCAGCTTCTTCATCTTGCCCGTCGCCGGGTCCGCTAGCCACGCATCGTACTGGTCTTGCACGATGACGCCTGCATCTTTATCCAGCCAGATCGGCTGACTCTGGGGAGGCTTCACCTCCACTGTATGGTCGTCCAGCACTTCCTCGAAGTTGCCGCCGCCCTCCGGCTTTAGGGCCGTCGCCTTCTTCGTCGTCGTGTCGTACACCCACCAAAGCTTGTTCTCGTAGTAGGCGAAATACCGCATCGTTTCGCTCGGCGAAACGCCGAACTGATGCTTGGTCAAAACCTTCGTCTTGTCACCAGTCGCAAGGTCAGTTAGCCAGACATCGGAGTAGTTGATGCCGTTCGTTACCGGCGAGGCATACGGCGTTCCATCGATCGAAACCGCCTTGCCCATATCCTTCGAGAGAAAAGTGGTCACGTTCGATGCCGGAATCTCGCCGTCCTTACCCGGCGATGCTTTTGTCAGCGTGTTCGCCTTCGGATCCCACACATACAGCATGCCTCGACCCCGATCTTGAGCCGCCATCCGCTTCTGCAGAGGCATCGGACGGATGTCCTTCGTATTCCAAATCTCTACGCCCGCCTTGTCGCGCGGATTCGTCGGCTTCGGCTTATCCGACCACGGCAGAATCGAAATCGCAATCTTCGCTCCGTCCTCGCTTGGACCTACGCGCATACCCTCACCGATCTTCATTCCCGCCGGGAAGCCGGGGAAAGTCGACGGATCGAGTTCTTGCCGATAGATGCTCTCGCCAAATCCTCCCACCCTCCAAATGCGGTGGTTGTTCCCTTCCTTCTTCTCGTCGCCCTTCGCGATCGCCAGCGACAGCACGTCGGCATGCTTGGCCCAGCTAAACGAAACCACCTCGTCCTTGCCGGTGTAGATGGGGTGAATCGCGCCTGTCTTCACGTCGATCACCTCGAACGATTGGTAGCCCGTGCCCGAAGTCACCTGCACGCCGATTAATGTCTCACTATCGTTCAGGCCATACGTCTGCACGTTCGAAATCACGATCGGCTCGCCGCCACCTGCATTGAAAATCAAAAGATCGTTGGTCGGCGGCGATGGCGGTCCCGGAGGAATGCCCGGTCCAATTGGGGCAGGCATGCGGGGCCGAAGCGCCACGACCATGTCGCTATCCTTCAAGAAGTCGAAGTTCGCGATATCCTCGATCGTCCTCTCGTCGCCCGTCTCGAGGTTCCGCAATCCCAGCTTCGTTGGGCTCGGTCGTCGCATCTCGTTGTTCTTGTCCATCTCCGCCTTGGGCAGCGTGTAGATGTAGCCCACGAACTTGGAAGTATCCGAGAATGCTGGCCGCGTCCCGTTCGGCAACACCGACCGCTCCGGACCGTCGATCTTCCGCACCACCGAATATCCATCAGCGTCGACCTTGTTCACCTGGTAAGCAAGGAACCGGCCGTCGTTGGAGATCGCCGCGAGCGCCAGCCGCTCCCACTGCTTGTAGTCCTCCACCGTCATGGTCCGCTTGCCCTTAGGAGCTTCTTGCTTGGGCGCCTGAGCAGGGTTCTGCTGGTCCTGGGCAACGGCCCCTCCCACGCATACAAAGGTCAAAGCGAGGATCGACAATGCGCGAAGGCGATTCATGGGCGAAGTTTAACCGATTCGACTTATTATCGTGCCACTGTGTTCGACCTCTGGCTTGAGCGAAGCGAGCCTGGGAGAAGGCAGTGCTCTTACGAAGCAGCCTGTTGGGGCATAGGCGTCTCCTTAGATCCCGCGAGCGTAGTGAGGGAAGGAGGCGGAGCATCATCGGGACCGCCTGTGCAAGTCAGACCTAAAATGACATTATTTGGTAACAGCGAGATGAATCTCGCAGGACAAAGCGCCGATAAATCGCCGCACTCCAAGCAAGTTTCACCCACCAGCCGAGCCACCCCTTTCTTGGAGAGGGGTCAGTGAGCTTGCGAACCGGGGGAGTAACGACAGCCTCCCGAATCAAAGGAAAAACTCACCCCTTTACAAACCGCGTCCGAACCCGTTCGAACCATACTCTCGCCTCATCGACCAGCCAAAATCGCCGACAACCCAGCGCCGAAGGTGCGGCTCCAAATTAGCCCAGTCCAAGCGGAGTGAACCTAAGCGAGCGAACGAGCAGGGCTGGGTCAGTAAGCCATAACTGCATAAGTCCCAGGAGCGGTGAATTGCCTCAATCTCTCACGCATGAACCAATGAGCGACCTCGCCGCGAGGCGGCCAAATCCCCAATCCGTCGCCACTCACCAACAGGCCAACCAACCATAACGACAGCCTCCCGATTCAAAACTAAAAACTACCCCTTCACAAAACCAACGCACGCCCGCGTCCGAACCCGTTCGAACGGCAGCGGCCAATCCTCATACTCATCCCACGACCAAGTCGAATCCGGCCACACCCCGCTGAAATAAGACCACGCCTCGTTCCGTTCGCATCGCTCCACAAACCGCTTCGTCTTCACGGTCAACATTGTCGGCATCTCCAGCAACTGAAAACCGGGCAAAGGAGCCTCCCCAGGCAACAACACATAACCCAAGTACGCCCGCATTAGGTGCTTGCTCGGGCATGTCCACATGTTGTCCAGATATACCGTCATCCACCGCCGGTCCTCGACGAACGGCACCTTTTCCCACATATCGCAGAGCTGGGAATAGTTGCCGACGTGCTGCGTCATCGCCAGCCTCCAGGAGGGCGACCGCTCCAGCTGCGTCTCGTACCGAAGCCGCAACGTACGATCCTCGAAGGTCTCGTCCATGTGCTCGTTCCAGTGCAGCCCGTCCGGCGAGAACAGCTTCCATTCCGCCCGACCACCGCTAAACGCACGCGGAGTCTGGCCGTACGCCCGCTGAAAAGACCGACAGAATGCCTCGGGCGAACCGAATCCACCCAAGATGGACGCATCGCGAACAGAGCACCCACGCCGCAAACCATACGCGGCTCGCTCCAAACGAATCCGTCGATGCAGAACGCCTAGCGATTCGCCGCACAACTCCTGAAAAACCCTCGTCAAATGCGAGCGCGAGTAGCCGCACTGCGAGGCCAGCTCCTGCGTCCCCATCACGCTCACCGGAGCACGCAAAATCTGGCCGAGAAGCTCGGCCAGGTCGATCGCGATATCGTGCTTGGTTTCCTGTTTCATGCTTTTCGAGGTCGACGCGTACGGACCAGCGCCAACAGTCCACCTCCTAAAGCCAAGGTCGTCGTCGGCTC
>CAMFIS010000071.1 GCA_945952345.1 uncultured Fimbriimonas sp.
CTTGAGATATGAAAGCAGCCCGGCCACGTCGTCGGCGAGGTTTTCAGAAGTGAAGTCGCGGTCGATATCCGCCGTTCGTCCGTGTCCCTGCATCTCAACCGCGATGACTTTTCGAGTCTTCGAAAGCTTGTTGATCCATCCCGTCCAGTTGTTGGTGATGGTCATGAACGCGCCGTGCAGCAGCACCACTGGCTTACCGCTCCCGTGGATTTCGTAATACATCTTGAGCCCGTTGACCGGCGCATAGCCCTTCAATGGTTTGGACTGTGCGCTATCAAGAGTCACAACCAGCGACATCAAGCAGGAGGCCATTAGCCGGAAAGCAAAGTGATTCGTATATTTCATTTTCTGACCATTATCCCAGGCTGGCGAGGAGATCGCCCAGTTGATCGAATGCCTCTGGCATCGCGTTGGTCGATCCCGACTCGAGAGCTTCCTCCGACGGATAGCGATCCACCAAGGTCACCAGCGTCTTGCCATTCGTTTCTTCGAAGGTCACCGTCGTAACCGTCTCGCCGTCGCCTTCTTCATTGGACCAAACCAGACGTGAGTTCGGCACGACCTCCACATACGTTCCAAAGAACTCCATCGTCGAGTCTTCGAAAGGGAAAACCAATCGATATTGCCCACCGACGCGGGCATCGATTTCGCACGAAAGCAGTTCAATCCCAAACGACTTTGGCACCCACCACCTTTGGAGCAAGTCCGCATTGGTCCATGCCTCGAACACCAGGTTCGAAGGCGCATCGAAGATTCGAGTGACCACGAGTTCGAGGTCAGATCTTTGCTCTACTTTAGTTGTTTCCAATTCTATTCTCCTTCTCTTTTAGTTCCGCCACAACATTGTCCAGTTGCTCGAATCGCTCAGACCAAAGCTGACGATAGCCTTCGATCCAAGCCGCTTCGGCTTCTAGTCCTCGCTGCCCAAGCCTGCAAGTTCGGACGCGCCCAACCTTTTCGGTGCTAACCAGTCCGGCTCTCTCGAGGACGCCAACGTGTTTCTTCATGCCCGTCAGTGTCATTTGGAAACGTTCGGCGAGCGTAGTGATCGAAGCATCCGCTCGCGCAAGTTGCTCCAATATGCTTCGCCTCGTCGTATCGGAGAGTGCGCCGAACGCCGCATCAAAGTGGGTTTGACTATACTGAACCATATGGTTCAGTATAGCGCTTTTGGCAGGATGTTACATGGATGAATATGCAACAAAATCTACATTTTCGTTACCCTGAACAAAGATGGCGATCAGGCCCTGCTGAGGGTTCTGCGATGCCCTCGCCCGAGAAAGAGCAGGAAGATGGTCGGCACGAGCCACAGACCGACCAATTCATTGAATCGGGAATACGATGCTAGAATTCTAAAATCTGCCAAACAATGAGTGAGTCTAGAAATATGGCGAGAAAAGTCTTAAAATCAGATTTCATCGAAGCGGTCGACATGGGCGGAGATCAGGTCGATTTTGGATATTTCCTCGATCTTGAGTCGAACCAGATCCGTTTTGGCGGCGATGACGGCGGCGATGATGACGACGAGATGCTGACGTTCGGTGAAATGGAAGAGGATCCCGAGCGATTTCTTCCAATCAAGGATGTTCCAAGTCGACAGGGTTTCCGTTGGATGTCGGACTTTGCAGAGGTTCAATCCGGGGAAAATCGAATTCAACTTCTTGAAGTTCTCGAACAGCGAAAACCATTTCGAAAGTTTAAGGAGACTGTCTACGAACTGGGAGTTGAGAAGGCTTGGTACGAATTCAGGGAATCACAGCTCGAGGTTTACGCTTTACAGTATGCCGAGGAGCTAGGATTGGAGCTTGTCGATGAGCTCTAACATGGTTCACCTCACCGAGGACGAGATCAATTCGGCTATGGAGCTAAAGCTCCCTGTGCCAAATCACGTCAGTGAGGAGTACTATGTCGATCCCGATATCGGCCCACCGCTGCGGGTGTATCTTGCGATCGAGGCAGGAACCGTCGGGCAGGACCTCTCCGAACTCGATCAGTATTACAACCTGTATCTGTGGAATTGTAAGTTCACCAAAGCCTTTCGCGACAAGTTTAACAACGACTACGGCATCGAGCAGCAGAACGAGAAGATGCTCGAATACGCCCCGGAAGTGGATTGGGCGGTCATGGAAGAAATCCATAATTCAACCCTCGGGCCATATGACCCACAGTAATTCCCAAGTCCTAAAGGTCGGGCGATAAGTAAGTTACAAAACTCCCGCCAGCTTCCGAATGTAATCGTTGGCAAAGTACTGCGCACCACCTTCTTCGATGGCTTGGACAATAAGACCGGCCACGAACTCCGGAGTGTCCCCTTCGGCGTAGCTTCCCGCGGGTCCATCCCCGGCCTCGTTCACCATTCGGTTCTTGCCGAAGTTGGTGGCCGTCACGCCGGGATACACTTCGCCAACCACAATTCCGTCGGGCTCCAACTCAGCCCGAGCCGTCATCGAAAAGCCGAGCAGGGCTCGCTTCGACGAGGAATAAACTCCGTAGGCAGGAATCGTCATGAACGCGGTGCCGGAGTTGACGTTCACGATCGAGCCGCCGCCCTGAGAACGCATGATCGGAATCACGCCTTGAATCGCGACAATCGGGGCAAGAACATTGAGGTGGAAGATCTCATCGAACACGGCCGGATCGATCTTCTCGATCGTCGATCCGTAGCTGCGGCCCGCGTTGTTCACCAATCCATCGATCTGTCCGTAATGCTCATGGACCTTGCTAACGGCCTCTCGAACACCGGCAAAATCCGTCATGTCCACGGTCACTGCAAAGCTGTCCGGCAATTCGTGAGAGAGAGTTCGCAGAGCCTGGGTGCTGCGAGCAAGCAGCGCCACCTTTCCACCTTTGGCAGCCAGGGCCCGGGCCGTCGCCTCGCCAATCCCCATCGACGCACCCGTCACCACAAAAACACGATCTTGAATCTGCATCAGTGAAACCTTCTACGTCGTTAAGCGAACCAAGAGCGCAAAGGTCAAAGCGACCTGAGGAGGTTCTGCAAGACTTCGATATCCACCGGCTTCACGAGGTGATCGTCGAAGCCAGATTCCTTGGATTTTCGTCGGTCGTCGCCTTGTCCCCAGCCCGACAACGCGATCAGCCGGATGTTTTGGTGCTGAGGCATTTCTCGTATTCTTCGGGCCAGTTCGTGGCCACTCATATCGGGCATTCCAATATCCAGAATCGCCGCCGATGGATTGTAGTCTTGAATGATCGTTAGAGCTTGGGTGCCATTGTGGGCAATCTTCACTTCCGCGCCAAACAATTCCAGCAGATGGCCCAAGATCGCCGCTGCATCGCGATTATCGTCGACAACCAGAAATCGGTGGTTGACATGTACTTCTTGAGGGGTTTCGTCCGAAGAAGATTTCTCAACCGACAAATCCTGGGGAAGCCGAACGATAAATCGGCATCCTTGTCCAAGGCCATCGCTGCTTGCCTGTATCGAGCCGCCGTGCATTTCGGTCAAGCTTCTAACCAGATTCAGTCCGATTCCAAGGCCCCCTTGCGACCGCTTTGCATTTCGGTCGATTTGGGCAAACATCTCGAACACCTGCGGCAGCATCTCCGATGAGATTCCCGTGCCGTTGTCGATCACCTTTACGTCGAACCAAGCGTCGTTTGCCGAGACTTCGATCGTAATCGTGCCGTTGGGGTCGGTGTATTTCGCCGCGTTGGTCAGGAGGTTCGAGAAAATTTGTGCGAGGCGGACAGGGTCGCCAATCACACGGATCGGTACGGCGGGAAGCATCACATTGAGCGTATGGTTCTTTCCGTTGATGATCGGCAGACTGGTTTCGATCGCGGAATCGATAACATCGGCGACGTAGCAGACTTCCTTACGAAGCTCAATCTTGCCCGTGCTTATACGCGAGACTTCCAGCAAATCGTCGACGATGCGAACCATGTGATTAACCTGCCGCTCAATGATTGCGCGCAACTCTTCGGAGGAATGGTCCAGCGAACCTCTGAGCTTGAGGATGTCGAGTGCATGGCGAATGGGCGCCAATGGATTGCGAAGTTCATGGGCGAGAATAGCAAGGAATTCGTCTTTGTGTCGATCGGCTGCGCGCAACTCTCGTTCGATTCTGTTTCGTTCGAGTAGGTCATCGCGGATCTGGTATTGCCGTAGGCGAGCTCGCAAGGCAGATCGGGCGGTGCTTACCAAAGATGCGACTCGCATCGGACGCTCGAGGACAGTCACGTTTCCGAGCAGATCCATCGCGTGGGCGACGGTGGTCGAGTCAGCCCCAGGTCGGGCAAGGATCAACACGGGCAGGTCGGACCAAGGAGGCTGGTTGTTCAGCCATTCGGCTAACGGAGCGTCCCGCTCGTTGGTCGCAACTTCCTCAGGCAAGAGGATCGCCCCCGCCCCGACTTTCAACTCGGTTATCAGTTCACTAAGCGCGAGGCAGCGATGGCAGGAAATACCTGCCCTTTCCAATACGGATTGGGTTAATTCCCCATCTTTGATACTGGGGGTAATGGCCAGAATCCGTAGTTCGATATCGTGCCGGTCGACGGCAATCACTCGGTATTCCTTTCAGAAGGGGGTGCATCACCGTAGGTCGGAACCCCAGTAAGAATGCCTCGGAACTCCCGCAGTGGCTCTCCAACGTGAATTCCTTGGCTGTCCATCCAGAACTCGCGAATGGTTCTCTCATGAGCTCCACCCCGTTTCTTCATGACCGATATGGCCTGGCGAACCTCCCCGACCGCTTCGAAATAGCGCATGAGAATGACGGAGTCGGCAAGGTAACTCGCGTCGACTGGTGAGCTCATCGCCGAGCCGATAAGTCCAGGCTGAGCGCTGATCAGGATTGTTACCACGCCCTGCTGGCCCAAGTAGCTGAGAAGTTCGTGGAGCTGCACAACGAGGAAGCGCTCCTCAGGCATCGCATTTAGGTAGCCGTTCAAGCTGTCGATTACGATAATCGAAGCATTGTTTATTTCAACCTCTTTGCGGATGGCGTGCGCTAGCTCGCCCGGAGACATTTCTGCGGGATCGACTTGTCGGAATATGACCCGACCCGATTCGATGTGGGTACGTAGGTTAATGTTCAGCCCATCGGTTCGCGTCAAAAGCGTTTGTCGGCTCTCATCGAAGGCAAAGATGGCGGCGGTTTCGCCTCGTTCGGCCGCGCTCGCGACAAACCGAATGGCAAGTGTGGACTTTCCGGTTCCGGCCGCGCCGAGCACAAGCGTACTGGTACCGCTTTCCAAGCCACCGCCGAGGAGCTTGTCGACTTCATTGAGACCGCTGCTAAGGCTTGCAAAGGTTGGCGGTGAGCCATGCTCGTTTGCAACCAGGCGAGGAAAGACTTCCAACCCGCCTCGGCGAATGACATAGTCATGATAGCCGCCTCGAAAACGAACGCCTCGGTACTTCATCACGATGAGACGCCGTCGCTCGGCACCGTACTCGGGATACAACTGCTCGAGGCGGATAACCCCGTGGGCGATGCTCTGCACCTGCAGGTCATGGCTGACGCTGGTCATATCGTCTAGAAGCATGACTGTGCACTGGCGACCGTTGAAAAACTGCTTGAGCGCTAAGATTTGGCGGCGGTAGCGCAGGGGATTCCCGGCAAGAAGGCGGAGTTCGGATAGCGAATCGAACACAACCCGGGCGGGTCGAATCCTCTCCACGTCACTCAGGATCGTCTTCGTCGTTTCGCTTAGTTCCACCTCCGACGGATGAAACATCGTGTATTGGTCGTCCGGCTGAAGGCTTTGTTCGGTGGGCATCAACTCGCGAATGGTGATGCCGTCCAAGCTCCAGCCATGAGATGTTGCGACGCCACGCAGCTCTTCTTCGGTTTCCGAGAGCGTGACGTACAGAACTGGCTCAGATTTTTGGGCACCCTCTAAGAGGAACTGCAAGGCCAGCGTGGTCTTTCCGGAGCCGGGGACACCTTCTACTAGGTACAGGCGATTGAGAGTGAAGCCTCCGCCGAGGATATCGTCAAGCCCCTCGATTCCGGAGGCCGCGACTTCTTCAGAACTTCTCTTGGGAATCTTGTTCGCCTCACGCATGAATAGTCCTTGGTGCCACCACTAATCCGGGCAGGCTACCATGGAATTTCCAACGTCCGAAATCCAACCTCAGTCACGGTGGGCCAGAATGCCTGGGTCATTCTTCTTGAACAAAACTGCCTTAGGATCGTCCAACATCCTTACAACTGGGGTTGTGGCCGAGATCGGACAGGCACCGCAAAACATAGGCGTAGCGGCCCGAACGGGAGTCCGGGGATCTTGAGTAGAGTCATAGGCGCGTTGCGCCGTTCCTCGAAAACGGGTTCGGATGGCGGGTTTCAGAAGCACCGAAACGGATATCAGACCGGAGATGGGGGTAGTTCCCATCCGTGCAATTCGGTAGGGAAGCGTGTTTTCCTAAATGCCATCGTCGGATTTACGGGGGTTCGAATCCCCCCAACTCCACCAATTAGTCGTGAGTTTTGAGTTATGAGTTTGGAGTCAGATGTGGCACTGGTTCCGACCTCTGCGTCGAACGAAGTGACGCTGGAAGAAACCAGTGTATGGCTCATAACGGCTCCCTTAAGGCAAGCATCGAGGGTGCAGTCCTATGACCGTCCATCGACGATTCCCAAACCAGCGTCGATGTACCGATCGCCGCCGTCGTCGTGACAGTGAATCGCGATGATGTTGTTCGTCGCCTTAAGGCTAGCAATGACTTTCTTCGGGAGCTTGTAAGTCTCATAACCGGAAGCATTTCGAGCAACAAGAGCTCGAATGCCGTTGATGTAAACCTCAGCGCCATCGTCGTGAGCGAGGATCAATCGCAAGAAGTTCGGGTCCATCGCGCCGACGTTAAAAGTCTTTCGCAGCCAGATATCCCGCGTCCGCCACGGAGTTCGAACTTCACCGCCCCGATTGTCGCCTTCCCCAAAGCCAGCCTTGTCCGTGCCCCACTTGGAATCGTCGTAGTCGAACTCCATCCAGCCGTCGGCGGGTTTGTGTTCAACCCACTTCCAATCAGTCGAGCCGTCCTTTGCGGTCGGGAGGAAGATTCCCATCTTCGGTTCGACAGGCAAAGCCGCCCAGTTGGAAGCGGTGTTCTTATCGCGCTTGGCGTACTTGGCCCACATCGAAGAATCCAGCATCTTTATAAATACGCCGCCGACCACTGAGCGAGCTTGGAAACCTTCCTGCTTGGCGCTGACCGTGTCGTACCAATCGCTCATCGGAACGCGACTCGGCGATGCATTGAGGAAGGCGACGATAGGATCCACGATCACTTCGAAGTCGTCTCGCTTGCCCGTAAGGGTCGCGGTCCACACTTCCCAGTCGAGCTTGGTGTAGGTTCGGCGATTATCGAGTGGTAGACCGTACGGATGAATTTGCTTCGTTCGGTAGTACTTCATTTCGGCGGTCGCAACCGACGCCGGGAACGACTTGAATCCAAGCAGGCGATCCCAAACCAAGTTGTACTTCTGGCTCCAGGTCCCGGGTTGATCGAAGGCGAGACGGTAGTGATCGCCGTCGCGAGCTTCTTTCACCCATCGCAAGGCAAATTCCTTCGCTAAGGCTCGATATTTCTTAGCTTCCTCGGCGTGGCCGAGAGTTGCGGCCAGGTATCCGTAGCTGTCCAATGCGACAATCGCTTTGACCGATAGATTGACGTTATGGCCAAGGTGGCCGGCAAAGTCGTCAGTGCAGAGCTGGCGCTCGGGATCGAA
This sequence comes from uncultured Fimbriimonas sp., assembly GCA_945952345.1. Taxonomy (GTDB): domain Bacteria; phylum Armatimonadota; class Fimbriimonadia; order Fimbriimonadales; family Fimbriimonadaceae; genus Fimbriimonas. The sequence continues at coordinate 7,701 of CAMFIS010000071.1, forward strand.
GCCCTTGCTCGCGAGGTACTCGGCCCACTTGGAGATCTGTGGCCAATACTTTTCGGAATACTTCGCGTTCCCCTCGATCTTCGCCAGCGCGGCGAGGATGATGATCATGTTGCCCGACTCTTCGACCGGCATCTGGTTCTCCTCGGTGAATTCGCCACCGCCGTAAACCTGGCCATTCGCCTTCGGATACTGGCCCATGTCGTGGGGAGCAAACGGGAATTTCCAACGCGGCGACGCGGCGTATTCCATCAAGGGCGTCATCGAGGCTTTCATGAGCGTCGGGCTGAACAAAAGCATCTGAGGTGCGGCGGGGTAGAGCACGTCCACCGTGCCGATACAGCCATTACTGAAGTTCTCTTTGCTGAACATGAGCGGCTGGCCATTGGCGTCGGCGACGACTTTTTGAGCAGCGAATCCTTGCCGGTATGCCAAGGCTCCAAGGTAGGCATAACTTGCGCCACCAACCTTCTCCATGTCGGCCATGAGTTCGCGGTCAAACTTCTCGCACTGCGATTCCACCGAGGCGTAGTCCTTCTCGGCTTGCGCCACCATCTGCTCGCCGGTCATCCCGTTTCGTCGCCAGTAGGGACGCAAGTCGTGGTGCATGAGCTGGATGCTGTATTCGTCGTCATAGCCGAGGACGATGTGTTGCGCCCGAACCGCCTGACGAACAGTGCCAAAGTCGAGAATAGTTCCGGCATTCGGCGCGACGGCTGCTTCGCTGGGCGATTGAGCAGGGCTCTTGCGATCGATGGTTCCGTTGTCGATAAACCGATTGTAATTGTCGAAGAACGCCTGGCCCGAGGAGGAGAGCAGCAGATGACCCCAGTCGATTCGGAGGTTATCGCCACGCTTTTCGAGCACCGGTTGGTCCACGCTGGACACCTTCAGCAGGTTCAAATCTCCCAGTTTCGATGCCTTCCACGTTACTTCCTGGGTTCCTTCATTCACCGCCAGCTTCGCGCTGGCATCGAAGTAAACACTGACCTTATGACTGGCCGAATCTGTCGCCCGTACCGACCACGTGATGTAGCTGGCCGGGCGCGAGAAGAGGTCCAAATCGTTGGGCAACAGGGGACTCGTGAAGCGAAGCGCAACCTCGATTCCTTCTCCCGAGAAGCTGTAAGTGGTGCGCGTTGGTGTGACCGCCAACCCGGTCTGCGCCATCGCCGGAATCGAGCCCGGTTCGGAACCCATGAGTCGAAACACTTTTCCGTCGACCTTAATGAGGCTGGTCAGGGGTTGCGGCGTGCCCGTCCAGTGGCAAACGGGTCCGTCGGTCAGCTTGTCCGTTCGCGACCACAAGCTGAAGTACGGATCGTGGGTGATCAGAGGCACCGCAGGCGGACGATGCGAAGCATTCGAAAGCGAGGCGGCGACGAGGGTGGAGGCGAGATTCAGCAACATGAGTCGAATTGGCATGACCCCGCGCCATTGCGAGACACCGCACTAGATTATCCGACGGCTTCGCCACGGCTGGGCTACTCGGCGTAAGTTTTGGACATATTCGCGGGGCTATTTACCAACCGAAATCGAAGTGGTCCCGGCTCGCATTCCATTGCTGGATGCCGTCACCACGACCTCGCCCGATGCTCCCTTCTTCGCTTTCACAATCACCAATGCCAATCCATTAAACGCTTGCCGACTGGTGGAATAGAACGGATCGAAGTCGGTCGCATCGCCATTATCGGTCGCCACGATCTCGCCCGGACCGGAAACGGAGAACTCGATACGTGGATGCGAACGGGGCACCGTTCGGCCCTTGTCATCCTGGATCGCGACGGTCACAAAGACTAAGTCTTTGCCATCCGATTTCAAAGTCTTGCGGTCAGGTGTGAGCCCGAAGCGCGAGGCATCGCCCGTGGTTGAAACCGTGTCCGTCGCCCATTCCTTGCCGTTCTTGAAGGTCTTGACCACCAGCGTTCCAGGTTGATACACGACGTCGTCCCATCGGAATCGGTACTCGTATTGACCTCGTTTCTTGCGGCCAAGCGACTTGCCGTTGAGGAACAGCTCCGCTTCGTCGCCGGAAGAGTACACGTGCACGGGCGTCACTTGCCCAACTCGCTCGGGCCAATTCCAGTGAGGCAGGATGTGCGCCATCGGGAGGTCCGGTCGCCACCGGGCTTGATACAGGTAGAAGCGATCCTTCTTGAATCCAGCAAGATCGATGATGCCGAAATACGAGCTTCGCGACGTATCGAACGGGGTCGGCTCGCCAAGGTAATCCCAACCCGTCCAAACGAATTCGCCACCGACGAATCTCCATTTGTCGAGGGACATGAACTCCTTGTCCGGCGAATACGACCATGGCGCCGAATACAGATCGTAAGAGCTAAGTTGAGCCCTCGCCGGATCCTCGCCTGCCGTTGCGGAAGCTGGCACACCGAGTCCGGAAACGACTGGAAAAAAGTATTCGCCTCGGCTACTGATGGTCGATGTCGTCTCCGATCCGTACACGAAGTTGTTGGGATACTTGGCGTGAAACACGGGGTACAGTGCGGGTCCACTCCGCACACCGGTGCCTTGGTAGTTCAGACCAATAAGATCGACAATCGAAGGGAATGGTCCATCGGCTCTGGCCGCATTCATCGCCGTCGTGGTCAGCCTCGTGGGGTCCTCGTCGTGGGCAATCGCGGTCAGCATCTTGCCCACATCGGCTCCGGCTTGGGCCCGGAATTGCTCGCCGACTTCGTTGCCGATGCTCCACATCACCACACTCGGGTGGTTTCGGTCACGACGGATGAGGGCGCGCAGATCTTGCTCGTGCCAGTTATCGAACATCAGGTGGTAATCGTTCGGAGTTTTGGGAGCCTGCCAAATGTCGGAGTACTCGTCCATGACCATGATCCCCTTCTCGTCGCAGTACTCCAGCAACTCTGGAGCTGGTGGATTGTGGCTGGTGCGAATCGCATTCACACCCATCTCGATCAGCTCATCAACTTGGCGGTGCAGGGCTCGCTCGTTGACCGCTGAACCCAGCGCTCCGAGGTCGTGGTGCATGCACACGCCCTGGAAGTCCACCCGCTCACCATTGATCATGAATCCATCGTTCGGCGTGTATTGCAGCGACCGAATCCCGAACGGCGACGAGTACCGGTCGATCTCTTTCCGGTCTTGTTTGAGCGTCGTCACCGCCACGTAACGATTCGGCTTTTGCGTCGGAGGCGGGCCCCATAGCGCTGGCTTGGGAATGCGAAACGTCTGCCGCAAAGGCGTCAGTTTTTGTGCTTCCGCGACGACCGAAGAAACCGTCATCGAGGCGACGGCTCCGCCGCTGGGAACCCCGTGGGCATCCGCTCGGAACAACGACGTGGTAACTTCCAAGTTTGCAGATATAGCCGTGTCGTTGGCGATCGAAGTTACGATAGAGATATCCGCCGCATCCTTCGAAACCTGCGGAGTGGTGATCGATGTCCCCCAAGTATTGACGTGAACCGGAGAGGTCTTGGTCAGCCAGACGTTGCGGTAAATTCCTCCTCCGGGATACCACCGCGAGGCGTTGTCGGGATTGTCGACGAGGATCACCAGCACGTTGCGACCGGCTTTCAAACTCGGGTTGAGGTTCACGTTCCAAGACGCATAGCCATAAGGCCAGCCGCCGACGAGATTGCCGTTCAGCCAAACCGAAGCGTACGACATCGCGCCATCGACATTGAGTTCGAATCGCTTTCCGAGTTCGCTCGCGGCGACATCGAAAGTCTTGCGGTACCAGCCCACCCCGGCCGAAGGCAGACGGCCCGTGCCACCTCCACCTTGGCGGCTAAAGGTTCCTTCGATCGCCCAGTCGTGGGGTAGATCGAGCTTCCGCCAATCCGAGTCGTCGAACTCCGGCGCGAGATAATCCGACGGAGTTTCCAGGTCTCGGCGAGACTCTTTGACTTTCGAAGGATCTTTTGCAAATGGCAGAGAATAGTGAAGCAACCACTCCGACAGTGCGACTCGGTCGAAGGCATATCCCTTGCTGTCGCCTTTATGGAACCGCCAATCTTCGTCGAACGAGACCCTCTGACGCTGGGCAGAACCGGCCGCCGCCAAAACCAACAGACCGAACGACACCCAACGCTTCATTCTCAGAAGATTAACCGAAGTAGCGCGAGACTTAGCCACCTTTTTTCTGAGCGCTCGGATCGCCAGTCGGGGCTGGAGCATGGTCGGTGGTTGCCGGCTTACCGAGGAGCTTTGTCAAGATCGGCTTCAAGCCGTCCGCCCACACTTGGTATCCCTGCACGCTGGGGTGAAGCCGGTCGATGGTCATGCCGTCAAGCAACTTTCCATCCTTGTCCGCAAGCTTGTCGTTCACATTCAGGAATCGCAGCTTCTTCGTCTTCGCCAGTTTTTGCAGACGGGCATTGGTATCGGCAATAACGGGAAGTAGGGAGAGATTGTCGTTTCGTGGGAAGATCGCGGTGAGAATAATCGTCGCCTTCGGAGCCTTTGCCTTGAGCACATCGACGATCGCCTCGATTCCTCCCGCCACTTCTTCGGCGCTGTATCCCGATCCGATGTTGTTGGTGCCTGCGAGGAGCACGATTACTTTCGGATTCACGCCGTCGAGCTCGCCGTTGTTCAGCCGCCACAGAATGTTTTGGGTCGAGTCCGCTCCCCAGCCGAAATTCCCCGCATTCCATCCGAAGAAGTTCGACTTCCAATTCTCATACATCGCCTTCCAGGCTTCGTCCGAGCAGCCCCACCGCCGCGTTATCGAGTCACCTTCGAAGTACACATCGATGCCTCCCTTCTTCGCTTTCTCCACCATCTGCTCGTGGGCGATTTGCGAGTTCTTGTCCGTTCTGGGCGCGGGCATGTTGGCCGATTGACGCTGGTGCCGCGAAGCGTTCGCCATCGCAACAAGACTAAACATGGAAAGCAAAGCGAGAATCTTCAGAAAACTCATAATGATTTACGGTTAAATGAACCCCGTTCGCCCATTATACGGCAAACGAAAACGCGGGCAGGTATCCTTCGCCCATGACTCTTGCCGAGATTCGCCACGACCTCCACGCCAACCCTCAGATTCGTTTTGAGGAAACTCATGCGAGTGGCGTCGTTCAGCGCGAACTGGCGGCTTTAGGGATCGAATTTCGAGCCGGACTTGCACGAGGCACCGGCGTTCTGGGCTATCTTCCCGCCACCACCGATCCCGCCAACGCTCCGACCATCGCGCTCCGCGCCGATATGGATGCGCTCCCTATTCATGAGGAGACCGGGCTTCCCTACGCCTCGACCATCGAAAACCGAATGCACGCATGCGGTCACGACGGACATACGACAATTCTTATCGGCGTTGCACGCGAACTCGCAGCGGCAAAGGAACGGCCAAACAATATTCTTTTCGTCTTCCAGCCGGCCGAAGAAGGCGGAGCCGGAGGCGACCTGATGGTGAAAGAAGGATGTCTCAGTGGCAAGCTTCTCGGAAAGAAGGCGGACTTTATGTTTGGCCTTCATGGATGGTCGACGGTCAAACTCGGCCATGTCGCGACCAGAGTCGGCTCGCTGCTGGCGTCGACTGACGACCTTTATGTCGAGTTCACCGGCCAAGGTGGGCATGCCGCCGCACCGGAGACGACGCGCGACCCGGTTGTCGCCATGGCGCATCTGGTTATTGCCCTCCAAACCGTGGCATCGCGTAACGTCGATCCGTTCGACCAGGTCGTGGTAACCGTTGGCCAGGTTCACGGTGGTACGACGCATAACATCATTCCGATGACGGCTTTCCTCCAGGGCACGATCCGGACAATGAAGGCTGAGACCCGAGAGAAGGTATGTGACCGGGTTCGCGTCATTGCTCAAGGGATCGCCGATGCCTTCGAACTGAAGGCGAACATCCAGGTCGAGCGCGGCTACCCGGTGGTGGTGAACCACGAAGAAGCGGTCAAGCGATTCTTGCGGGTGGCGAAGGAAACTCTTGGCGACGAGTATGTTTCGGACCGAGCCAAGCCAACTATGGGCGGCGAAGACTTTGCCTTCTACGGTGCAGAATGCCCCAGTTGCTTCTACCAACTTGGTTTGATTCCGCCCACTCGCGAGGATTACGAGAGCGTGCACACACCATATTTCGACTTCAACGATAGCGCGATTGAGACTGGCGTCCGCGTCATGACCGCGCTGGCATTGTCCACGGACTGAGGCCTGTATAATCGTAGCCATGACTCTCAATGAAGCGATGTCGCGCCTGGAATCGCTGGGCAGCGAAAAAGTTCGGACTCAGAATGCCAAGAATGGGGCGGGCGATAACCAGTTCGGCGTCAAGATGGGTGACATTCGCAACCTGGCAAAGGAGATCAAGGTCAATCCTGAACTCGCCAAGGAGCTCTGGAAGACGGGCAACATCGATGCACAGAGCCTCGCGATTCTGCTGCTCAAGCCCAAGCAGCTTACGCCCAATGAGCTGGAGACGATGGCTAAGGATATCACCTACGATTGGCTCGCCGGTTGGTTCTCGTCGTACGTCGTCAAGGCGCATCCGGAGAAAGAAGCGATGCGGGTGAAATGGATGGCTTCGGACAATATTTCGCTGCTTCGCATTGGGTGGAGCCTGACGACCGAGCGCGCCGAGAAATCACCGGAAGGACTGGATATGCCTGCTCTTCTGGATCGCATCGAGCGGGAAATGGGAGATGCGCCGCGGTTCCTGCAGTGGACGATGAACTCCTGTCTGGCGTACATCGGCGGCTATCACCCTGAGTATCGAGCGCGGGCGATTTCAATTGCCGAGAAGCTCGGCACGTTCCGAGATTATCCGGTCTCGAAGGGGTGCGTCTCGCCATTCGCTCCAGTGTGGATCGACTACATTGTGAAGCTGAAGGGCTGATCTAGGTGTGGCACTGGTACGTCCGCTGCGGTCGCGCAGAGACTTACCAGTGTATATTTTCATAAGCTGGGGAGATTTGCGCCTCAATGGTTAAGACTTTCGGAGTAATGGTTGCGACCGGAGGTGCGAAGTGCAACTCGACGGCATCGCGAACCGAGTTCAAAGCTTCTTCTTCGCTTTCACCTTGACTAGCAACATCGACGTCCAGACATTGGGCCACGAACCAGTCGCCCTCTTTCCAGATTGATGCTCTAAACTGCTGCATATCACTATCATAGTCTATGAATTTGGAGCGGACTTTGTGCTTGCACCAGGTTCCGCATACGATAGGTGAGTCAGTTTGTACTCTTCGTAGCTTGCCCTTTGACTAGTAGCTCTTTTAGCCTCAACCCCTACGGCATGGAAGTCCGATTATTTGTCGAAACTTATTGGAGTTGAGGCAGCCTTCCTAATCTTTCTACTCAACGACTCACGCACGAGACAGGTTGGTAGTCTTCGTCACCTCGTATCCCTTCGCCACACACTCAAACATCGAATCATGGAACGTCAAGATGAAGTGACGATCCTTGGCAAACATTGAATCCGAATGTTGACGATGGACCCGATTTCGCTGCATCATCTCGCGAATCCAAGCCGAGTTCATAACTTCGTATGCTTTGTAGAACCTCAGCCCATGCTTGTACAGAGGATGTCCCGACAGCGTCTCGTCATTCGGGCCACCAAAGTAGTGGCCCCTCATCCCTCGAAATGTAATCTCTGCCAGCTCTTTGTGATCAGGCGTCAAGTAAGAAGCGACAACTGAATCTTCGGTAGCACGAACTTGGGGCTGAGGGGAACCAGAGCAAGAATCAGGGATATCGGGAAGTTCGACAACTCTGACTTTGCGATCCACGGAGTACATCGACTTACTTCTTCAGAGCCTTCTCGAACGCATCCGCGCCGCCCACGATTGGCAGTGAGATGTGCGTCTTGTCCAGATCGACGGTCAGTTTGGCACCCGGCTTGGGCCACAGAGTGAAGTCATGATCGCTCGAGAGGATCATGAGTCCGATTCGCTTACCAGCGGGAATGATCTGGTCGTCGGGCTGAAGGTCGAAAGTGAGGTCGACAAACTCGCCCGGCTTCAGATCCGTACCCGGAAGCATCGAGTGGTAATCGCCGCCCTTCGTCAATGACTTGTAGTTCGTCGGGTCGGCCCAGCCGCGGGTGATGAGATTCGCAGTGCCGATTGGACCATCGGTCCACGGCAACTGCACCAAGTACACCGACAGGTTCGCTCGCGGAACGCTGGACGATAGGCGAATGTGAATCGTCGAATAGCCCGAGATGTGCACCGGAGCGGTCAGTTCAGGGGTCGCAAAGAGCAATCGATTCGGTGATGTGGCCGCCTTCGCCATCTCTGGAGCCGAGATCGACACGTCATCGACCAATTCACCCGTTCCCTGCTTTGGCGTCGACTTGGTACCGAGCAAGCCATCCGCCATCGGATAGAACATCAGCAACTTGGCGTCGGGGTTCGGATAGTCCGGATAGGCAACCAGGTTTGCCGGAGTATTGCGCGGCGCACCCGGCGCCCGCTCGCGAACGATGTACGCTTTCGGTCCATTCTCGATCCCGTTCTGAACGCCATACAGGAACCGCGAGAACCACTTGTTTTGCAGTTCCATAGGCGGGTCCCCACCGTGACCGCCTTGGTGGAAGTATTGGATCAGCGGCACCTTCCCTTTGATCGCCATGCTGATGCGCACGCTATGCTCGGGAACCACGTTC
>CAMFIS010000072.1 GCA_945952345.1 uncultured Fimbriimonas sp.
TTCCTACTATGGTCACGACAATGATCGACGTTGGTGAAGAATCGGGCCGCCTCCCCGAAATGCTTGTCAAAGTGGGCGAATTTTACGACCAGGAAGTTGAGCAGACCGTTAAGGCGCTCACGTCGATGATCGAGCCTCTGCTCATCATCTTCCTTGGTTGTGTTGTAGGTTTCATTGCGATCTCGATTATGGTGCCGATCTTTAGCATCGTCAACAACATCAAGTAGTCGCAGTTATGTTAGGGAAAGTGCAGGACGCACGGAAGGGAATTTGGTCAAAGGAATGAATGGACAGTCGCATCAAAATATGAGTCTTGAGTCAGAGAACTTGGTTCTTCGATACCTCGAAGAACCAAGGCCTGAACTGAAGGACATGATCATGGTCACCTACTCGGGACTTGTCGAGCGTACAGCTCGGAAGTTTGCCGGAATCGAATCTTTCGAGGATTTGGTGCAGGTGGGCTACATTGGGTTGTTGAACGCCCTGGCGAAATACGATGCGACCGCCGGCGTTCGATTCAATACCTATGCAACCTATCTCGTGGCTGGTGAGATCAAGCATTACCTTCGAGATAAGTCGCAAACGATCCGGCAGCCTGCGTGGCTGCAAGAGCTTCGCCACCGCGTAAACAAAGCGGGAGCCGCCCTGCAAACCGAGCTAGGACGAGTTCCAACCGAGCGAGAGATTGCCGACACTCTGGGCGTAAGCGAGAGCTCTGTCCATGAAGTTATCGTGACACAGGATCTCATGCGAATTGGTTCGCTGGACAGCATGAACGATGCCGACGATGATAGCGAAAGCGAAGTCGACCGAATCGATGCCGCCCAGTTTTCTCCGGAGCAGCTATCGGTCGAGGATCGAGTTGTGTTGGAAGATGCGATGTCGCAGCTTCGAGATCTTGAGAAGGAAGTCCTGTCGCTTTTCCATTTTGAAGCGCTGAGCCAAACCGAAATTGCGACCAAGCTCAATATCTCGTGCAACTATGTCTCTCACATTCTTCGCCAGAGCCTCTCGAAACTTCGCAAGATTCTGACTTCGGAAGAGCGAAAGGATCGAATGCTACGTGTCGCCGACCTTACGAGCGACAATGAGATCATCGATGCCAATAGCGGCGCCTACACGGAAACGTATTTCCGATGCCGATTGGAAGAGGAACTCCACCGGGCATCGTACGACCAAGCAATGATTGCGCTGGTTCTGGTGCAGTTTACGGGCTTGGAGGGCCTCCGTAAGTTCTACGGCGAACAGTCGATCCTCGACTTTCTTGCCGATGCTTCCGATTTCTTCCGAGAAAACCTCCGACGCCTCGATGTCGTGGCGCGGTACGGCGACCATGGCTTTGCAATCATTCTGCCCAGCGGTGGTAAGAACGTTCAACTCGTCAAAGAGCGATTGTTCACCAGTCTTCAAGACTGGGTATCTGGTCGATTCGGATCAACTGGTGCGGTTCAGATTCTCGTCGGGGACGCAACTTGCCCAGAACATGGCAAAACCAGCACGGATGTGCTTGGATTTGCCGAGCAGAATCTTTCGACGCCAAAGCGGGCAGCCGCTTAGTTCGCTGCCGTCGCCAATGCAGTCCAACGGTTTGGCTCGTAGAGCCAGGCCGTTGTTCGCGCATCCTTGGTCCAGACCAGCACGTAATTGTCCACCGGGGCGACGTAGGCGTTGGCCCCATGCGTCACTTGTCCTCCAGTCTTCAGGTTCTTGATGACGGTGTTATCTCGGTTTCGGACCACTGCAAGCGTGCTTCCATCGGCAAGTTCAACCGCTTTCGAGCGCGTTTCGAAGAGATTCTTCCGAACTCCACTCGCGAGGTCGATCTGCCCTACGATATTCGTTCCATAGCTGGTTGTTTCGAGGAAATAGCCACCCCGGAAATAGGAGATCAGATTGGACCCGAGGGGATTGAAGTCGAAAGAAGTCGTTCCGTCGTCGAAGTTGCTGAGGCCCCATGTGTCTCCTTGCTTGGAAACGACCGCTAGTTGGTCTTTGACCACGAATAGTTTGTCGTCGATGTTCTTGGATGCGGTGCTAAATCCTTTAAATCGGCCGAGGAATTTTGGCTTCGGAGTGGGTTCGGCCAGGTCGACCACGACGAGGGCTTCAAGCCAGGTCTTACCGTCTTTGCCTGTCCACCGCGGCAAGAAGTAGCACTTCGTACCTATTCGCATCGAGCCGCTGAGGCTGTCCGAGTCTTTGAGGCGCTTCTTAGATTGGAAGGAGTCCAGGTTCTTGAGGATCTCGTCTCGTGTGAAGGCCCGTGGCGATACGGCAATGTCTCCAAGCTTGGTCGAAAGAACTTTGTCTCCATCCCGAACTGTCAGGCCCCGCTTCGTATCCCACACGGCCCACTTATCGTCGCGACGATAGGCGACGTGGTCGGTCGATTTCTCTTTGCCCGGGTCATCGTTAGCATTGACCGATTGCTTTTTCCCGGCGATGGTGATGTTGATTTTGTTTCCCACAACTTGGAGCGTCGGAAGTTGTCCGCTTTGCGTCTGTAACAATGCGCTCGCAACAAAAATAGAGTACATATCTTAATAGAGTCCGAAATGGATTGTAAGGATTGCCACCGATTTGATTCCGATACCCGCCGATGTCGGGACGGAAAAGTCAACCCTCATAATTGGGAGACGGCTGTGAGCGTCAGTCAGATTCTCGGAATCCGCACAATTTGCATGTTCAATGACTATCGGGAGCGACTGGTGGCGGCCCGCAGTCCTGTTCATAAGACTGAGAAATAAAAATTGCCATTCCAGGGTGGCACGTATCGATGTAAGGGAGTCTTTGCGATCGAGTGAGTGCCCGTCCATCGATGCGTGAGTCTTTCTTTGGCCGAATCACGGATAGAGGTGTCTGCACTAGATGGCCACAAAGACTCCATTACCTCTATCCGTGCCACCCAATCTTCAAGAATAATCGAGGCTCGACAAGTGGATACAAGGAATAGCTCCAACTTTTCCCGTTACGCTCCAATTTGCAGAAGACCACTTGTACTGGAGCGGATCTTCGATCAGTTCCGCAACCACGGGATTTAGATGAATGTAATTGACCATGAATCTCCTCGATCGATAGCGAGAGACATTACGATCATAGCCTCCACCTGCCTCCCAGAGTCGTGTCTTTATCCAACCTTTGCTTCGTGATATGGAGGATGTGCCTCGCTTTATGGCTTTTGTGAATTTGGAGATGTCGTAGATTTCGTTCAGCGGATGAACTAACAAATGGACATGTGTTGGCATAAAAACGTAAGCCAGCATGGCAACCTTATGCTTCCTGAGTTCGCGGCAGATGGTGCCCGCAAAGAGTTTGCAGATTCTCTCGTCAGTCAAGTATGGCCGCATGCCGAGCGTTGAGAAAGTTATGTAATGGCTGTGCCCCGGAGTGTTGTACACTTTCCTCGTTTTAAGTTTTCTTGGTGTTTGGGCCATTCAGCGGTTTTACCTTCGGTCAATGCTCCACCAGACGTGTCTACCTTTAAGAAGACTTCCATTCACGAGAAGTCGAGGAGACAGAAATGCCAGCAAAATCTAAGAAGCAACAACAGTTCATGGCGATGTGCGCCCACAACCCGGAGGATGCGCGCAAAGACTGTCCACCCAAGAAGGTAGCCGAGGAGTTTTCGAAAACGAAGACCAAGAACCTTCCTGAGAAAGTCTCGAAGAAGAAGAGTTCGTAAGGCTTTTCACGGATAGAGGTGCCCTTGGCATCATCGAAAACTCGGTTGCCTCTATCCGTGCCACCCGATGGCTAACTAACCTAGGCGCAAGCCAAGTTCAGCCCATTGCTGAGCATCGACAGTACTCGGCGCATTCATGAGCGGATCGTGGCCCGGCCCGGTCTTGGGGAAGGCGATGACCTCTCGAATATTTTCCGTATCCGTGAGCAGCATGATCAGGCGATCCATGCCCCATGCGATGCCGCCGTGAGGCGGGGCGCCGTACGAAAACGCTTCGAGAATGTGGCCGAACCGCTCTTGCTGAGTCGCTTCGTCGATGCCAAGCAAGCCAAAGATTTGAGCTTGAACGTCAGGACGATTGATTCGGATGCTTCCGCCAGCAGCTTCGCTGCCGTTGCACACCATGTCATAGGCTTGCGCCTTCACGTCGCCTGGCTTCGAAGCAAGAATGTCGAGCTCTTCGACCTTTGGCATCGTGAATGGATGGTGCATCGAGGACCATCGTTGACCATCGGCATCCCATTCCATTAGTGGGAAGTCGAGTACCCACATGTACGCTAGCTTGCGCGGGTCGCGCAGTTGGCATCGATCGCCAATCTCAAGGCGCAAGCGGTAAAGCACGTTGTTGCCCGTCTCGTAGGTGTCGGCGATGAAGCAGAGCAAGTCCCCCGCTTCGGCTTGAGCTTCCCCGACAACTGCCGCGAGCTGCTCGGTCGAGAAGAACTTGGCGATCGAACTGCGAACCTTTAGACCGTTGCCGATGTCCACACCTTCACCTTCAGCTTCGACTGCCAGGGAAGCCATTCCCTTGGCTCCAAATTCTCGGGCAAAGTCTTCGAGAACGCCAACTTCCTTTCGGCTTAGCTTTGCACCGCCCGGGTAGCGTACACCACGAATGCGGCCGCCAAACTCAAGGGTGTTGTTGAAGACGCCAAACTCGGAGCCTTTCACGATCTCTGATACATCGAAAAGCTCAAGCCCAAAGCGGATGTCGGGTTTGTCGCAACCGTACTTGTCCATCGCCTCGACGTAGGTCATGCGCGTGAAGTCGCCGACTGGTTCTTTGTCGAGACCAAACTCTTCGATCAGCCCGTTGACCACGTACTTGACCATCCCCTCGTTGAGCTGAAGAATGTCTTCCTGCGAGATGAACGACATTTCAAGGTCAAGCTGGCTAAATTCCGGCTGTCGGTCGGCACGGCTCGATTCGTCTCGGAAGCATCTGGCGATCTGGAAATACCGCTCTACCCCGGCGACCATCAGCATCTGCTTGTACTGCTGTGGCGACTGGGGCAAGGCGTACCAAAGGCCAGGCGTTTGCCGATAAGGCACTAGATAATCTCGGGCACCCTCGGGGGTTGACTTCGTGATGATCGGAGTCTCGACCTCGAGAAACTTTTGCGTATGAAGGTATTCACGAATTCGACGGTGGGCCGCAGCTCGCACGGCCAGCCGCTTATACATCGTTGCGCGTCGCAAGTCGATATAACGGTGCTTGATTCGCAGATCTTCGCTCACCGATTCCATCTGCTGTTCATCGCTGACCGGGAAGGGAAGCGGCTTGGATGCCGACAGGATTTCGTACGACGACACGATGATCTCGATGTCGCCAGTAGGCGCATCCGGATTCTTGTTCTTCTCGTCGCGCTCGGCCACGGTTCCGGTGATCGAGACGACGCATTCGTTTCGAAGATCGGCCCGATTGGGAAACTTCTCTGGCTCGATGAAGACCTGAACGAGTCCAGTTCGATCACGCACGTCCGCAAACCACAATCCACCAAGATCACGGACCCGATGAATCCAACCATTCAGGGTCACGACGGCTCCCTTCTGGGCTAACCGAATCTCTCCACAGTTATGCGTGCGTGCTATAAAAGACATTTTGAACCTAAAAGGATACCAGATAGGTTCAAAAAGAACAGGAGCACCCCATCGTTGGGATGCTCCTGTCTTGCGTGAAATCCTTGGTTTGAGCTTAGCCGGCTTGCTGCTTCTTCTTCTTTCGAAGGAAACCGATGCCACCGATTGCGAGAGCGGCCATGGAGGTCGGCTCTGGTACGCAGTTGGTCGGAGGGCAGTCAGAAGGAGTGTTGCCGCAGTAGGTGTTGTTGTTTCCACCGTAGCCCTTGTCGTTACCAAGGAAGTGAGTGTCGCCGCCAGCGAACGCGGAGGAGACGATGAGAATTGCTGAGAGAGTAAGAACGATCCGTCGCATTTTATGATTCCTTCGTGAACTTCCTGTTCACTAGTGAAATACAGATGATGCAGAGATCGCGCCAAACGGCTGCTGTTTACGTCGAAACTGGTATTCCTGCGGTTGACTTGAACCTAATTCCCTGGTGATTTGATCTTTCGGAGGCGATTGCAAAAGTCGGTGAGGCACTCTTGGGTGGTCCGCCATGGCGAGATGCCGGCCTGAGAAAGCTTTGCGGTAGACAAAACTGAGTAGGGTGGGCGAACTGCAGGAGTGGGATATTCCGCCGTAGATATGGCTTCCAACTTCACCGTTTCATCACGCCATGTGCTCAATACTTGTTCAGCAAAGCCATGCCAAGTCATCGCCGTGGAACCAACGGCGTGATAGATTCCCGTGCCTATGTTCATCGCCAGCGCCTGCTCGATAGCCATCGCAAGTTCAAGGGTATAAGTCGGGCATCCGGTCTGATCGGCAACCACTCGCAACTGTTTCCCCGCGTCGTACGCTTCGATCATCGTGCGTGGAAAGCTCTTTCCGTTCGGACCGTAAAGCCAAGATGTGCGGAAGATGACGCCGTCGTCGAGCATGGCTTCGACATATCTTTCGCCAACCAACTTTGTTTGCCCATAGACCCCAAGCGGATTCACCTCATCGTCTTCAACATAGGGCGAACCCTTCGTTCCGTCGAACACAAAGTCGGTTGAGATATGAAGAAGCCGAGGCCCATTTTGGAGCTTCTCCGTAAGGTTAAGTACCGCCTCTACGTTCAGATCCCAGGGTAGCTCCGGCTCTTGCTCAGCCCGGTCGACGGCCGTGAAGGCGGCACAATTCACGACCCAGTCGTTTTTCTTCCTGGTGAGAGCGGCACAGTCGCGAATGGCTTTGTGGTTTGTTAGGTCGAGGTCGCGAGAGCTAAAGCCAGTGACTTCGTGACCTGAATTTCTTAACACGGCAACGAGATCGGAACCGAGCATTCCCGTTGCGCCAAGGACCAAAACTTTCATAGATGGCGGATCTCGACAGACCAATCCGCGATGTCGAGATCGGGATCTGGACAGTCGACATTAACAGGCTCGATGAAGTTAAATCGGGCGTTATCGTAAATACCGGAAGTTGCTGTAGGAATCGTCACGTACTCGTTAAGATCGGAAAACGTGTTCGTATCACCTAGACAGTCGATGATCCTGCCCGAGGCGCTTGCTCCTGCGGTGAGGCGGTAGTTCATGGTTAGGAAGTTAACCTGAACGGATTGAATTTGCTGCCACGTTCCTGCCCCGCCGACGATCTGAGAAAGCGATAGTTCAAAGCCGATCGTTTTCGATCCTGGCGTGACGTCGACGGTATTGATCGGTGTTCCGACGGCGGTGAATAGCGTGAGAGTTGAATCGTTGAACTGATACAGCGTGTATTGCTGTGTATCCGGCGTCCACACGACGAAGTAATCGACGTTGCCGGCAACGAATCCGTTGGCATTTGGATACGCAATAACGGGAATTGGGCCGTCCCCGGTCGGGTTCGTGGAGGTAGAGACTCGGATTGGAATGATGTAGACGTAGTCGTTCCGAATTTGGTCGCGTACCGTCATTCGAAAGATTACGCGTGTAGCGTCCCCTACGATCGTGGAAGGAAACTTGGCGCAACCCGACATCAGCCCAGCTAGCCCAACAAGCAAAAGCCACCGCTTCATACTAGTCCTCCGGTCCAATACAGTATTCGATGGCACTCTTCGCATGTCACAGTTCGATCATCCTTGATGGATTCAATCGATTTGTCAGCGACCTTGGTTCCGCATTCTTCGCAGGTTTGCTGTTTGGTGACGAGGGAAACGCCGATTCCGCCGTGACGCTGCCTGATGGCATCGTACGTGGCGAGCAGCGTAGGGTTGATCCCTTGCGCGGCGGCGGGTCTCTTGGCGGTTAAGGTCTTATAGTCAGCTTCAAGCTGAGCCTTAAAAGTCATGGCTCGCTTCTTCCAGTCCTCAAATGAATCCGTCTTGGCTTTCAGGTCTTTCTGGGCCGCCTTAAGTTCGCCATCGGACTTGGCTACCTCATCCCACACAGAAACGAGCCGATCTTCGTTGGTCGACTTCTGCGCCTGAAGGCCTTTGATCTGGTGCTCGTAGGCTTCGACTTCTTTGGGACTGGTGACCTTGCCACCAAAGAGCAAATTGTTGATCGACTTGATTTTGTCGTCGATTTGCTGATTGCTCAGCTCGAGGTCCTTTTGCTCGCCATGAATTTTGTGAAAGGCGGTCTCGACGCCTTTCACGTGATTCGTAAACGTTTGGAGTTCGGCTTGCAGTTTCTTGCCAGCTTCCAGAGCAGCGGCCTTCTTGCGAACTTCCAGAATGCCAACATCGATGCGATGAAGCTGATAGAGCTTCATGAGGTCGGCGGATGCCATAGAAATAGATTACTTGCAAACAGGTAAGCGGCGAAAACTAATTTCCGCTATTCAGTCGCTTTTCCAAGTCGGCAAGGGCTTGCTCTGCTTCGCTCGTGGTTGCACCGCCACCTGCCGGGGCTGCGCCATCGGTCACGCTGACCGTTTGCGTAGCTTCGGCGGTTGTGGTGGTCGCTTTGAGACCCAGCTTCTCTTCAAGCTTGGAGAGTTCGGATTCTGCTTCCATGTCTCGCGATGTGTCCTCAAGCTGCATCATCTTTCCCGCAAGCGATTCGTTTTGAAGCTCTTGTCGAGCGGCGGCTTCGCTCTGCTTTTCGCGGATGCGATCCTGAGCCGCGCCAAATCCTTCGAACTGGTTCTCGAAAGTCAGGCCTTCGAGAGCTTTGGAAATCGAATTTTGAATCTGCGCCTGCTTCCATTGGGTTTTGAGGACCATGGCTTCGGCGGTCTTTTTGCGAACTTCCTCTTGCTGTCGCTTGATACCGATCTTGATCTGCTCGACCGTCTGAACAGCTTGGTCGTAGCTCTGCTGGATGGTCGCGATATTGGCATCGACATTCATCTTTTCGCGCATGAGCTGGGTTGCGATGTCTCGCTTGCCCTGCTTCAATGCCATGCCCGCTTGGTTCTCTAATGACTCAGACTTTCGCTTTTGCTCATTCAACATATTCTCGAGCATGTTCTTCTGAGTGATTGCTTGAACGGCCTTTTCTTGGTTGCCCTGCAGAGTGGTCTGCATGTCCCGTTTCGCCTGTTCGAGCATCATCTCAGGATCCTCGAGCTTGTCCATGGTCTTGTTGAACAGACCTTTGAGCCAGTTAATAAAGCGCTTCATTTAGATTCAATTTCCGGAAAATTGGTTAGTCTTCCGATTATACACATTCGGTTCAGCTTCCCGATAGGTTGCAGAACTGGTCACGATAGCTACAAGGACCTAAAAAGACGGTTCGACCACTTTGCCGTTCACGATCTGCTTCTCAGCGATTACTTTGGTCTTCATGATCTTCCAGCCGGTGAGCGTCTGGGTCCAAGTGTCTTCGCTTATCGACGATCCTCGAACGTGGTCTTCATTCTCTTTAGAGATGACATCGTACGTACTCTGGATCGTACAGATGATTTTGTTTCCCATGACTTTGTAGTTCACAAGCTTGTTGGTGACGGAGTTGAACTTCTTCACGCTATCGATTTGGTCTGAATTCATACGTGTGGTCACGTCTAAGTTAAACGTATTCTTCAGGCGATCAACGGAGACGAAGTTACTGGTCGACCGCGCCATCATCGCCTTGGCCAGCTGAATCTTCGCTTTGTGAACGGTGAGCTCTGATACGAGCGAGTAATGGTCCTTGATGGTGTCTTTAACGGTCTGCGCGAGTGAGGCGGCGGCTAGGAGCGGGACGGTGGCGGCAAACAAAACTCGTACGATCTTCATGACGTGAATAACTTCCTGTGCAATTCACATGTTGCAAAGATCGCGCCATAGTATTCTTGAAGCTTCAAATTCTATGCGCCTTACTCGGGTCCGAGTGTTCGGATTCAAAACATTTGCGGAGAAGACCGAATTTAGTCTGGACGGCGGTATCGTCGCCGTGGTCGGACCAAATGGTTGCGGCAAATCGAACCTAGTAGACGCGATCCTGTGGGGATTGGGTGAAGGCAGCATCAAGCATCTACGGGCATCCTCGTCCCAAGACGTCATCTTCAGCGGTTCGCAAAATCGAAAACCTGTTGGTTATGCTGAGGTTTCTCTCTGCTTTGATAATGAGGACGGAACGCTGCCCATTGATGCAGCGGAAGTATGGGTTACGCGTCGATTGACACGAGGCGGAGATTCGGACTACACGATCAATCGTCAGACTTGTCGACTGAAAGACATTCTAGAATTGCTGGCCGATTCTGGCCTTGGGCGAGCAGGTTACGCCATTGTCGGTCAGAAGGAAATCGACCAAGCTTTGGCGGCGTCGGCGGAAGACCGGCGTGCCTGGATCGACGAAGCGGCCGGCGTACAACGGTATCGAGCTCGAAAAGTTGAAAGCCTTCGGCGTTTGAACTCGGCGCGTGACAACCTCACTCGCGTCGATGACATTGTCCGCGAACTGGAATCTCAGCGGGAGCCCTTGCAAGAAGAGGCCGAGGTTGCGATTCGGTTTAAGCAACTTGACTCGGCTCTGCGCGAGGTCGAAATTGGACTGCTCATTCGAGACTTCTGTAACGCGGTCAATGAGCTTAAGAACCTGGAAGAAAAGATTTCGCAGTCCGGGCAACTCGTCGAACGAGAGAAGGCGGCAGCGGTTCGTATCGAGGGCGAATTAGAAACTCTCAATGACGAACTGAAGACGCTGGATCAAAAGATCGATTCCATTCGGCATCAGCACCAAGAGCAGATGACTCTGCAAGAGCGGGCGGAAGCAAACGTCAAAATCACGGAAGAAAAGATTTCCTCTCTCATCGCCCAGGAAAAGAACCTGAAGGAAGACGAATCTACAATTCAACAGCGTCTGGTGGAAGCGGAGCGCGATTTGGAAGCCAGCCAAGCCGAGGCAAAGGCAGAGTTGGAGGGCCTAGAAAAGATTCAATCTGAATCCGCAGGAGCGTCCGACGAAGCCAAGCAGCTGACCGCGAATCTGAATCAGGCCGAGAAAAACTTGCAAGATGCGAGGGAGAAGAAGACGCTTCGCATGAAGTGGGAAGCGGAGAGGGAAGCGCAAGAGGGCAGAGCTCGGCAGCTAGTACGCGAAATCTCCGGCATCGAAAAGTCGATGCCACAGCTCGACAGTGACATGGAGGCGGCGCGCAAAGAATTTGAAACCGCGAATGCCGATGTCATTAAGCACGATGTGGAGCTTGCCAATCTCCTGTGTCAGATCGACGAAATCAAGAAGGAAGAAGATCGGGAGGCGGCAAAGCTTCGGGATTCTCTCGCTGAACGCGCGAGCCTGGAGGGTCGTCGCCGAGGCATCGAGGCTACCCTGGATGCTCATGAGGGCCTATCGCAAGGTTCGCGGGCGGTTTTGGAGGCTCGAGAACGGGGCATTATTCAAGGAGACTTTCAATCCGTCGCAGACTCGATCGACGTCTCGAAGGAGTATTCGCTCGCCATCGAAACGGCGCTCGGAGCATCGGCTAATGATCTCATCATCGACACGGATTCGGAAGCGAAGCGAGCGGTGCAATGGCTGAAAGAAAACCGGGCGGGACGGTGCACGTTCCAACCGATCTCGCTGATGCGACGAAACGACGTCTCATCCGAACTACGACGTGTCTTGAACGAGAAGGGAGTGATCGGCCGGGCCTCGAATCTGGTCTCCTGCGAGAACCGAGTCCTTCCGGTCGTCGAGAGTTTGCTAGGTCGAATTGTGGTGGTGGAAACCATCGACGACGCGCTTCGGCTCGCCAAGACTTCTGGGTGGAGTCGACTGATCACCCTCGATGGAGAGGTTGTCCACTCCAGCGGTGCAGTGACGGGTGGCCAATCTCAGAGGCAAAGCTACGGCATTGTGCAACGCCGGGCCGATCTGGCTGAACTGGAACAAGAGATTCGCGAGATCGACAAGCTAATTTCTGGCGCCGACCAGCGAAAAGCCAAGCGCGCGAAACAAATTGAAGATTGGGAAGCCCTCGTTTCGAGCCATAAAGAGAATCGGGCCGGATCCCTCGAACCTGCCGAAGAGGCTGGGCAGCTTCTAAGGGCCCTTGAGGAAGAGCACCGGGACGCCGAGCGGCAATTGCACAGAGCCAAGCACGAGCTGGAAGCGATCCAAAAAGGCTCCGAAGCGTCGATCGACGACGTCGACATTTCCGAATTTGAAAGAATCCGGGACGAATATCTGAAGCAGATGGCTTCAAAGTCGGCCGATGTCGAGCAAGCAGAAATTCGTTTGCGCGATGCTCAAGAGCGCGTACGACAAGCTCAGATTCGCCAGTACGCCGCTGAAAAACGGTTGGAGTCGGCGAAGGAAGCCGACATCCATCGCGAGCGGCGACTAACCAACCTTGGTCCCGAGCAAGAGAAGCTCAAGGTTCAGGTGGCTGAGATGAGGCAGTCCGCAGAATCGCATGCGAAGGAAAAGCAGAGCTTGATGGTTCAGCTTACGGAATCGACCAAGCACCGCCGAGAAGAGGGCGAGCGGCAGTCTGCATTACAAGAAGAACTCAAGAATGCTCGCTCGAATATGATGGCGCTGAGCGAGTCAAATCACCAAAACGAGCTATCTCGAGCCCGCGCCGAGACTCGCCGGGCAACATTGGCCGAGCGATTGATGGACGCATATGGCCTGAATGAAGACGATGCATTGGCCCAGGAGAACATGCATGAAGTCCCTGCCGATGCTCAAACGGTCGTGGGTCGACTTCGTCGTGAGATCAAGGCGATGGGGGATGTCAACACCGGTGCGATTGAGGCCTACGAGCGGTTGACCGAGCGGTTGGAATCCCTCACACTTCAGCGAGACGACATCCTCAACGGTATCGTGCAGGTCGAGGCTTCAATTGCGGAACTCGACAAGCTAACGAGGGACAAGTTTGTGTCGACCTTTGAAGCAGTTCGCGTGCAGTTTGCGGATATGTTTACGCGGCTATTCGGCGGCGGAACGGCATCGCTGGAGATGACTGACTCGACGAAGGTGCTGGAGAGCGGCGTCGAAATCGGGGTTCAGCTTCCGGGAAAGAAGCGACAGCCGCTGCAATTGCTATCCGGTGGTGAACGGTCACTGTGCGCATCTGCGTTCCTTTTTGCCTTGCTTCGCGTGAAGCCGGCCCCGCTCGTCGTGCTCGACGAAGTAGACGCACCTCTGGATGGCCGCAACGTGGAGCGATTTGCTCAAGCCCTCGTGGAATTCTCCGAGACGATTCAGTTTATTGTCATTACCCACAACCCGGCGACGATCGAGGTCTCGCCGAATTGGCTGGGTGTGACGATGCAAGAGCCGGGAGTCTCGACGCTAGTTCCCGCGAAGCTGCCGGACTCAAAGGCGGTTGTGCAGCACGAGTCGGCGATTCCCGTTTCTTAATCCTGCAGGTCGGTTTGGTTGAGAGGACGTCGCGCTTCGTGGTAGATACGAACAATAAAGACAATCTTTTCCAAGGTATCCACTCGATAGATCACTCGGTGAGAGTAGTGATTGAATGATCGATAGTCGACCCGCATTGAGTCTGATTCAGGAACTTTCGGGAACCTCTCAGGCATCTCGGAGAGCATGGATGCAGCAATTAGGAATTCTTGGTACCACTTCGAAGAGTTTCTTTCCCAGTCCTTGGCGATGTATTCGAGCACTTCAAATAGGTCGAGTTTCGCTGCCTCGGTGAGTCGGACTTCAAACTCCATATTTTGCTTTCGCTTCCGCTACAATATCGGCTAACGAATGAGTTCTTCCCGCGGCAATATCCCTCTCGCCCTCAACTATTGCCGCGATAAGACGGCTCCGTTCTAACTCATCGACCATCATTTGATAGGTTTCGGCGTCTTGAACGATGACCTCAGCCGAACCGTTGATAGTTATCGCCATCGGGTTCTTGGTCTCCTTGACCTTCTCAATGTACGTCTTGGCATTCCGAGTGAAATCGGTCAGGGAGTGGATGTCAGTCGCGCGTATCATACATAGAATTATACGCTGAATTCTATGTTTATGAAGATTTGTGCCTGATTGCGCGGGATTCTAGCGAGGCATGCAACCGCTCAGGTACTATGGACGTAAGACTCTATTGAGTGTATAAGACTCAAGTGGTTTAATGCCATAATAGTAAGTAGCAATGGGAAAAACAGTAGGAATCGATTTAGGTACGACCAACTCGGTCGTCGCAGTCATGGAGGGCGGTGAGCCGGTCGTCATTAGTACAGCCGAAGGTTCACGAACATGCCCCAGCGTCGTCGCATATAAGAAAAATGGTGAGCGCCTTGTCGGCGCCCCGGCCAAGCGACAGGCGGTCACGAACGCCGAGAACACGATCAGTTCGATCAAGCGCTTCATGGGCCACCAGTACAGCGAAGTCGCCAACGAACAATCCAGAATTTCGTACAAGCTCAAAGCGGGCAAGAATGGAGTTGCGGCTGCATTCGTACCTGCCCTCGACAAAGATTTGACTCCGGAAGAAGTTTCGGCAATGATTCTTCAGAAGCTGAAGAACGACGCCGAGTCGTATCTTGGAGAGACGGTGGACCAGGCGGTTATCACGGTCCCGGCTTACTTCAATGACGCTCAGCGCATTGCAACCAAGAACGCAGGTGAGATCGCGGGACTGAAGGTTCTCCGAATCATCAACGAGCCGACCGCAGCATCGCTGGCGTATGGTTTGGACAAGAAAGCGAACGAAACGATTCTTGTCTTCGACCTTGGAGGTGGTACGTTTGACGTTTCCATTCTCGACGTGGGCGAGGGCGTCTTCGAAGTTCGATCGACGAGTGGCGACAGCCACCTCGGCGGCGATGACTTCGATAACAAGATAGTCGATTTTCTCGCGAACGAGTTTAAGAAAGAACAGGGCGTAGATCTTATAAAAGATACAGCCGCCGTGCAGCGTCTTCGAGATGCAGCAGAAAAGGCGAAGATCGAGCTTTCCAGCCAAACCTCCACTCAGATCAACCTTCCGTATATCACGGCCGTTGACAATGAGCCAAAGCACCTTGACTTGACCCTGACCAAAGCAAAGTTCGAAGAGCTCACGGCCGACCTCATGGACCGCGTCAAGAAGCCGTTCTTCCAAGCACTAGAAGATGCGAAGCTGAAGGCGAGCGAGATTAATGAGATCATCATGGTTGGTGGCTCGACGCGAATGCCGCAGGTCCAGGACCTGGTTAAGCAGCTCACCGGTAAGGAACCGAACCGATCGGTCAACCCGGATGAGGTCGTTGCCATTGGCGCAGCCATCCAGGCTGGCGTGCTCGGTGGTGAAGTCAAGAACATCGTCCTCCTCGACGTCACTCCGCTCTCGATGGGCGTGGAAACGCAAGGCGGCATCTTCGATAAGCTGATCGACCGCAACACCACAATCCCTACCAAGAAGAGCCGAATCTATACGACGGCTACGGACAACCAGCCGGAAGTTGAAATTCACATCCTCCAGGGCGAGCGACCGATGGCGCGAGACAATAAGTCTCTCGGTCGATTCCACCTCGCCGGGATTCCACCCGCTCCCGCCCGAGTTCCGCAGATCGAAGTCACCTTTGACATCGACGCGAACGGCATCTTGCTTGTCAGCGCGCAAGAGAAGGGAACTGGGCAGAAGCAGAGCATCACGATTACGGGATCCGGCAACCTCAACCGAGACGATATCGAGCGAATGGTCGCCGATGCCGAAGCAAACGCCGAGGCCGACCGCAAATTCCAAGAGCCAGCAGAGCTTAAGAACAAGGCGGATCAGTTGGCTTACCAGACGGAGAAGACTCTGAAGGAAGCAGGAAGCAAGATCGACGAAGCAACTCGAGCCGACGCAACTGAGAAGATCGAGGCCGTGCGAAAGGCGGTTACTGCCGGATTCGAGGAAGATATTCAAACCTCGTTCGCTGCTCTTGAGCAAGTCTCTCACGCGATTGCTGAGAAGCTGTACGCCGAGAGTGCACCTACAGAACCGACGACGGGTGAGACCACCCATCATCACGAAGGCGAAGAAGTTATCGATGCCGAATTCAAAGAAGAGAAGTAAGCTCGATAAACGAAAGAGGGCTCTGCAATTTGCAGTGCCCTCTTTTTTTGTTGGGAAGATTAGGAAGTCTTGCGACGCTTCAGAAGAAATCCACCAAAGATTCCCAGAGCCAACATCGAAGACGGTTCAGGGACGGCCTCGACGAGAAAGCCATTATTAAACCCAGAGGAATTGTCGCCGATATCGTTCCAGGTTCCGTTGGTATACCTGTCTCTTATACACATCTGACGCTGCCGACGACTCCTTACGTGTA
>CAMFIS010000073.1 GCA_945952345.1 uncultured Fimbriimonas sp.
GGACAGCAATTATCGGATTCTTCGAAGACGGCTAACTTGAAGCTGGACCCGACGGTGAGCAAGGCTTTTGCCGACAACGTGAAGGCCGACGTGGAGAGTCTGCGAACGTCGAACGTCGCCGTCACCAAGGAAGCGGTTTCGCGGACGATCCAAGATTCCCTTGCTCGCTCGCTTGACGCGGCCAAGATTAATCTAGACCCTGCCGTTCGGACGCAGTTGATCCAGGATGTGCGGGCCAAAGCCGCTGATGTCGCGCTTTCGAAGGCGCCTGTCATGCCCACGCTCAGCGCGAACATCAACACCGCCGACGTGAAGGATAAGGCCGGCAGTGGTAACGTGGTTCGATTGACGATTACTCTGAAGGAAGAGGGCCTGGAATGGTCGACCTCCGCCACAACGGATGGTGGGGTCAAGCGCACCTTGCAGCCCGAGTAACTCATGCAATCGATCCTTCGCGAAACGCTGATGGTCCAGGTCGATAGCCTGGCGAAGGTGGTCCAAGGGTACGGCGCGGACCCAACCCAGTTCGTTGCCTCGTACCTTACCTGGCTCAACGATGCGCAAGACGCCTTGGGGCGGCTACGTTCGCCGATGCTCGCCTTCGTTCAGGCTGAACGGGCAACGATTATGAGTGCGATGGATGGCCACGTGCCCGACGGAACCGCAGTGTCGCGTTCGCCTCGCAAGACTTTACGGGCCGTCGCCTCCCTTTCGATCGAGCGAATGTCGCGGGAGATGTACGAACGGGTCAACGAGATTGACCGTAACCTCGCGCCGATGGTGGAGCAGATGGCGCATGCCGTTGCGGTCCTAGCGGCTAAAGAACCGAAGTTCGTGGAGAACCTGGCAGTGACGCAGGCCGTGGCCGACGGAGTGTGGAAGATGCTCACTCAGACTCCGGAGACGATGCCGGTGTCGCACTTCTTCGCGGCGAAGCTGAGCCTCGCGGACCGGAATTATTTGTTGTTGGAAGTCATCGGCAACCTGGTGGCGAATCGGGGCTGAACCCCCTCTCCCAATTCCTGCAATTACCCCTCAAGACTGAGGGGTCGCTGAGGAACGAAGCGGGGGAGCGTGAGAATCTTGTGGGCGGGTTATTGTGAACCTGGTCGTCGATCGTCGGTCTATTAAAAGTTTCTTTAGCCTCAACAGCACAGCTCATCGACTTCGACCGTCTTCACTCCCTCGTTGCTATTGAGGCAGCGGCCGTGTCTGGCGCCTCCACGACCTCATGCGCCTTTGCTTTCGATAACAAAGTCAAGATTTCGCTATAGTTCGGCTCCCTTACCAAATACGATCGGTATGCCGGTGGCGACTGAAACTGGCATACCGCAATTTTTTTGGTTAGGGATGGATTAGGTTCTTGCTGGGTGGTACGACGATCTTCTTTCGAGGATTTTTGGCCAGCTGCACCTTGCGCAATTCAACGGCCCTATCCAGTTGAGGGTCACGACCGGCCATCACCGCAGCGGGATCTTGCTCGACCTCGTAA
The DNA here is from genome assembly GCA_945952345.1 of uncultured Fimbriimonas sp. Classification (GTDB taxonomy): domain Bacteria; phylum Armatimonadota; class Fimbriimonadia; order Fimbriimonadales; family Fimbriimonadaceae; genus Fimbriimonas. The sequence goes on from CAMFIS010000073.1 coordinate 1,493, forward strand.
TCGGGAGTGGCGCCGGTTCCTTCGATAATCCATTTATTTGTGGTGGGATCAAACGCACCGTAGTTGGGGATGAGAATTCTTTGACCATCGAGTAAAGAATAACCGCCTCCACTGCCTACCTCACCACCGCCGGTCCGCTTGCCAACGACGGGTCCAAGACCCATACGCTTCCACGTCTCGATTACGAATTCGCCATCGCTGAAAGCGTCTTGGTCGCAAAGTGCGGCAATTGGGCCGTGAGGAGCCAAAGATTCCCGAGCCCAGTTAGCCTTGCTGCCGCGCGGATGGAAGTAGAACACAGGCTTAGTTCCAATGGTACTCAGCAGATTCGATGACAGATTTCCACCGCCGTTCGAACGGAAGTCGTACACAATGGCATCTCGATTGGCGACCACGCGTTGGGCTTTGATAAAGGCGGAATAACCGGTCTGAGTCATGTCGGGGATATGGACATACCCGAAGTCATTACCCGCAACCTTCTTTACATATTCAACTCGAGAATTCACCCAATCTTGATAGCGCAGACGAATCTCGGAGATCATTGCATGTGGCTTCACGAATATGGTCCTGGCGCCCTCCATCGTCGGTTTGTCATTCACCGTGATTTGGGTTACTTGGCCCACGGTTCCGACCAGCAACGCTTGAAAATCCTGGTTCGGAAGGACTGGCTGTCCACCGATGGCCAGAATATAGTCTCCTACGTTCGCCTTTTGGCCGGGCTGCAGGAGTGGCGAAATTGGACTGCCACCGTAATTGTCGCCGGCATAGATTTTTGATATTTTGATTCCCACAGCGGCTGGTTCTGCATCGATGCCAAGGTAACCAACTGGAATGCCGGATGGGTCACTAAACGTCGGAGTCTCGCCAATGTAGCAGTGACCACAATGCAGTTCACTGATTAGCTGCTCGATTAGGTGCGTGAGATCGTCCCGGCTGCCCACTAGCGAGAGTCGAGCGCGGTACTCGTTATGGATGGCGTTCCAGTCCACTCCATGCATGTTCTCGTCGTAAAAGAAGTCGCGCGCAACTCGCCAACTTTCCTCCAAAATTTGCTTCCACTCATCGCGTGGATTTACGCTGATGGTGGTCGAGCCGAGATCTAACGGCTTCTGGGCGGCTGCTCCACCGGCCGTTGGAAAGGTAACGACTTTTGGGCCGACGACAGTGAGTGCGGCGGAACGGTCAGCCGAAATCATCAGACTGTCGGCTTGTCCCAGAGGTGTCAGGGTTTTGGTCGCGAAATCAAAGGAAGCCGCCGAGCCGGTCATCGGTTCCCTCTTCATCAGGGGTTGAGCTTTTGATAGCAGTAACAATCGACCTTGGACCCACTCGGTTTGAGTGTAGCGCCCGACAGGAACTGGTGGTCGAAATGCTTTTTCGCCAAGGTTATCGAGCTGGTAGTCCAACTTTACGCTCGTGGCCGCAGTCGACGATGCAGGCGGCGCGGCAGCCGTACCCGTGGTATCACCTTCTTCGATCTTCTTGGTTAAAAATGGTGACTGGGCATCGGCCGTGAGCGGAACCATGTATACGGTCGCGACGTTGTCGAGCGATACCTGGTCGTTGAGTTCGCTCCATGTAGGCACAATTGTGGTGGACGCGACATATGCCATGAATTTTCCATCCGGGCTAAAGCTTGGTCCCATGGAATCCCACGCGGACGGACTGACCGTGACGATTTTCTTCGTCTCCAAGTTGTAGAGAGAAATCGAAGTAACGAAGGAACTATTAAGCTGTTGGAAAGCCATGAGGCGCGAATCTGGAGAGAATGCGAATTGTGGATTCGAACCATCGTACGTTGGCACGGCATCGGCGGTACAAACCTTCGTGATTGCTCCGGTCGTCGAGTCCACGAGTAGGGTCTGACCGGCACGGTCTTGAATACCAATTACCTTTCCATTTGGCGCCCACTTGAGCAAGAGAGGATTTGACTGGAGACCAGTGGTGAGTTGCTTCTGGTTTGCGCCAGTCTCCGCGTCCATGGTCCAGAGTTCGTTTTCTCCGCTGGCATCGCTTATATACGCGATCTTTTTCGCATCGGGTGACCAAGCAGGAAGCTGGCACCTTGCCCCCGAAGGCTTGGCCAATATGCGAATATCACCCTCTTCTACCGGGGCACTCAGGATTTGGCCCCGTGCTTCCAGAACGACCCGTTTGCCCGTTGGGCCCAGGCTAGGCGATGAGATTATGGGGGAGACCGGCACCCGCATGGGGCGCTCATGGATTCGATCCGAATTCATGGCAAATTTGAGGTCTTCGATTTTGCCGGTTGCGGGATCGTATTTTGCCAATCCAGCGCCAACTTGAAAAACGACTTGGTGTCCATCCGAACCGGGGTATCGGACTTTCTCGTTCGTATACTTTGTGATCTGCACTTGGCTGCCAGTCTTAGGGTCAAGCGACCAAAGATTGAGGCTGCCAGATTTCTCGCTGACGAAATATATGAGACCGCCAGCCCATACGGGAGTTGTATCGACACCCTCCCACTTCGTTAACTGTTTGAAGCTTTTTGCGGTTGGATTGTAAAGCCAAATGTCGTCGGCGGCGCCACCTTTGTATTGGTACCAATTCATCCACTCGTTGCTTGCCGGCACATAGGCTAACTGCCCGTCGGGCGAGAACGCTCCGAACTCGCCGCGAGGAACCGGGACTTTCTGAACGAGTCCACCATTGGCAGGTACCAGTTGGAGTTCGCTGCTGTACAAGCCGTTCTTGGCATATGATCGGCACAGGATCGAGCTGCCATCGGGCGTCCAACCGCACACCATCAGGGCTTGAGTTAGTGATCCGAATGTTAACCGGACGGGGGCTCCGCCCGTCGTGGGCATGACATAGATTTCTTGAGCTCCATCGTACTGAGCGACGAAGGCGATTTTGGTTCCATCGGGTGAAAATCGAGGCGACACCTCTTGCCCGGGATCACTCGTAAGGCGCTTGGCCTCGCCCGAGCCAACATTTCCTATCCACAAGTCCCCTTCGGCGGTGAATACGACCTGGTTACCATGGATGTCCGGTTTGGTTTCGAAGGTAAAGGGCTCGGTGGATGCAACAGAAATCGGGGCAAGATGCAGCAGTAAATAGGATGCGAGGAGCACGCGAGAATTATATCTGAGCATATTTGGCGGAGTACTTATTTTTAACTTCTTGGTTTGCGATTGGTAACCAGGCCGGGGCGATCCGGCGACAAACGAAAAGCAGATGGTAGCCTAGGTCCCAACAAGTTGCCATCCGCAGTGCTGCCTATGTTAACAAGCCTTGTCTGCCACTTCGTCATGTTTCAAACCTCGTCTCATCTGGGCCCGATACCGGCAGCGAAAGAGGTTGTTACCGTTGCTAAAGGGCGGGTGGAGGGAGTGGCGGTTATGCCACCCAAGAGCGATCCATCGGGGCGGGGCCATTGGATTTGGACTGATGGTGCGCCTTATGCCGCTCGATTTAAGAAGCAATTGAGCTTAAGCAAGATTCCGAGCGCGGCTTTCATTCGCATTACCTCTGAGTGCAGCTATCGGCTTTACGTGAATAACCAGATTGTGGCGAGGGGTCCGGGTGAGGCGGGTCGCGATTAGGACATTGGGCCGACCGGGCCTTGGCTTTACGATGTCGTGAATGTGCAACGATGGCTTCAGGCGGGTACGAACACGGTGGCTGTGGAAGTGATTTCCAATCCGCTGGTGCAAAGTGAGGGGCATCTTGGCAAACCGGGATTGTGGGTCGAGGGTGATTTTGGCGAGCTGAAGTTTGGCTCCGATGAATCTTGGCAGGCTTCCGTTGCCGGGGACGTGACCTCGGAAGCTGCCACTCAAGATGAACCCTTGAAAGGTCGGGGAAGCATTTTGACTCTTGGGCCACTGGAGAAGCCTTCCCTTTGGGCGAGTTGGCGGCCAGTGCAGCTTGCAACATCGGCGGAACGCCCGATCCAACAGAGCGGGATTCCTGCGCCGATGGAGGCGACGTACCCCGCGAGCGGCCAGACTCGAGCCCACGGCGGCGTGGCTCTTGGCAAGGAGACGAAGGTTCAGTCCAATGGTGGATTCTCCGTTGACTACGATCGCGTTGTGAGCGCTCATATTGTGGTGACGGTGGAGGGTGGCGAGGCCGCGATTTTGACGTTGATGCCCAACGAGCATAAGTCGCCCGGATATAACCGGGCGGTTCGGTTGAAGCTCGGCCACGGCTTGCAGTCGTTCGAAGTGCCGTTCTTCGATAGCTTCTCGACCATCAACGTCGAGGCAAGTTCGGTCACAACGCCATTCGTCATCAAAGAGATTCGAGCGGTGTTTCGATCGTATCCGGTGAAGTACCGCGGAGAGTTCGAATGTAGCGATCCGCAGTTGAGCGAGATTTGGAAAGTTGGCCGGTGGTCCACTCAGATCTGTATGCAAACTCACCACCTGGATTCGCCGCACCACCAGGAGCCGATCAGCGATCCGGGTGACTATCTCGTCCAATCCCTCATCAACTACAACACGTTTGGGGAGGGTGGGCTCCCGCGTCAGGATTTGCGCAAATATGCCCAGATCATTCGAGATCGCCACGGGCGAGTTTTCCATACGAGCTATGCCCTGCTGTGGCTGCAGATGCTGGTTGAATATTGGCAACATACCGGGGACGAGCAGCTGGTTCGCGAGCTTGCGCCCACGGCGTTCATGCTCTTGGACGAATGGGAAAAGTGGCGCGGCGCCAACGGCCTGATCTCGAATCCGCCGAACTTCATGTTTATCGACTGGGTTGAGATCGAGGGATTCAATCTTCATCATCCCCCGGCGGTCATTGGTCAGGGGGTGCTGACGGCGTTTTACTATCGTGCCCTGGATGATGTGAGTCGCATTGCTCGACTGGTGGGAGATGCGAAGCGGGTCGAACGATCGGGCCAGTTGCAAGACTCGGTTAAGGCGGCGTTTCGCCGAGAATTGTGGTCGAACGAGAAGGGCCTCTTTCGGGATGGAAAGCCGAGCGAATGCCAGTCGCCAACGGGGACGTGGTTGCCAGCCGACCGGCAGATTGAAACCTTTTCGAGCCAGGTGAACCTTCTGGCCTGTGCGTACGGACTGGCGCCGGAGTCGGATGCGAAGTCCGTTCTCAACAAGGTAATGGAGAGTGGGCCGGCCAATTGTCAGCCGTACTTCATGCACTTTGCCTTCGATGCGCTCGACCGAGTTGGATTGTTCAACCGCTGGGGGACTCGGCAAATGAGGCGATGGAAGGTTGTGGCCGACAGCCAGACGTTTCCGGAGATGTGGGATCGGGGGGACTTGAGCCACTCGTGGCAGTGCACGCCCACGTATCAGTTGAGCGCCCGGGTGTTGGGAGTGCGTCCGACTTCGCCGGGGTTCAAAAGTATTTTGGTGAAGCCTCAGATTTGCGATTTGACGTGGGCCAAGGGGAGCGTGCCCACGCCGTTGGGGGATTGCAGGGTGGAATGGAAGGTCGATGGCAAACGGGTTGAGCTGAAGGTGAAGGTGCCTCGCGGAGCTTCTTGCGAGGTTGTTTTGCCGGGTCGGTCGGCGGTTAAGGTTTCGGAGGGTTGGCATACGTTGACGGCGGACTACGATGGCTTGGAGTCTGCAGACAGGGAGTCGTATGATTCATCTGTGGTGAAAGAGCGATAGCGATCTTGGGAGCGCTGGCATCGCTGCCGGCATTATTAGGAGCGCAGGCATCTCGTGGGTGGGTCATTGTGAACCTGGTCGTCGTCCGTCGGTCTACTAGGAGTTTCTTTAGCCTCAACAGCGCAGCTCATCGACTTCGACCGTCTTCACTCCTTCGTTGCTATTGAGGCAGCGGGCCGAGCTTGCCGGCTCTACGCCCCACCCACGTCTTCCCGATGATTGTTCGGCTCCCTTACCATTTATGTCATTGCCTCAAAAACCTTGCTAACTTTCCCTTTCTCTGGATTTGAGGCGGGAAGACGCGAATGGCTTTTCTGGAATGCACACTATATAGTATACTTTAGTCTACCACTTCGGAGCCATGAGGGAGTTCGATGGTCACAAGTCGTGGCTACCAATCGATGGTTGGCCAATGCCATTGTTCTCGGCGATATTAAGGAGGGCGGCGATTCCTCGGTTTGCGGGCATGCCTCCGGTTGATGCATCGAGGTGCCGAAACGGCACGTTGCCTTGCATGTCCTGGTTCTCGTAGTCGACGAGCGTGAGCCAAGCAAGGTCGGCATAGGGCGCGATGATGGTGTACTTGCCGACGAACTTGCGCTCGAGGACCTCGATGACTTCGGCGCGGGTGACGATTTCCGAACTGCCGTTGGCATAGAGGAAAAGGAACTCGGCGCTCTCGTCGCATGCGAGGACTTTGTCGATGGCGGCTTGATCCTCGATGGGATCGAAGACCGCCATGCACTGCGCCATGAGCCGGGTAAGGGGATAGCCGTAGGGGCTGGTGGAATGTTCGGGCGGCCCGTTGGTGGCGACCTTGGCGACAAGCTCCTCGGCGCAGAGGGCGACGACTTGCTGACACGCCACACTTGTTCGCGACCAAATCAGGCTCATATTGGAGGATTAGTCTACAGCAATGGACTGGCCAGATTTCGGAGCCAGTGTCACGTCTAAAGCGCCGCCAGACCAAAGCTACCCCTTTAATGTAGAGGGGTCGATGAACGCCCGCGCGCCGAAGATTTATCGAAGGAGTGAGGCACGAGTGAATCGGGGGAGTTACGACAGGCTACCGGTCATGCCTACAAAACCAGAAAACCACCTCGCTAGAGGCTAGCGGCTCGAAGCTCGTGGCTAACTTTCGCTGTAAACTAACTCCATCCAGGCGATGCCAAACCCATTCACCCTCCGCCTTGCGACGCCGACCGATGTTGGCGTGCTGGCGCAACTCATCGAACGCTCGGTGCGCGAGTTGCAGGCGGGCGACTACTCGATCGACCAGCGAGAGGGCGCGCTCGGGACGGTGTTTGGCGTCGACTCTCAGCTCATCGACGATGGGACGTATTTTGTGGTGGAATGCGATGGCGCCATCGTCGCCTGCGGGGGATGGAGCAAGCGCCGGACGCCGTTTGGCAGCGACCATGGCCCGGCGCGAGATAGCGAATTGCTCGATACTCGCATCGATGCGGCGAAGATTCGCGCGTTCTTCGTTCATCCCGATTGGGCCCGTCGGGGCCTGGGGACCATGGTTCTGCACGCCTGCGAGCAGGCGGCTGTCGAGGCAGGATTTGTGCAGTTGGAGATGACGGCCACGCTGACCGGCGTTAAGTTCTACGAGACGCAGGATTACGAGCGGGGCGAGGCGTTCGAGGTTCCGCTGGGGAACGGAGGACGCTTGCCAGTGGTGCGGATGCATAAGTGCGTCGGGGCTTGATTGGTCAGCCGCTCATGGTAATTCTGAGTAAAGAGGACAACGGGCTACGCCGCAATTCATTCATCGACTGTTTGGGCGTTTGTGTATCCGGTCAAATACTGAGGCAAGTACTCCATGACATCCTCATTTGACCAACGTTTGCGCTTCTGTATCTGTTCCACAAAGCGCTTCAAGCTGTCGGCCTTTTGCTCAGTGCTGGCCGAAATGACCAAATTACCTTCAACAAATTGAATTGTCCCTGATTCTTCCTCCCCATCCCACACACGAATCATACTGAATCCACATGGGCGACAGGAATAATGTAGCCGGAGAGGTTAACCTTGTCTGATTGAGTCAGCTTCGGAAATGTATAAAATTCACCTCCTGTTAGCTCACCCCAAGATGCTGTCTTCTCAAACCTCGTCAGGTAAATGCTCACTAACTCATCATGCGGATATAGGTACCAAGTATTTTTTCCGCGATCGCAGGGAAATGCGATGTACAAGTTCTTTCCCAAGTATTTCTTGTGAAACTCCATTCTGCCTTTCAGTTGAATTTTCAGGATTTCGCCCTGATTGTTTGGGATGGCAATGAGGTCGGCACCCTCGTAGTCATCGCTTAATCTAATTGAATTGAAACCTACCGAGGCAAGAGCTGCAGCAAGGTGATGAAAATTGTAATTCTCCTTTTGTCGGGCATTCAACTTCGAGTAGGCGATGTACTGGAATTCAGGCATCATTGGATAATAGCATGACTTTCCATACACAGGGAAGACTGCACTTGAACTGGAAACACCGACCGCTAAGCTAGTGCATTTCATCTTCATTGAGGTCATTAAATGCGAGGAACGCTCAATGGAGACTAGGTGCAGTCTGTCGTCAAATCGCTAGTCGCTTCATTCTCTCGATGGCCGCATTAGCTTTACCTTGCGCTTCACCGCCGATATTCATTGCGATAAGTTGACCACCACGCAGGTTTTGTTTCCCGGTTCCATACACTCGGAAAATGTTGGGCCCTACTTCATCGATGTTGAGCGAGCACGTTACTCCGCTCCAAGATCCCCAACTTATACCGGTCTCGAAGGTTACTAGTCCGACATTTTCGTTAGCTTGCTGTATTTGCCATCCGAGTTCCTGGACAGCTCGCATCGCCAATTTAACCATTAGCAGCATTGTGCCGGAGAACGTGTCCGAATGTGGGTCGTATCGAACTCCTGGAACGGTCACCGGGTGTGCAGGCGGTGGGACAGGAAGGACAGGTGGAGGTTGAACTGCTGCATGCGGCGGAGCAGCAAACTGGGTGCGAAAGACGTGCTTACACTGAACGCACTCGGAAGCATTTAGCGGTGCTTGTAGCCTACAAACTGGGCATATCTTCATCCTGACTTGACCCTTAAAAGCATATAGGATTCGACCTGCAGCGTCAACCACGTAAGTCGAACTCTGTACTCGGCCGAATTCCCGGTTCTCCACTAGCATCCGCTCAGCGGAACGGTCAACACGCAATGCCTGGCAATGAAAAGACCCTGCATAACCTTTTAGCTCGTTCCTCGCAGTGATCGGTTACACGGGCCACCCCTAGTCATGAATCGGTTACCCAGACCACGCAGTGGCTTGCCTGAGCCCATGAACTTGGCGCTAAGAAGTGCTCTCCAGAAAAACGCTTACTTCTTATTGGCCCTCAAAATAGAGTTTGCGAGTTCAAGTGAAGCTTTATCGCACACGTCCTCAACCTTCGGTATAAGTTCTGAAGGCCGACAGAAATCAAAGAGGTTCTTTCTGTACAACGTACCATGCACAATGACTCTTGTATTTCGCACAAGCTGGGCCGCGTCCTCGACTAACAAGGTTCCGTCAATTATTCCAGCATTTCCTTGTATCATTCCCCGCAACACAAACGTGACTCGTGGAACACCGACCTTGGCTGAGGCATCGGGAATAACCGCGATGTCGCTGTTTTTGAGTGCACGCTCAAGTGCAGATTTCATGTAACTAGAGCAGAGTCTATCTGCGTTGTCGTCACCAGACATGAACGTGGGTTGCAAGATTGACACAGACTTTACACCTTTGAATCCTTCAAGCGAATCAATATTGGAGATCTGCTTACTGAACGCAAGGCAGAGAACGGCCAACGTAACCATGTTTCAAATGTTATCAGGGCCAGGAGTTATTGGCAAGACTTCCTGGCACATACTGTAACCACTGCATATGCAAGATCGATACGCAGGCGACGTTGGAGACTTTAGTAAATTCGCATTGATGCGTCAGTTGGAAGTTCTCTCCAGCCGCCCCATGGGGTTGATTTGGTATCGGCATCCCGATGAATCTCACACCAACGACGGCCGACACATCAATTACATGTCCCACCCGTCCTGGTTGAATTGCGACCGTGCACTGGTCGAGCACTTGAGTCAAGCATCGAGCCAGGAGGCGCGAAGCATCCGATTTCTTGAGGGATTGCCTCTGTTTCGCCAAGCTCCGAAGACGTTTGACGAATCTTGCCATCCATTCAGCCATGCGGCATTTCGGCGTGGAGAATGGTTCGATCGCGCGCTCAGCGCTGTGGAAGGATGCGACATCGTGTTCGCCGATCCTGACAACGGGATTCGACTCTCTCCTCAGGCAACCGCGTCGCCCAAGCACATAGAGAGGTCGGAGTTTGTTGAACTCGCCAGACGTCATCCTGTGCTCGTGGCTTATCACCATTTCGACCGGAGTCAGAGCCATGTTGGGCAAATGAAGATTCTTCGAGATGAGTTAGCGGCTGACCTTCCCGGGCACAAGATCGAGGTGCTGCGCTATCGACGCATCAGTCCCCGAGCATACGTCTGCGCTGTTCAATCTCAAATGGCGGGTGGGTTCGAAGCAGTGGCAGCAGGTCTCATGGCAAGTCCGTGGAATTACCATTGGGAACGACTGTAGGCCGTTCCGCATTCAGGACTTAAAGCGACCTGTATAATCTTTCAGCTCGTCTCTGGCAGTGGTCGCGATTACAGGCCACCCATATTCACGGTTGATTACCACGCCTCCAAACCTGCAGTGTTCATTTCCCTTCGGTGAAATCGTCGACACGCCGTGGCTGGACGTCCTGTACAATATACTTATTACTGCCAACCGAGGTCCAGGTCAGCCCACAACTCACATGGCTTTTACACCACCCGAATCACATGGAAGCCAACCCTAAACTAAATCCGGCAATCGTGAAGTGGTGCATGCTGGACCGCAACGTGGGCCTGCTGGAGGTGAGCCGTGATACTGGAATTAGTGAGTCAGGATTGAGCGACCTGCTTTCAGGGAAAAAGGAGCCGTCATATGCTCAACTAAAGAAACTTTCCCAATATTTCAATCGCGGTGTACTATTCTTCTACGAACCGGAACTCCCCATTGGCTCAATTACTCAAACGCCCCAGTACCGAACAATCACCAATCAATCTCCATCTTTAACACCGAAATTTAAGGATTTTCTTAAGAGAGTTGAAGATCAAAGACAAATATTTCTCAGCCTACGAGAGGAGATCGATCCAGACTTCGCTAATCCAGCAGTACTCCCAAACTTCTCTCAAAAAGATACACAGCAGGCTGCCGAATTAGCCAGATCATGGCTCGGTCTGGGGAAACACTGCGACTTCGAACTGCTAAGAAGTGCTGTTGAATCTAAGCACATCTTAGTATTTAGATCCAATGGCTACAATGGAAAATGGAAGGTACCAAAAGATGATCCCATCGAGGGATTCGTTCTAACGTACGATCTATACCCAGTAATCGTGGTCAAAAAGCACAACAATCCGGCAAGACAGGCATTCACATTAGCGCACGAATTAGGTCATTTGCTATTACATCGCGAAAGCTTCATTGATGAAGACACGTATCTAGACAGCAACAACACAATAGAAATTCAGGCAAATGAATTTGCGGGTCATCTGTTGATTCCAAGCACGTGGCTATCTAGTGTTGATATTCACAGCATGCCTAGCAGCCCTTCGGAATATCAGTCATGGCTCTACAAGTACACTAAGGAATGGGGAATTAGCACAGAAATGCTAATTCGGCGGCTCATTGATGCCGGTTATATCTCTAGAGATATCTACATTTCTTATCGCGAATATATAAACACACTCCCAAAGAATGCTAGTTCAGGTTCCCGAGAATATCGACACAGAGAACCAAGACATGTGTTTGGGGAAACATATGTCCACACAGTGATGGAGGCAATGCATGAGCAAATTATTTCTGCCCCTAAGGCAAGCAAATTCCTCGACAACATAAAGATAAGTGATTTACGAAAACTGGAGAAGCATCTTGCAAGCGCTTGATGCATCTTCAATAATTCACGGATGGGAAAACTATCCTCCCCAAGTTTTTCCAAGTGTTTGGATCTGGATCGAAGAGCAAATTGCTAGCTCTGCATTAATTATTTCGGAGGCTGCCTATACGGAGGTGGGACACATGCTTCCAGAGTGCCACCCGTGGCTGAAGAACGTCAATATCGAAATCAAAAGAATTACCCCAGTGGAGCTTTCTCTTGCAGCAAACATAAAAGCGTCTTTAGGAATTAAAGGAGATGATTTTCATCCAAAGGGAGTTGACGAAAATGATATTCTAATAATTGCTTGTGCCCAAACTCAGAATTGTCAGCTCATTTCAAATGAAGCACCACAGCCAGCTCTTCCTGAAAATCTGAAGAAGTATAAAATCCCGGCAGTTTGTGCCCTACATTCGGTTCCATGCCAGTCTTTTCTGGATCTAATCCTCCAAGCGAATCGATCGTTCTAGGTATGCATCGCCCCCACTCTTGTTTAGATTCGGGTCGGTTGCTAGGAATTCTTTCACTCGGCTCACTGATACTTTAGGCAACGAACCAAGACGGCGCAAGCTAGAATTACCGAAATCAATTGCCATATGAGGAGTCGTAGATTCCAAAACCAAATACGTTGATTTTGGGACTTAACTCTGCTTCGGATCACAAACTCAACAAGAGCTTCCGATAAATTTCCATTGTCTATGCGCCCTTCAATAAAGCTATCAAATTGCACAATCTCCTGTTCTGCCGAGCCATGATCTGAACTTAGCTTCGCAAGCTTGGCTATGGTCTCAGTTGACCCAGCGATAGCCTCAGCTGCATTGACTACATTTTGCTTCTCTACAATCATCATATCACCATTTTTCTTTTTGTCGGTGTTCTTTCTCCATTTTTTACAAGACGTCGATTGGCCCTATAAATCTCATACCATTCTTTTGACTTGTTGCAAGGGCCGGACGGTTCACAGGCCATGTGCTGGCGGTCCCTCGGCCCTGGCTTGAATGGAACTTAGCCACTGGAGATCACTCTGTCCTTTGGGAGCAATCGTTTGAACCTGGAAAAGTTTTTTTGACTTTTTTCGTCAAATCCCCGGTTTTATGTTTTTTGGTGAATGCCAAGAGGAAAATGTGGGCTTGCGTAGACGGTTGTCTGGCTTGCAATTTTTGCATCGTTGTTTTTTTGAACTGTAAATTGCGGGCATCATTGAATATCTCGGTTTTTGGCGCATGTTTTACAGTGACAAATATTTTTCTCAATGCAATTCGGGGGCGTGAGTATATTTGTTCAGATCGAAGTGGCTGGAGCTACTAATGAAATATGATGCTTTCTATTTGTTGTAAACATGTATATTTAGATATCTATTTGAAGTAAAAGTAATACTACTGCATTGTCAAGTCCGCGTCATCTTTCGTATGGATTTGATTACTTGTAATTGATTACTTGGATTTAGCTTCTAGAATAATTTCGAAATATCGAAAATTTGTATTGATAAATTTATTCTGGGAGATTTGCAATGTGATGGTAGGTTACCGATTTGATATCCTGTCTCGGCTCTGAGTTTCTAAACGTGCATTCTCTTAAAGGTGTCGAGCCGACTAAAAATAGTCATTGCTTACTCAACCTAGGCTTGCAATATGGCAGTGGGACAGTTTTGGCCGGGCAAGAAAAGCGAGCAAATAACAATCGGTGTGAGTAAGTGTGATTGTTTTGGCGATGTCAGTGGTGAAAGCAGGCACCCATGAGCCCCCATTGCCTTCTTGGTGTAGCGATTCGGTGCGATCCTGATGCACTTGACGCTTCCTGGATGATGTATATCAGTGCGAGCGAAGTAACCCCCATCCCCTTATCAGTGCGAGTGCAAGTACGAGTGCGAGACAAAGACCCCTCACCCCTTTTTCAGTGCGAGTGCTAGTGCAAGTGCGAGAAAGGCATTCATACAGTGTTCAGCTAAGAGGATTACAACAGACCCATGGCGGGGAAGGCGGAGCGGGGGTGTTTCCTATTCGCAAGCCAGCCAGGTGTGGGGAGACTGGGTCCCCGCACACACATAGAATCGGCAGCGTTCGCCACCTGGTCGGCAGGCGCCGATGTTACGAGGCGGCGCTCTCGGTAGTCTTCTTGGCGAACGTATAGCGAGTGGCGCAGAACGCGAGCCCTCCGACCATGGCGAGGACGCAATCGACGCCGGCATTGGCGACCGTGAGGCGATGGTTGACGCCGTCCATGGAGCAATAGGCGGCCGCGAAGAGAGCCGCCAAAGGGATGGACTCGATGGCGAGCTTCCCCCAGTTTCCAACGATCGGCTTATCGCGATCGCTGGAGCGCTTGAGCCCGGCGAGGTTGGTCCCCACGCCGAGCCAGTACGCCGCCAAGGCGATCATGAGCTTTTGATCCATCTCCGGACTGCCTACGCGGCAGGCTATCCAGAAGAGGACGGAGCCCACCGCGAGAACTTGAAAGAGGGTTCTAAGGTCAAGCATGTACCAATGTTATCTCATCTGAGACGATGAGTTTGTAGTACTGTTCGCCGACGGTCTAGACCATCTTTCAGGGCAAGGGCAAGGGCCTAGCCCCCCCCTTATCAGTGCAAGTGCGAGAATGAAACGCCACGATTGCTCCATCTGCTCCGATTCATCGTTCGCCAAAATCGACCTCGAATCCATCTGCTCATCGCCCGAGATACGCCGCCGATGAACAATCCACTGCACAAAGACTATGTAGACATAAGTATACTATAGTATATGTGTCTGAAAGTTTACAAGGTTCCATCACCTCCCAATCGGTGCAGAGAGAAAAAGTTAGGAAGGTTTTTGGCCCTTGGCCGCTTTATGTTCGGGAGCCTAACGATGAAGAAGTCGCAAGCGGCAAGCGACAAGGGACAATCTATAAGCTACGTTACCCCCATCCCCACCCCCGGCAGGTTCGCTGCTCTCCCTCCCCGACACTGCGTGTCGCCCCTCACCCCTAGCCCCTCTCCCCAAAGGGGCGAGGGG
>CAMFIS010000074.1 GCA_945952345.1 uncultured Fimbriimonas sp.
CCTTCACGGATTCGCGCTCGAGCTTCGAGGATCGCGTCCGACATGATCGTGTTACCGACCGTACCAGCGACGGTTTCCATGGCCTGCAGAATCGGAACACCCGAGGTGAGCAGCGTGCCCATCGTTCGGCTAAATCGAGCCATGCAGATCTTGTGGTGAAGCTTGCCGAAAACCGGAACCTTCAGTTTCACCCGATCCATGACTCGGCGTCCGAATCGCGTGGAAACAAAAAGCCGGTTGGCGATGATCAGGATGATGATCGAAAGGAGAACGATCCAGCCCTTATAGACCAGGATGTTTGAAACGTCGATCAGGAACTTCGTTGGAGCCGGCAAGTCATCGGCCTTCAATCCGAGGTCGAGCAGGATCGCAGCCCACTGGGGAACGAACCAATAGACAAGGAAGAGCGTGATACCGGTCGCCATGACGGCAACGAGAACCGGATACGTAAGTGCGGACTTGACCTTTCGGCGGAGTTCGACGTCCTTTTCCAAGAAGTGGCTGAGACGCTGGAGGGACTCTTCCAAGACACCACCAACTTCACCGGCCTTGACAAGACCGATAAAGAGCGAGCTGAACGCCTTCGGGTGTCGCTGCATCGCACGGCTGAGCGATTCGCCCGCCTCGACGCGAGTGCCAAGATCTCCGATGATTTTCTTCAGTCGCTTGTTCTGCGTCTGGTTACCCAGAACGTCGAGACAGCGCACGAGCGAAACGCCCGCGTCGACCATCGTCGAGAACTGGCGACACCAGACCGAAAGATCCGTGAGCTTTACTTTTCCTGGGCTGCGAGTCTTTGGACTCTTAGCCTTGATCATCGTTACTTCGGTGATCGTAAAGCCTTGTTCCTCAAAACGCTTCCTTAGTAGCTCTTCGCTTTCTGCGTCGGCGGTTCCTTTCTGGATGGCGCCTACGGCATCTTTAAATGTGTAGCTGAAGATAGGCATCTGTTACTCCTATTATCGTCTGATTTGTCCGCTTCCCGGATTCTGGCCAGGGGTCGGCCCACCTGTGGAGGTGGCCAACATTTTCTTAAGTTCTTCCACGTTCGTACAGCGCGACATGATGTCTTCCAATGTGACCCAACCCTTGAGATAAAGATCTCGAAGGCATTGGTCCATCGTAAACATTCCCATGTTCGCGGACGTTTGGATCATGGAGGTTATTTGGTGAGACTTCGCTTCGCGGATAAGGTTCCGAATCGCGGGCGAGGCAACCATGATTTCGTTGGCTGGCACGCGCCCCTTACCGCTGGCATGTGTCAGCAACTGCTGCGAAATAATGGCAACGAGGTTGTTCGAAAGCTGAACACGAATCTGTTCCTGCTGTCCAGGAGGGAAAACGTCGATCATTCGGTCGACGCTTTCTGCCGCGTTGTTCGTGTGGAGCGTGGCAAAGACGAGGTGGCCCGTTTCCGCCGCAGTGATCGCGAGCGAGATGGTTTCTACGTCGCGCATTTCACCAACGAGCAGGATATCCGGGTCTTCACGAAGGCTGGCACGGAGAGCGTTTGTAAAGCTCTTCGTGTCCATTCCGAGTTCACGCTGCTGGATGACGCTGAGCTTGTGCTCGTGCAAATATTCGATCGGGTCTTCGATCGTAATAATGTGGTGAGCGAAGTTCATGTTGATGTGGTTGATCATCGCCGCCAAAGACGTCGACTTGCCCGAACCCGTAGGTCCAGTCACCAGCACCAAGCCTCGAGGCTTTTCGCACAAAGACTTCAGCATGAGCGGAAGCTTGAGCTCTTCAACCGTCGGAATCTTCGAGGAAATCAATCGGAATGCAACCGCGCAGGATCCCCGCTCGCGATACATATTCACACGGAATCGCGCCCGTGCCAAAGGTCCGCCCGGCACACGTAGGTGGAACGGAATTGGGAGCGAGTAGGAAAAGTCCAATTCCCACGTCGTTTCAAATCGCTGAATCTGATCGTCCGAGATGATCTCGTACATCATTCGCTGAATGTTTTCCGGGATCATAATCTCGTAGTTGAGGCGCTTCAACTTACCGTCGTGTCGAACGACGGGCGGAGATTGGGAGGCAATATGCAGATCCGAACAGTTCATATCGACGATGATGTTCAGCAACTCGTCGATGTGAAGATCGTCGACGGATCGTCTCGGTCCTAACGGTTTCTCATCGTTCGGAATTCCACTGATCGTCTCGAGCCTCTCTTTCCACGCATCCGGGTTCGCCGACGTCACCATAGGTGCAGCGCCGGGCCGACCGGCAGGCGGAGCGGCTGGTGGCGCACCAGGAGGCGCGGATGGTGGAGCGGACGGAGGTATTCCGCCCGGATTTTGTCTCGTTGGATCGTTCTGCATTTTTCTCTTTCTTAAAAGTAATTAGAAACCAGCGGTGAAGACGACGCGCATGACTTCTTCGGGAGTCGTGATGCCTTGCAATACCTTGTAAAGTCCATCCTCTCGAAGTTCTCTCATGCCGCCAGCTTTGGCCGCTTCTTTAATGTCGTTGAGCGGCGCACGCCGTACGACGAGTTCGGCGATTTCCGCATTCATAACCATCAGCTCATGGAAGCCAGTTCGGCCTCGATAGCCAGTCATTCGGTTGTACTCGGCGGGGATACCTCGATACAAAGTCACGAGCTCGTCTGGATTAGTCACATTGAACCCGAATCGGCGAAGATCGATCTGAGGCACCTCGTAAGGTTCCTTATTCTCCGAGTCGATTCGGCGCCCAAGCCGCTGGGCGAGAACTCCGATAACCGTTGCCGAAATCAAGTAAGGCTCAACACCCATGTCGATCATACGAAGCGTGGCGGACGGAGCATCGTTCGTGTGCAGCGTCGAAAGAACCAAGTGCCCCGTCAAGGATGCTTCAATCGCGATTTCTGCCGTTTCAAGGTCACGCATTTCACCAACCATGATGATGTCGGGGTCTTGTCGGAGGTAAGCGCGAAGTGCCGTGGCAAACGTCAGACCGGCTTTTCGGTTCATCTGAACCTGGGCAATTCCGTTCAACTGGTACTCAATCGGGTCTTCGGCGGTGATGATGTTCACGCCAACCGTGTTGAGTTTGTTTAGAACCGAATACTGCGTGGTGGTCTTGCCCGATCCCGTAGGACCGGTGCAGAGGAACATTCCGTTCGGCTGGCTGACCAACTCTTCGATGCGAAGCTGATTCTCTTCGGTAAAACCGATCTTCTCAAGACCGATCATAACCGACGTCTTGTCGAGAATTCGCATAACGATCTTCTCGCCAAAAGGAGTTGGGATCGAGCTCACACGAAGGTCGATTTCCTTATTGCCGGACTTAACTTCAATACGGCCGTCTTGCGGGATTCGTCGTTCCGCAATGTTCATGTCGGCCATGATCTTGTAGCGGCTGATGAGCGGGGCCATGAGGTTCTTGGGAACCGTCATTGCCTCCATAAGCACGCCGTCAATTCTGTAACGAACACGAATGGCTCGAACACCGGGTTCGATGTGAATGTCCGATGCTCGGTCAGAAATTGCTTGTTGGATGATCGCACTGGCAAGCTTGATGATCGGCGCGGCGTCCGCGCCTGCAGCGTCATCTTCTCGACCATCGCCCAGCAGCTCGTCGGCATCTTTTCCTTGCTTGACGCCGGCTTCCGCCATGATCTGGGCAAAATTGGAATTGGCCACGGGCTTGGACGCTGTCTCCTTCTCGGCCTGGACGACGGTGCCTCCACCGTAGTTCTTTCGGATCGCATCGTCGATCGCGCCAGGTACGGCGAGAACTGGCACCACGCGGCAGCCCGAGGCGATTCGAAAGTCGTCGATGGCCGCCAAATTGCTTGGGTTCGCCATCGCGATCCAAAGCGTTTGACCGTCTTTGCGAACCGGAATTGCGTTATGGTTCTTAACGATTCGCTCGGGAACCACATTGAGTGCGCTCGACTCGATCGTCATTCGATCAAGGTCGGCGAAACCTAGTCCAGCTTCCTGTGCTTTAGCTTGGAGAACCTCCCGTTCTCCACAAAATCCCAGTTGGACGATTGTCTTTTCCAGGGAAGCGTTGGTTTGTTGCGAAACCTTAATCGCCTCATCCGCTTGCTCCTTCTTCAGATAACCTTTCTGAATCAGAAACTCAACCATTGAAACACGTGGCATTGCCATCTTGAACTCTCAGCAGGAAACACACTCTCCCAAGTGTGATTGGGGCATTGTAACCTATTTTCAAGAGCTTTTGGGAAGGTCTGGCGGCGGAATCAGAAACTTTTTTGACGTTTTTCTCACGCCGTCGTTTCCCAGCAATTGAAAGGGTTTTCACGCTCTGATTCAGGAAGACGTCTTTTTGAACGAAAGCGTCATGGTCCGAAAGCAAAAGAAGAGTAAGAAGCGACGTCGACTGCGCTGGCCCAACCGCCTCACCACGAATGTTAGTCCAATACGACCCCACATATAGTGAGGCAACTAGGGACCGAGCCGATCCACGCTCCCAAAAAACCCATGCCTAGAGATTCGGAATTTCAAGCTCCGTGGCCAAGGTGGTTTCCTTCAGCTTTTGGCGTTTTCTAAATTCCGAATTCTCAACTCGACCAAAAGGCTGGGCTTTAGTTGAAAATGAGCGACCTCAACGTTAATTCGGTACCCAAGCGGAGTAAGTTCGAAAACATCTTGGGGTTGGTCAAGACTGGCCCAGCCATTCACGTTTCCGAGTGATCGAATCTTGCCCACAACCATGTGTGCGGATTCCATCGGGAGTTCGCCAACCTTTTCATCCATTTCGCCCGACCGGTAAAACACCGCAGCAACGTCAGGTCCGGACTCTCGAATGACTGCGATGCTTCGATTCCTTTCGTGCGCATCGAGGCAAATGTTCTCAAGAATTCCCATGGATAGAGACATCGGCCCGTCCATTTCGGAATCGAGTTCTCGAGCCTTCTGTTCGGCCTCGTCGGACGGTGTATTCAAAAAGCGTTTTAGCCAGCCACGTAATCCGGACATCCCAGTTATTCTAGGATGTCCGAACTCAAAACTCAAATCCGGTCAGTTGCTTGGGGTCGATCCGTGATCCCGGTGAATCATGTGCTTGACCTTGTCCGTCACATCATGAACCTTTTCGCCAACCGCATGCACTTTGTCGCCAACGATGTGTGCGCCTTCCTTCACGACTTCGACGATCAATTGGCCCGTTCCCATGGCCTCGCCCTTAAGTTCCTGCCCCTTGCCCTTCGCATGTTGAGCAATACCTTCCGCTTCCATCTTTGGATTGTCAATCGCGTCGCCGATAGCTTCCTTCGCATTTCCAACGAGTTGATCCGCCTTGCCCATCAGCTTGTCGCTGGTGCCCGCGCCGGCGGCCTGGTCGATGACTTCATCCACTTTCTTCTGAATGTTCATAAAATTGAACACGTCAATAAATCCCTGGTCATACGCTCCTGGTCCCTTCTCCCTCCCTGCACTCTGCGCTTAGTGCCCTGTGCCCTGTGCTCTGTTCAAGTAAAATGTCCCCAGGTTCAGAGCCGAGCCACCTTCGATAAATATGAATACAGTTGACGTAACGATCATCGGCGGCGGACCTTGCGGACTCTTTGCCGCTTTCTACGCCGGGCTTCGCGGCATGTCCGTTCGGATCATCGATTCCCTTCCTGAACTCGGCGGCCAACTCATGGCGCTCTATCCGGAAAAATACGTCTACGATATGCCTGGCTTCCCGAAGGTTATGGCCAAGGATCTCGCCAAAGCCATGATCGAGCAAGGCACCCAGTTTCACCCAAAGCTCGTGCTCGAAAACACGGCCCAGGAACTCATCGACTGCGGCGATCACTACATCATCAACACCGACAAGGGCCTCGAACTCCCGACCAAGACCATCATTATTTCGGCTGGTCCCGGCGCATTCCAGCCGACCAAAATTGGCGCGGTTGGCGAAGATGAGTTCATCGGCAACGGCGTCCACTACGGCGTTCGAGACCGCAGCATCTTTACTAACAAGAAACTCGCCATCGTCGGTGGTGGCGACAGCGCCTTCGATTGGGCGATGGGCCTCGAGGATATTGCCGAGTCGATCACCCTTATTCACCGCCGCGACGTCTTCAAAGCCCACGAGGACAGCATCGAGAAGGTCAAGAACAGCTCGGTCGACATGAAGCTTTTCTTTGTCGTGAAGGAGATTCATGGCGACGAAAAACTGAATGGCCTGACCCTGGAAAACACACAAACCAAAGAAACCGAATTCTTCGACTGCGACGAAGTATGTGTGAACATTGGCTTTAAGTCCAGCCTCGGCCCACTCAAGGACTGGGGACTGGAAATCGAGAAGAACCAGATCAAGGTTGACAACAAATTCGAGACTAATCTCCCGCGCATCTTTGCCGTCGGCGATGTGGCCAGCTACGACAGCAAGCTCAAGCTCATCGCGACTGGCGTCGGCGAAGCCGCCACGGCGGTCTGCATTGCCAAAACGTACCTGGACCCCGAGGCCAAGCTATTCCCTGGCCACAGCAGCGACCGCGACCATTAACATCAAGTACAATCTTGTGATATTTCACGGGCGAAGACGCCCCGAGGATCATTAGGTTTGGGAAGCGCATACACACCAGGACTTACCGTTAGCGGCGACATCGTCGTTCGCCGAACTCGCCGACTGCCCATCAAGGGCGAGGTACTTGTCAAGGTTGGCGACTCTGTCGAGCCCAAGACCTCGATCGCACGGGCTATGCTCCCTGGCGCCCTGCAGAATGTTAAGATCGCCGATCAACTTGGTGTTGAACCCAAAGATGTTGAGCCTTACCTCAAAGTTAAGCTCGGAGATCCAGTCGAAAAAGGTCAGCTGGTTGCGGAAGGCAAGAAGATGTTCGGTCTTTTCAAAGCTCCAACTGCGACCTGCGACTACTCGGGCGTCTTCGAATCCTTCAGCGATGTAACGGGCAACGGCCTTATACGCGAACCTTCGATTCCGATCGAGATCGACGCCTACATCAAAGGAACTGTTGTCGACGTGATGCCCGAAGAGGGTGCGATCATCGAGACGCGGCGCGCCATGGTTCAGGGTATTTTCGGTGTGGGCGGCGAGCGACAAGGCGTCGTCCGAATGGCGGTAGCCGACCATAGCGAACTCCTGGACGAAAACGGCGTTCTCGAAAGCGACAAGGGCAAGATATTGGTGGGTGGAAGCGGAATGACCGCCGCCGCGATCAAGAAGGCAGCTCGGGTTGGCGCTGCCGGAATCATCGCGGGTGGCCTCAAGGATAGTGACCTTATCGAGTTCCTTGGCTACGACATCGGCGTCGCGATCACTGGCACCGAGAAAATCGATTTGACCCTCATGGTTACCGAGGGATTCGGCTTCCTTCCGATGGCGCAACGCACTTTCGAATTACTCAAGTCGGTCGCTGATCACAACGCGTCGATCAACGGTGCTACTCAAATCCGCGCAGGCGTCATAAGACCAGAACTAATCGTCCCTGAACCCAAGCATGGTGGGCATGCAGCGGCCGAGGCAAAGGCACTGTCCTTAGAAATCGGAACGCAAATCCGCGTCATTCGCGAGCCTTACTTCGGCCTTATCGCCTCCGTCACCGATCTTCCTGCCGAACTGGTAACTCTCGATTCGGGAACCCATGTCCGCGTTCTGCGAGCCAAGTTGGCAACGGGTGAAGAAGTGACGGTTCCGAGAGCAAATGTCGAAATCATTGCCGCTGGTTCCTAACCTTTACCGTCCCTTAATAAAGAAATGTAACAACGATCCTTAGGTGTTCACACCGAGGATGTAATGGCTATTGCTGAGCGGCTTGAAAAATTTAGACCGGGAACGGAGACGATGACAGTTCTGATCGTAGACGACGAAACCGCGATCCTAGAAACTTTGGAGAATAAGTTTCGAAAGGAAGGCTTCACCACATTCATCGCCGAAACAGCCGAAGACGGCATGCGCCTCTTCAAGAGAATCAAGCCAAATCTCGTCATTCTTGATATCATGCTGCCGAACCGCAGCGGCCACGATTTCTGCAAAGCAGTCCGTCGCGAAAACTCGACGCCCATCATCTTTGTTTCGGCTCGAGCATCCGAGGAAGACCGAATTGCCGGCCTCGAAATGGGCGCGGACGACTACGTGGTCAAGCCTTTCAACATGACCGAGTTGGTCGCCCGAGTTCGCGCAATTCTCCGCCGTTCTGGTGGAGAGACGATTCAGGAAGTCGTCGAAAGAAACGATCTACGCATCGATCCTCGAACCCACGAAGCCACGCTCGACGGCAAGCTTTTAACGCTTTCACCGAAGGAATTCGCGCTCCTGCTTTTCCTTGCCAAGAACGCAGGGCAAGTCTTCTCACGCGAAGCATTGCTCGATCGAATCTGGGGCAAAGACGCGTACGTCACGTCTCGAACGGTGGACGTCCACGTTCGATGGCTGCGGATGCGATTGGCAACGACGCCCGATGCTGTGGATCGAATCCAAACCGTTCGCGGCGTGGGTTATAAATTTGTTGGTTAAGGCTGGGATTCCTCAGGCGAATCCTGATCGGCCGCCGTCTGTTTGAAGTTCCGATAAAGTAAATACACGCCAATCGCCAGAAAGACAACGCTGGCGAAGCACCCCTCAATGAGCTTCAGATAAATCGCTTCCGGACGCATTGACAGATTGAGTGGATTTGAACCTGGAGAATAGTAATAGTAGTGATATCGCTGAGGACGAACGGCATATAAGGCGTACCTTTGTTGAACGAACGGTACGATGATGAGAAAGAGCGGAAGCAAGAATGCCACCGCAATCGATGAAATCCCGAGAAGCTTGAGCCGACTCACTGGTTGCTAGATTAACACGAATTCTCCGGATATTAAGCCCTTCCCCTTGCTCTTTGGTAGGGGGAAGGGTTGGGATCGGGGTCAAGCCGGGCCCGAGGCAGCGACTAGTTATTCGCAAACGCCTGAAGAGCCGTCGCCAGTTTCTTCGCGGTTTCCGGAATTGCCTTTGTCGCCCGATACGTCGCCCCAAACTCGAGTTGGATCGAATAGATTCCATCCGGGTGCTGCGACCCATAGGTCTGCACCGTGTACCCACCATCGAGCTTGGGATTCTCCTTGTCGTGCGCCATAGCGCTAGTTGGGGAAATCGCGACCCCCGAAGCCTCAAGCAAACCCAGAAACGACGTCGGCCCCGCCAAATCCGATAATCCCGTCACCGTCTTCAGGTTCTGCGTGCCGCGGAACACCGTCTCCGGAGCCGAACCTTGGCCATGAATGTCGATCAGAAGCCCCTTGCCAAACTTTGCCCGCACCGCATCGACCGCCTTACGAACATCGTCGTGGTACTCCTTGTACACCGCCTTCGCCGCATCGCCTTCCGCCCCGACCTCCACCGGTCGATTCACATCCAAGTACTTACGACTGAACTTGGCGACAACCACCCAGGGCTTCTTCCCTGTCGCATTCTCGACTTCCGCCGCCGTGGTTCGCGCGAGCACATCTGTCCTCGTATCGGTCACGGTCACGAACTGCTTGGCACCGGTATTGCTCCGCTCTATTCCGCCCGGAATCGCCATCGTGCCGCCGTGCGGCGCGGTAATCACGATGGGCAATTCCCCTTCAACCGTCTCGATCAAAGGGGACAGAGCCCGAAACAGGACTAGAGCAGCAAGAATCATTGTCCCTCCATTTTCGCAGATAGTCAGCAATCGCTGCCTCCGTGGCGAGGCCCAGTTTCCCATCGGGTTTACCGAGTCCGAACTATGGAGGCTAAGAAATGAATCCTCAAAGCCTCCATAGCTCTGTGTCCGCAGCCATTGATTGGTCCAAAGCCCTCGCCACGGAGGCAGCAGATGCAGGCACTTCCAACGCTTCTTTGCGCTGGCTTGGCCGCTTCCCTTATCTCTTCAGCTTAATCGTGATGATCTCGAATGGCTTATACGAGAACTGAACCAGACCATCGTTGATCTCCAAGTCAGCCAGCTCGTTCTCCTCCAAGTCGCACAGGACCGCTTCCACCGGAGCATTCATACAGTAAATCTCCGCCTGGCCTCGGCTGTTATGGCATTCGTACAGCCGAACGATGAGATCGTCCGAATCCTCGGCCTTCTTTACCGTTTCGATCACGATGTTCCGATCGTCGCAAGTCACCAGCGGGTCGAGGTGTGCCAAACCACCCTTGGATGGCTCAATAAAGGCATACCGTAGCGGCGCGTTATGAGCGTAAGCAGCGTGAACGACGTCGGCATAGTGATAGGGGCCAAAGTGCGGTAACAGCACATAGCTGAACCGGTGGATTCCCATATCGCATTCCGGATCTGGCGCTTTGGGCGATCGAAGCAGTGACAATCGGATGACGTTTCCGTTGATGTCGTGACCGTACTTTCCATCGTTCAACAGCGCGACGCCGAGGTCGCCCTCGCTGAGGTCCGCCCACTTTTGCGCACACACTTCAAACCGAGCCATGTCCCAACTCGTGTTGTAGTGCGTGGGCCGCTCGACGTTGCCGAACTGAATCTCGTACGTTGCTCGGGCCGCATTCACCTTCACCGGGAATGCCACCTTCAGCATCTTGTCTTCCTCGCGCCAGTCGATTTCGGTGTCGAATCGAATTCCCGGTGTCGGGCCGAGTGAGATTCTCTGACGGATCGTCGAGTTGCCAAATCGCTTGACGACTTCGATCGCACAGCGGACCGGGCCCTTCTCCACCAATTCCACGCTCTCGCTCTTCAGGAGTTCCTGGACAGTCTCATAAGCGAAGACGTCCACATCCCAGGCGCTCCAGAACAGTGGCTTGTCATCGAGGAGTTGGAAGACGTTGGCGAGTTGGCCGGTCTGAACAAATTCGGTCCCGTCCTCAAGGCTCTGGATCGAGGAAATGTTTCCATTCACATCGAAGCGAACCGAGAACTGATCATTCTCGAGGCGTCGCGACGAAGACTTCAGGCGATGCTTGATCGGCGTTCCGGAGTCACGCAAGTCTCCAACCGCAACCGTACTCAGGGCGTCTTGCGGAGTCTCGAAGACCAGCTTGCGTTCGCCAAATTCTTCCACCAATTGCACCGGCAAGAACTCCTCGCCGACCACGATTCCAACCGGGGTCTCATCGTCCTTCCAAGCTATCTCCGACTGGGTCGGTACGTTGCCGTTTTGGAAGAGAGCGACGGGCCGCTGAAAATCTTCTGTGTCGACTTTGGAGGCAATCGACTTCAGCGCCGACTGGATAATCTCCTCGCCCGTCTTCTCGACCGTTGCATAGTCGACCTTGCTGTCCACGTACACTTCTTGAACCGACGAGCCAGGAATGATGTCGTGGAACTGGTTCAGCAAAACGAGTTTCCAGGCTTCCTCCAGCTTCTGGGCCGGATACTTGACGCTGGCGAATGACGACAGCCATTCGGCGTCTCGCATCAGGAACTCCGAGAGGCGATTGGATCGCTTGTTTGCCGCCTGGCTGGTGTACGTTCCTCGGTGGAGTTCCAGGTACAGCTCGCCAACCCACGTCATGAGGTCCTTCGAATTCTTCTTGGCTTCGCGGAAGAAGTCGATGGCCTTCTTGCCGAACATGACTTCCGGATAGTTCGGCGCGAGCCGTCCGCGCTTGATGAACTCCAAGTGTCGCTCGGTAGGGCCGCCACCGCCGTCGCCATGCCCGAAGACATACAGCGAGTTCTCGGCGCGGCCGTGGTCCTTGTAATTCTTCACCGACCGAATCACTTCTTTCGGTTCGCACGAGGCGTTGTACGTGTCCGCCGGAGGGAAGTGACTCCAAACTTTGGTGCCGTCGATTCCCTGCCACCAGAAAGTATGGTGCGGAAACTTATTGAATTGGTTCCAGCTGATCTTCTGGGTCAAGAAGTAGCTGATGTTGAATTTTTCCAGGATTTGGGGCAGCGCCGCCGAGTATCCAAAGACATCGGGCAGCCACATATCCTGCGTGGTATAGCCAAACTTCTCGCGGAAATAGCGCTTGCCATACAGGAATTGTCGAACCAGAGATTCGGCGCCCGTCAGGTTACAATCGGCTTCGACCCACATCGAGCCGACCGGCTCCCACTGCCCGCGATCGATGGCATCTTTCACCCGCGTAAACAACTTCGGATACTCCTTCTCCAACCACTCGTACTGGCTGGCTTGCGAGTGAACGAAGACGTAATTGGGATACTTCTCCATCAAAGAAAGCTGGGTGGCAGTCGTGTGCGCCATCTTCTGCTTCGTGATCGAGATCGGCCAAAGCCAAGCAGTGTCAAGATGGGCATGGCCAACCGGATAGATCGTGTGCTTGTACTCCGTGTTCAAGCTGCCAAGTGCATCCTTGATCAGCTTTCGGCAGCGCGGCACCGAGTCCTCGCCATCTTTTGCGAACGCATTCACAACATCGTTTAGGGCGCGAAGGACCGTATGGAACGAAGGATCCTCCTGAGCCAAAGACTCAAGCAGGTCGAGCGCGAAGTCGATGTCGAAATAAAGGGCCTTGACCGGATTGTTGATGACAATCAGGTCGGCCGACTCAACCTTTTCTACCTTCTGTTCACGGGGGAGTTCCTTTAGGTGAACGCGGCATTGAGGGTTTTTCGTGTATGCCTCGATCACATATGTGACCGTCTCGCCGCCCTTGACAGGTCCCTCGCTAGGAAATCCACCGCCCGTCAAAAAACCGAAATCAGTGTGCTCGTAGTCCACGCCACGAAATGGCGAGTTGTCCTTCCAGAGGGTTCGTTCGCTGCCGATTTCGGCCATAACGACCACTTCCTTGCCCTCCCAATCCTTCGGCACCTTGCCCGTGAGACGAAACCAAAAAGTGGTATAGGCAGGTCCGTATTCAAACCCTCTTTCCACCTTTTTCCACGGCCCTTTCTCAGCTTCCTTCTGCGTTTTACAAGGCGTCTCATTCACCTCGATCGTGAGCGGTGACCGGTCACCATAGATCCGAGGCTTGATTTCGTGCTTCAGAAACTGGCTAATACGACGTAGAGTTAGATCGGGATGTTTGAGCATTTGCCTGTAAAGAATCCAGTTTACTGGCAAGGCACCCTAAAGAACAGTGATAAAAACTGTGACAATCTAAGTAGTAGTTATTCCTAGCCGATGCTGAGCACGGTCATTGCAACGTTATATGGCGAGAGCGACTTCCGCTCTATCTCACGGGTGTCAAGACACACCCAGATTCTCTCGTGCCTTCGCAAAAAGTTGAGCGATGAGAAGAACGCCAGTTGGGAAGAAGTTATCGAAATCCTCCTCAAAGACAATTTCAATCAAGAAGCGGCTTTCCTTTCCGACAAGAACCAGCAAACCAATGGACGAGGACTCATCGCCGATGGCAAAGTCATTACCGCCGCGTGCGACATGTATCCGCAGACGCTTCTCAATAATCTGGGGATGAGTGCACCACCACTCATTTGGATCAGTAATCCGTTGCTCAGAACCTCGCCACCCTGGCAGAACTCCGACGGGAGCCAACGGGTTTGTGTCGCGGGGGTCGGGTGTCGAACGCCTCTTAACGTAGGGCGAGTCGTCGCCACCAAAGTCGGTGAATGGGTTGGCAAGCGTGAGTTTCTTGGTGTCTCGGGTGGAGCTCAAGGTTGCGACGAGGCTTTCGGTATGTCGGTGATGCACAACGGTGGAAAGGTTGTTCACCTCCTTCCCCACGGGCTGAACAAGTGCAGCCACGACATCTACGGTTATTCAATGACAGTCTGCCCTCCGAATGAAGCCTTTAGCACTGGGCGGGCAATGGAGCGAAACGCTCTCATCTATGCCATGAGTCATATGTCGGTAGTCTGTAGCGCCCGTTATCGAATCGGGGGATCCTGGCAGGGCGCGTTGGCCGCCCTCAAGTTGAGGCGAGCCGTCGTGTTCGCGGATTGGACATCCGCCGGCGAGGTAGCTTCCCAAACCAAACTTGCCGAGGGAACTTATGGACTAGCCCAGCGAGCGCTTCGGAATCTCGGCGCTCATCCGCTCAGCCTCGAACTGGAGTCGCTTAAAGCCCCCATTGATGAGAAACTCGACGCCGCCCTCGATTGGTCGTTCGAACAGATGGCCGGCGCGGTCAACACCGGCTTGTTTGCTTCTTGAATCAGTCTGCAGCCTTCAGTTGGCAGTCGGCAGCTACTTTCTCTGCAAACTGCTGACTGCAAATTGCTGACTTTCTTTACTCCTCAAACGTAAACACGACTTTGCCCGCCTTCCCGGCTTTCATCAGCTCCATCGCCTCCTGAAATTGGGTGAAGTGCATTACGTGCGTCACGACCGGCTCCAGCATTAGTTTCCCGCCCTCCAGCAACGCGGACATCTGGTCCCAGGTATCCCACAGCCGTCGACCAACGATCGCGTGGATATCGATACCCTTGAAAATGAGGTCGTTCACGGGAATAGACTGCTCGTTGTTGGCATAAACCCCGAGGAGCGAAATTCGTCCGCCGGGCCGCACAACGTTGCACGCCAGAGAAAGCTGGCTTGGATGCCCGGACATTTCGAGTACGCCGTCGATTCCTCCTGGATGCAGCCGATTCAATTCGCCGACCACATCTTCTGATGTGGGATTGAACACCCGATCCGCTCCAACCTGGCGAGCGATATCGGCTCGGTATTCGCTGATTTCAGTCGCATAAACTGCGTTTGCCCCAGCCGCTTTGCAGACAGACACGGCAAATTGCCCGATGGGCCCCATGCCCGTTACCAAGATATTGCAGCCTTCGATCGGACCCGAGTATGCCGTATGAACGGCATTGCCCAGAGCATCCTGAAACGCGGCAATGAGTGGCGAAACCGTCTTTGGAGTTGGACGGGCATTCTCCCAAGGGATAACCGCGTGCGAAGCGAACCCGCCGTCCACATCCACGCCGAGAATCTGAGTGTTTACACAAACATGGGCTTGCCCCATTCGGCACTGCAGACAATGGCCGCACACGATATGGCTTTCACTGGCCACGAAGTCGCCGACCGACCGCTCGGTCACGCCGTCGCCAACTTCGACAATGGTCCCACAGAACTCATGCCCAATAATTCGTGGGGGTTTGATGCGGCTTGCCGACCAGGCATCCCAGTTGTAGATATGGAGGTCAGTTCCACAGACCGAAGCGGCTTCAAGCTTGATCTTGACGTGACCGGCACGGACCGCTGGCTCTGGGACTTCGATAATCTCTACGCCAGGCTCCGGTCGCGTCTTTGCGATCGCTTTCACGGGCAAGATTTTACCGACTTTGGTAAGTCTAGATTAAGGATTCCTAACGGTTCTTGGACATTACGAGACGAACACTAATCTCTCGCGTCACAGCCCACCGAAGACCGGCGTAGGAGAAGAGAATTCCCGGTTTGCCGTACATCGTTCACGGCCAGAGCCGACACGAGTACACTATGAGCGTGCTAAAAGTTGCAGTCTTACCATTGAATGCTGGAGAGGGTATGAAACCTCAAATTGGAAGGCAGATTTCCGCTTTTGTTGCCGACCAATTACGGAGCAACACAGAAGCCGATATTCAATCCGTTTCGTTTTTAACTCAGGTCGAGCAAGATGGCGTCGCGAGAACTGCCTTCGTCAATATTTCCGATGGTCTTATCGAAGCAAGTCAGCTCAGCGAACTCTTTGACCAATCGGGAGTGGAACTCGCAATGGATGGCGCGATCAAGCCCACCGACAAAGGATTCGAGCTAACGGTCCGATATACCAAGCGAGACGACCTTGAAAACGGCGAAGTGGTGGTCCATGAGTTTGCCATCGGCGAGTTCTTTGAGATTTTGACCAAGCTTGTTCGCAAGCTCGCAACGGAAGCTGAGATTGGCGTTCCGGAAATCATGGCTGGCGAGACGCTCGAATTTGGCACCGACAAGCCCGAGGTCTTCATGAAGTTCCTCGAAGGGTACGACGCACTCAACTATATTCAGCAAGCCAACGGACTCGTCGCACG
>CAMFIS010000075.1 GCA_945952345.1 uncultured Fimbriimonas sp.
ATGTGTATAAGAGACAGGTGAGCTTGCGAACCGGGGGAGTTATGGCAACCTTCGGTATTAGAAGCGATCCAAACTGCTCCACTAATTCGGAAGAGCGAAGTGGAACGAGCCGGGGGAGTCACGACTGCCATCCGCCGGAAGGGCCTAAACCAGCTCGCCTAATGCCCCGGATGATGCGAGAGTTCGCCCGCTTCGATCGCAACGGGCAGCACATTTTGCCGAGGTGGTAACGGACAGGTGGCGAACGATGTGAAAGCGCAGGGCGGATTCGTTGCTCGGTTAAAGTCCAAGTCAACAAATCCATCCATCGGCTTTGGCGCATCGAGGAAGCGGCCCGCAGGATAGGTCTTGTCCCCGCTCGTTTTGTCTCGGAAGTTGATGAACAACCCGTCACCGGCGTCTTGGGCATCGAGCTTGTAGGTCTTGCCCCGAATCGTGAACTCCACATAGCCAGGAACTTTCACGGGAGAAACATCGCCGAGCACATTGGTGATGTCCACCGAATGCACCGGATTGTATGCCGTGTACTTGGCCCTGAAATGGAACTTTGAGGAGAGAGGGAACCACTTGCAGCCCTTGAACTCACGCAATGCCTCGCTCTCAGGATCGATCATGCGCACGCCAACCCGCTTTCCTCGAACAATGATTCGGAATTTGACGGTGCCAACCTGAACGACATCCGGTGAGCCGGACGAATCCGCTTTGAGGACCATCGATTCGACCGACTTGCCGTTTACCTTCACCCTTTCCTGATCTTGAACCTGCAGTGTGACCTCAGTTCCAGACAACGTAAGGGTCGCAAGGTGAAGATTGTTTCCCAGTCGAGCGGGGAGGACGACGGCGCTTTGGGAAGCGGTGCCAACCGTGTTGGTGCCTGGACTGAGCCAGAACAAACCCGCGACGGCGAGCCAACCTTCGGGACCCTTCAGGGAGTCCTCGACTTCTTGCCGCCACTTCAATTGCGCCAGTTTGTAGTCGGCGGATATTTGAGGCATCATCGTCACCGCAAGCAGGGAAGCGATCACGACTTACTTCCCGTACAGACCACGCACAAAGCCGATGCACTGGGCGACTTCGGTCACATTGGTATCCCAATTGTATTCATACTCCACCGAGACGCTGCCTTCCATCTTCATCCTGTCGTACAAGGCGAGGATCGCAGGAACATCCGAGACACCCGTGCCATAGGGAAGATCGTGAGCCCCCGGGCTGAACTCATTAAGGTCCTTGAGGTGGCTGCTCACGATGCGTCCATGGAGGGCATTGATCGCATCGACGGGCTTGATGCCACTTCGAACCCAGTGCCCGGTGTCCGCACAGGAACCAATGCGCCGGTCATGATCCTTGACAATACTATAAACGTAGTTGGGATCCCACATCTTGTAGTGGGGATCGTTGGCCCGCTTGGGGTGGTCGTGGAAGCCGACCTTGATGTCGAACTCCTTGACGAGCTTTTCGATGGTGTCAATGGACTCAGTCGACTCGGTATTGAGTACCTTCAGCCCCATATCCTTGGCCCAGGCGAAGAGCGGCTTGGATTTGTTGTAGTCCTTATCGATGCCGGTGACGCCATAGGCGACGGCGGTCACACCAAATTTAGCAAGTTGAGCTTTCAGAGCCGCAGTATCCGAGGACGACAACTCAGGACCTACCTTTGCGTCCGATCCCGGACGTAGGGTCTGGCCAGGGAACAGCTCAATGTACTTCGCGCCAGCTTGCGCAGTCTTCTCGATGGCTTCAAATGTGGTGAATTTGTTAAACGTCCAAGCCTGGACGCTCATGTAAAAGGGCATATTGCGTGGGGTCGACATGATTGCGGCAGCCAAAACGGTACAGAGAGGCATCGTCTCTCCATATTATTTGATTTGGCTGGGCAATCGTACGTTTGCTAGGCCGCTTTTAGCTCATTGCGTTCGAACAGAACGATAAACGCTTCGACGACCGAAGGATCGAACTGTGTTCCGGCATTCTTGCGAAGCTCGTCCAGAGCCTGGCCAATCGGCCACGCCTTTTTGTACGATCGCTCGTGAGTCAACGCGTCGAACACGTCGACTACCGACACGATACGGCCGGACAACGGAATGTCCTCACCTTTAAGCCTGTTGGGGTAGCCATTGCCATCCCATCGCTCGTGGTGCGTGATCGCGATTTCTTGAGCGAGCTGAAGGATTTCCGACTTACTGCCCGACAAAATGGAAGCTCCGATTTCCGTGTGCTTCTTCATCGTCTCGAACTCCTCGTCGGTCAGCTTGCCTGCCTTCAGTAGGATGAGGTCCGAGATGCCGATCTTGCCGATGTCGTGAAGAGGGGCGGCCAATCGAATGAGAGAAACATACTTATCTGGCAGGCCCATGACCGTTGCGACCTGTGAGGCCAGATCGCCCACGCGTGTCGTATGAGCTTTCGTGTCGTCGTCTCGATACTCCGTCGCGAGGCCGAGCCGGTCGACAATTTCAAGCTGAATCTCTTCCAATTCGCGCGTTCGCTCTTTAACGCGCTGCTCCAAAACGTCGTTCTCAAATGAGATTTCCTTGTAAAGGTGTCGAGTACGAAGCAGGTTTTTCACGCGTAGTGCGACTTCGTACGCTTCGAATGGCTTAGTGAGAAAGTCTTCTGCACCCAGAGCCAGGGCTTTCCGCTTCGTTGCGGCCGTGGCGTCGGCGGTGAGGACCATGACCGGTCGGAATTCACTCTCTTGTTTTCCTTCGCGGACCCTTTCCAAGATTTCAAATCCGCTAAGCTGCGGCATCTGGATATCTAGGAGGACGAGGTCGACAGATGAATCGAGGATACGCGGCAACGCTTCGACGGAATCTGTAAAGGTTTCCACGTTGTTATATCCAAGCTGCTCCAGTAAGCGCTCCAAGAGGAGTACGTTTGCTGGTTCATCATCGACGATGAGGATTCTAGAGCTTAAGAGTCGAATGGGGTTTGTCATTATGCAGCCTCCGAAATGGTGTTCAGGAGTGTGAGTAATTCATGAATATCGATGGGTTTAGAGTGGATATGATCCGCACCCATAAAGAGCGCTCGCTCGAGAGTCTCCGGGTTCGTTTCTGCGCTCAGCACGATGATCTTCGAGCCTTCGGCAAAGGGACTCTGGCGGATTTGTTCCAGGACTTGCAGTCCGGACATATCGGCAAGGTGAAGGTCGAGAAGGACGATCTTGGGACGCAAAGTTTCGAGGCGTTCCAGCCCAATCGATCCGTGAGTTGTGTGATGAAGGGTGTACTGAGGATAGTCGGCCAACATCTCAGTGATCAGTTGTTGATTGGCAAGATTGTCCTCGATAGAAAGAATATTGACCTTGGTGTTCCCCGATGGGACGATATGAACGATTTGCCCACCCGGTACAACCTTTAGCTGCGGTTGTGCGTGCGGCATTTGCACCGTCATCGTTGTTCCAACACCGACTTGGGAATCGACCGAAATAGCGCCCTTCATGGCTTCCACCAAGTTTTTGGCGAGGGCGAGACCGAGTCCAGACCCTTCAATCGTGAGTCGCTCCGCGCCAAGACGATCGAAAGGAGTGAACAGTCGATCGATGGCCGACGGGCTAATTCCGATGCCGGTGTCGCTGACCGTGATGGATACCTGGTCGTCTTGGTCATGCCACGCTTTTACGAGAACTGTCCCGTTCTCACGGTTGTACTTGATTGCGTTTGTACACAGGTTGACCAGGATCTGAACGAGCCGCTGTCGGTCCGCCATAACCGAGGTATTCGGCTCGACTTCGAACTTGATCGAGATTCCGTTTTGCCGCGCGAGCGGCCCCACGAAGGAGAGAACAGTTTCGACCGCTTCTTGGCAGTCGACGGGTTCGACGGACAGACTAAAGTTACCGCTCTCGATCTTGGAGATATCGAGAATGTCGTTTACGATGTTGAGGAGGTGACGCCCGGCCCGAAGAATCTGTCCGACGCTTTCTTGGTCTTGCTTCCGGATCGGACTCATCTCAAGCAATTGGCCGAAACCAAGGATTGCGTTGAGGGGAGTTCGAAGCTCGTGACTCATTCGCGATAAAAATTCACTCTTCGCAAGGTTTGCGTTTTCAGCCGCTTCTTTGGCGGACCGAAGCATGAACTCGGCATTCTTCCGAGCTTCGACGTTGCGTAGTGAGACGAGGATGCCGCTATTTTGCTGGCCATCTGGCATCTTAGTGCTGGTGAATTCATACCAAGAAAACGACTGATCTTTGGCTTCAAAAAGGAATTCGCCGGTCGCGGCAATGTCCGCAGCTTCGTCGATATGCCGTTGGAAATCGTCGCGATGATTGGTCGGTATGAAGTTGGAAAGCTTTCGACCCAATAGATCGGAGGTCTCCCAGCCTAAAGCAATTTTGATTTGCCCACCCGCGTGAAGGACTCGTCCTTTGTTGTCGATGAGGAAGAGCAGTTCCTGGCTTCCCCGCAAGAATCCTTCAAGCTGCCGATCTTGTCGACGGCGGATGGAACGAATGCTGAGGATAAGGGCAAGGGCACCGAGCCAGACCACAAAGACGCCAGTAACGAACGTGCGCTTGAGAACGAGCACATCTTTGCGGTGCCAAAAGGCATCATAGGAAGCTGTGGTTCGCAAAGTCCATCGGCCGTTCATGTCTGGGAAGTCAAGATGATACGTACTGGAATACTGCTTGTAGAGTGGACTCTTCAGGAAACTTAAATCGGTTGTGGAGTCGCCGTCGATTTCGTGGAGACTTGAACGGATGGCGATGTCGCGAGATTCGTCCACGAGGGCGTGTGTGTTGTCGATCAATCTTGACCGAATAGCGGTGGTCGGAAAAGTGCAGCTCACAATGCCCTGCAGCAATCCACCAGGTCCATAAACCGGCACGGAGAAAACAAACACAGAGCGATTGTATGAAGGGGCAGATCCTTCTTCGAGGATCGGATCGGTGAGCAACGCAGGAAGATTCAGCCGTTCGACTTTGCCGCTATCCGGAATTCGACGCTCGAATTCCTCAAATTGGCGCCGAATGTTTGCGGCCTCCGAAACGAGATTCGGTTCGTTCACTGGAGGTGTCGGCGGACGCAACTCCGCAAAGCGAGTCGTACTTGCGTCGAAGTACAAGGTTGGGCTCCATGTCTTTTGTTGAAGCTGAGTCTTGGTCGAGACCGCGATTCGGCCGATTCTGTAATCCTTGTACAGCCTGCCAAATATCTGCTTTGTGGTGAAGTAGGCGTCGCTATCCCAGTGATTTTCAGGCTGGTCGATCGGGTGATCGTTGGCAGCCGCGTTTCGAATGGCGGGGAGTTCCGAGATTGTCTGCAGACCACGATGGATTTGGCTGAAGATGCCTTGGATCTGCAGAGCTTGAACCCGAGCCTGAGAATCCTTTTCGATTCGGTATTCATTGAGCAGGGTCTCGGTGTCCAGTCTGTAACGGTTATACAGGAGCGAGGTGACGAGGCTGGCCGCAGCGAGTGGCAATAGAATAGCAAGGGACGTTGCTTGCACCATGCGTGCAGCAAACTTCCTTACCCCTCGGCTAATCGATTTCTCCTTTTTTATCAAAGAATGCCAAACCCTAGTAAAAGCTTCGGGACCTTGTCCGCCGTTCTCCATGCTTTTTCGCGACATTTCTATCGACAGCTGGCCCAGTCCGTCGAAGGTGAAACTCGGCGTCCCAATCGCGATTTCGGGGTATCCTTTCGACGGTTCAACCAACGACGTTTGATACCGCGAAACAACCGATTTGAGGACCGATAGTGGCCAGTAAAGCCGATTACAAAATCACCGAAAGCGCAGCCGAACTCGAAGAACATTTGCGCGATATGCTTTTCATCCGTCACTTCGAAGAGAAGTGCAATCGCGTGTACCGAGAAGGCAAGGCCGGCGGCTACATGCACGTCTACATCGGAATGGAAGCTCTGGCCGTCGGCTGGATGAAAGCCATTCGAAAGGGCTATGACTATGTCATCACCGCCTACCGCGACCACGCACACGCCTTGCTGCTCGGCACTCCGCCGGTAGCCGTTCTGGGCGAAATCATGGGTCGAAGCTGCGGCACCGCAGGCGGCAAGGGCGGCTCCATGCACATCTATGATCCCAAGAACGGATTCTATGGTGGCTGGGGCATCGTGGGTGGCCACGTCCCGCTTGGCGCTGGACTGGCATTTGCCTCGCGCTATCGCGGCGAAGACCGAGTCTGCGTCAACTTCATGGGGGATGGCGCATCCAACCAAGGCGTCGTTTTCGAAACCTTGAACATGGCGTCGCTTTGGGACATCCCCTGCATCTTCATCATTGAGAACAACGAGTTTGCGATGGGTACCCGACTCGAGTACCACGCGGCCGACAAGGAGCTTTGGAAGCGCGGCCTTCCGTTCGATATTCGCAGCGAGCGAATCGACGGAATGGATGTCATCCAGATGAAGCGACAGGCGGAAGAGATCGTGGAGTGGTGCCGCAAAGAGCAGCGCCCGGCATGGATCGAAGTCATGACCTACCGCTACGCCGGACACGGCGCCGCCGACAACGATCGACAGTTGTACCGAACGAAGGAAGAAGAAGATCTGGCTTGGGAGCGCGACCCCATTGCCCGGCTTAAAAAGCAAATGATTCAGCTTGGCTGCATGACCGAGGAGAAGTACGAAGCCATCGAGGAAGAACTCATCGAACAGGTCGAAAAGATCTACGAGGAAGCCGACGCAAGTCCACACCCGAGCGAAGACGAGGTTTACGACAACATTTACAGCGATATGACGCCGGAGAAGGGACACTAATGTCGACCGAACTTACTTACCGAGAAGCCCTCAATCGAAGCATCGAAGAAGAGATGCTCAAGAACCCAGAGGTCTTCATCATGGGTGAAGATATCGGCCGGTATCAGGGCACCTTCAAGGTCACACGTGGCTTTGTCGAAAAGTTTGGCAGCCGCCAAGAACAATACAATTACCGAATTCTCGATACTCCCATTACGGAGTGCGGCTTCACCGGTATCGGTATTGGCGCGGCCATGGCTGGACTTCGACCGATCGTCGAGTTCATGACCATGTCGTTCTCGATTTTGGCCCTGGACCAGATCATCAACCACGCCGCAAAGGTTCATTACATGACGAATGGCGAAGTGAAGTGCCCGATCGTTTTCCGCGGCCCGGGTGGCGCGGCAAAGCAGCTTTCGGCTCAGCACTCGCACAGCATGGACGGATGGTACGCCCACGTTCCTGGTCTCAAGGTCGTTGCTCCCGCAACAGCACTCGATGCCTACGGGATGATGAAGTCGGCCATCGCCGACGATAACCCGGTCATTTTCTACGAGAACCCCGGCCTCTACACGGTCAAGGGCGACATTCCGGACGGCACGGACTTCACGGTTCCGATCGGTCAGTCGCAGATTCTGCGCGAAGGGAAGGACCTGTCCCTCATCGGCTATTCGCGAATGACTCAGGTCAACCTCGCGGCGGCCGAGCTGCTGGCAAAGGATGGCATCGACGCCGAAGTCGTCGACGTCCGAACGTTGCTCCCACTGGATACGGCGACAATCTACAACTCGGTGCGCAAGACGCATCGCGCGGTGGTGGTTTACGAAGACTGGAAGAGCGGTGGATTTGGTGCGGAGATTGTTTCTCGAATCCAAGAAGATTGCTTCGACGACCTCGATGCTCCGGTTGGACGCGTTGGTGGTCTGAACGTTCCGATGCCGTACGCACGGAACCTCGAACTGCTCTGCATCCCAAGCGAAGAGGATGTGGTCAAGGCCGTTCACAAGATCAAGTAGATCGGAACGTTCTTAAGATAGAAGCCCTCGGCAGAATGTCGAGGGCTTTTTTGTGGTGAGCGGGACGCTCACCACTCCAGGCTAGTCTGGCTGAATGTGATTTGCTCGGTAAACGAGGTCGTCGTACTCGGCCTCGTAGTATTCCCGTTGCTGCTTCGCCCATCGCTGCCGCAATTGCTTCGACGGCATGATCATGTTCGCGAACTTGAGAGCGAGTTGCTTCTGCTTGACCATGATCGCGGCCATGGCGAAGTCGGCGGCCAGGTAAGGGCTGTTCGCTATCTCGGGATCGGTTAGGGCGACCTGCAACTCGGCTAGGACTAGCCCGCGATATTCGCGTTGTTCTCGATGAAAGTTGATTGCACTGGCGAGGGCGTCGGCCCGGCGCGGCAAATTCCTGAGGAGATCGAGAATGACCTTGGCATCCGTTTCCGTTGCCGTTTTAGCTCGATAAGCCGCGTCGAATTCGGTGGAACCGAGGAAAATCCCGCCCATTGAGGCTGCCGCTTCGGGTGGATCCGATCTCATTTCGTTGGCTATACCGTCGCGGAATTGGCCAAAGGATATGGACTTGCTGGTGTAAGCATCCCAATAATCCCGCCATTTCAGACGCACCATAGATTCGATCGCCATACGCTTACTCCAAGCCGCCGACTCCACCTTCACATCCAACTTGCCTCGGACTGCGAGCCCGAGCTTCTTTTCCAAATCCTCATCGCTGCAAATAGCTTGGATGATGCCGTCTTGCGCAATGACGTAGGCACCCCTGGCGGCCCAGGCTTGTGACTGAGTTTTTGGGTCGTAGGACATGACGGTCAGCTCCTCGGCAGGGTCGTCTTTGTCCGTCCGTTCGCGGATGGCTTTCAGCGCTTTATCCACATAGTCGCCATTCCAGTATTGAACCCAGCGGACCTGCGGCTGGAAGCGATTGTGCAAGAAGAACGCCGGCATCATCGTTGGCGAGAAGTGAGTGACGACGTAGATCTGATGAGGCTGAGCATTGGCCGTTGGCGGTGGCCCGAACACGACGGTCCCGACGAAATCGGGGGCGAACGATCCAGGTTTGCCTGCTCGTCCAACGGTCCCGGTGATCGTGGTCGAGGTCTTGCCGGTCAGGGCGGCGGGGGCGTGACCTTTGCAGC
Organism: uncultured Fimbriimonas sp.; assembly: GCA_945952345.1. Taxonomy (GTDB): domain Bacteria; phylum Armatimonadota; class Fimbriimonadia; order Fimbriimonadales; family Fimbriimonadaceae; genus Fimbriimonas. The sequence goes on from CAMFIS010000075.1 coordinate 8,863, forward strand.
CGAGCAGGGCGAACGGAACCGCCATCATCGCCACCAGCACCCTCATAGGGATGATGATATAGGAAATCGGCCGCGATTAGTACTTTGCTCTGCCGCGCTGGAAGGTCCGAATCGTAAGGGCAGGAGCAAGGATCGATCCCGCAACCGACGTGAGGATGAACCACGGGAATAGCTTGTTGATGAGGAGCAACCCGATGGCGCCGCCGATGAATGTGAAGACGGTGGTGGCAATTCCGAGAAGGCAGCCGTCGTTTGGACTATTCTTAGCCCGGCCGACATTTCGCGCGACGAAGGCGAAGAACACCGCGCTTGCGATCCAGATAAGGAAGAGGAGCTTGTAGGCACCGCCTGAACTCAGCCAGTTGTAGCTCACGTCCTGTGGATTCACCGATTGAGTGTATCTCAGAAAGGGAAGGGCTAGGACGAACGCTACGCTGCCTTTCGAATCGACGCCATTTCCGCTTGATGTCGGGCCTTCTCAAAGACTTCGCCAAGTGGAGTATTCGGCTCTCGATACCGGTGAACGCAGGTTGCCGAGATCTTGTTGCGGTTCAAGAAAGTCTTGAGTTCTCGCACGACCGCTTGCTGGCGATTGCGGATCCGGTTTGGAAGCGGGAAGAAGATGGCGTCCTCACTCGAATAGATGGTTAAGTCTTCATCGAGCATGATGCGAATTCGTTTGGCAATCGCGCCGATGTTCTCGTCGGTTTCGTCTTCGAAGCGAAGGAAGACGATGCCGTTGGGTTCGGCTTGGCTAAGTCTTGCCTTTTCGAACTCGAGCAAGTCTGAGCGCCAGGCATCCATCGAAAGCAGTCCAGTTCCGGCTTGCAACCACTGCGGATTGGCCAAGTACCGAAGCTCGGTATCTTGGATTGCCGCAAGTCGTTCGGATTCGAGGTCGCACATCAGCTCGTTCGCGTGGAATTCAAGCTCGGACAAATGGTCGTGAAGTTCATCGCCCATTGGTTCGGGATTAATGCCGGTCAGGATTCCGAATAATTGGCCATCGGAGGTCTCGAGCGGGATGCCAACATAAGCCGAGATCCGCGCCATCTCGTAGGCAGGAGCGTTTCGGTAAGCGGGAACCTCGTGGCAGTTCGGCGCGATCTTGGGACCGAGGCCGAGCACCATTCGATAGCTGAACGAGACGGACCAGTTGTGTACGCTGAAGGCGGGTACTTCGTAGAAGTCATCCACGATATCGAGAATTGTCCACTCTTCACCGCTTACTCGGGTGATCATCCACAGCGACATCGGGACGTGTTCGGATAAGTACCGCAGCAATGTGCGGCATGAAGCTTGAAAACCGGATGCTATTGGTTCAGAAGTCGACATGGCCCGGAGTTAATAGTTGGAGGGAATATCACGAATAGATAGTGATTGCCGATAAATTGTTGTATTTTTCGACCGCCAATCGTTTGACTTTGAGTGGTCTGAGAGGTTTTCCGCTCTCCCCGGGGATTAGGTTGCCAGGGTCTTGCAACTTTTCCACTCAGGTTGGGTATAACTTATGATTCGCTTCGCTGTGCGTGGCGAAATCAACGTGCTTCGTAGCGCGTTTGGCAGGGCGACCCCGTTCGGCAACCCCGAATTGTTAGGGCAACGTCAGTGATTCAGACGGATCCGACATGTCGAACGACGCGTTGAAGCGGAGAAAAACATATGCTTCCAGGCATTTTAGGACGAAAAGTAGGCATGACCCACATCTTTAACGATGCGGGCAAAATGGTGCCAGTAACCGTCGTGGAAGCGGGGCCTGTCTATGTGACTCAGATCAAGACTGAGGACAAGGACAAGTATTCCGCCATCCAAGTTGGTTACGACGAAGGCAAAGAAAAGAATTTGACGTTTCCGAAGTTTGGCCATCTGAAGAAGGCCGGCGTCGGTAAGAACCTGCGAACCCTCAAAGAGTTCCGCGTGGACGCGACCGACGGTTTCGAACTCGGGCAAGAGATCGCAGTCGATATCTTCGCCGATGGCGAAGAGGTCACCGTGACCGGAATGAGCAAGGGGCGAGGTTTTGCTGGTGGTGTGAAGCGATACCACTTCAAGGGCCAGCACATGACCCACGGTTATATGACTCACCGACGACCGCTTTCGAGCGGTGCAACCGGACCTCAGCGCGTCTTTAAGGGCGTCAAGAAGCCCGGCCATATGGGTGATGCTCAGGTGACCCAGAAGGGCCTTAAGGTTGTTCGAGTCGACGCCGAGCGAAATCTGCTCCTCATCGACGGCAGCCTCCCGGGTCCGAACGGCGCCCTCGTGATTGTTAACAAGGTGACGAAATAATGGCTGCAATCGAAATTAAAGATAAAGCTGGTAAGAAGGTTGGTTCGCACGATCTGAGCGCCGCCCTTACCACGATTGGCGCCAGCCACACGACGATTCACCGAACCGTCGTTGCCGAAGAGGCCAACAGCCGACAGGGAACGCAGAGCGCAAAGACGCGAAGCGAAACCCGTGGTGGTGGCCGAAAGCCGTACAAGCAGAAGAAGACCGGTAATGCCCGACAAGGTACGATCCGCGCTCCGCACTATGCCCACGGTGGTATGGCTCTGGCCGTCAAGCCGCGCGACTATAGCAAGAAGGTCAACCGACAAGAGCGACGAGCCGCTATTCTTAGCGCGCTCGCCATGCACTTCGAAGCTGGCAACGTGGTTGTGGTCGACAAGATCGCTTTCGCAGCACCGAAGACGAAGGATGCGGTTGCATTCCTCGAAGCACTCGGCCTTGGCGAGACCAAGCGAGTCCTGGTGGTGCTTCCTGAAGTGAACGACACGGTCGCCAAGAGTTTCCGCAACATTCCTTCCGTAACCTTGCGCACCGCTCCGGCGAGCGTGAAGGGCGACGCGGAAGCAGTCAAAACGCAGGCATTCTCGGCGAGAGACGTGCTTGTGGCCCACAAGATTGTGGTCGCCAAAGATGCGCTTAGCCGCATTGAGGAGGTTTGGGCAAAATGATGAGTCCTTACGAAATTATCATCGCTCCGCATCTCACCGAGAAGTCGGTCGCCCTCTCGTATGGCGATCCGAACATTCGGGATGAAGAGAAGCTGGTTCGCAAATACACCTTCTTGGTGAAGAAAGATGCGAACAAGATTCAAATCAAGGCTGCGATCGAAGCGCTATACAACGACGGAAAGAAGAAGGGCGAAGGCATTGAAGTGACTTCGGTCCGAACGATTAAGGTTCTCGGCAAGAAGCGACGACGCGGACGAGTGGCCGGCTACGAGCCGGATCGCAAGAAAGCGGTTGTCACCCTGAAAGCGGGTCAGATGCTGGAGGATTTCGGAGTCTAAATCATGCCAGTACGAAAACTTAAACCAACATCGCCAGGACGACGATTCCAGTCGGTCTCCACGTATTCGGAAGTTACCAAGGGTAAGCCGGAAAAGAGCCTAACGGCAGCATTGACCAAGTCGGGCGGACGCAACAGCTACGGCCGACTGACGATGGCAAACCGAGGCGGAGGCAACAAGCGACGCTACCGAATCATCGACTTCAAGCGACAAAAGGATGGAGTTGAGGCAACGGTCGCCGCGATCGAGTACGATCCGAACCGAACCTGCCGAATCGCCTTGCTGCACTACAGCGATGGCGAAAAGCGATATATCCTCGCTCCGCGCAACGTTACGGTTGGCCAAAAGCTTTACAGTGGTGCAGATGCGGACATTCTGCCGGGGAACGCGCTTCCTCTCAAGAATATCCCGCTCGGTACGCTGGTTCACAACATCGAATTTCACCCCGGAAAGGGTGGCCAAATGGTCCGATCGGCCGGAGCTTCGGCTCAGGTCATGGCGAAGGAAGGCGTTTACGTCACTCTTCGACTGCCGTCGGGCGAAATGAGAATGGTTCACAACACCTGCCGCGCAACGGTTGGTGAGGTCGGCAACGCTGAGCACGAGAACGAATCGCTCGGTAAAGCTGGTAAGAACCGAAATCTCGGCCGCAAGCCCCATGTCCGTGGCGTTGTGAAATCGCCTCGCGACCACCCACACGGTGGTGGTGAAGCGAAGTCTCCGGTTGGACGAAAGAAGGGACCTGTTGACCGATGGGGCAACAAGGCTCTCGGCCAGAAGACCCGAAGCAATAAGCGAACGGATCGCTTCATTGTGAGGAGACGCAAAGGCAAGTAAAGTTTGAGTTCGCCCTTGCCGCCTAGGCGAGGGCAACTCCTCGTGCACTGCCCGTTCTGGAAACGGAACGAAGGTTAACACAGGAAATAAAGAATGGGAAGATCCTTAAAGAAGGGCTATTTTGTCGATGACCACCTGATCAAGAAGGTGGACAAGATGAATGCGTCCGATACAAAAAATCTAATCAAGACCTGGAGCCGCCGGTCGACCATCATCCCCGATATGATTGGTCATACCATTGCGGTCCACGACGGTCGAAAGCACGTTCCCGTGTTTGTGACGGAAAACATGATTGGTCACAAACTGGGTGAGTTCGCTCCGACCCGAACCTACAAGGGCCACGCAGGTGGCATCCCCGAGCGAGGAGTCAAGCTCCGTTAAGAGGAAACGATGGAAGTACAAGCTACAGCTAAATATGTTCGCGTTCAGCCTCGAAAGGTGCGGCTCGTTGCAAATGAAGTGAAGGGAATGCCGGTTGCTCATGCGGCCAACAAGCTTCGATATCACTCGAGCAAAGGTGCCTTTTACCTTCGACGAGTCCTCGTATCCGCCGTCGCTAACGCGGCTGAGAATAATAATCTCTCGCCGGAAAGCCTCAAGATCGCGCGGATCGAAGTCAACGAAGGACCTCACCAGAAGCGAATCCAGGCTCGTTCGATGGGCCGCGCAAATCGAATCCTTAAGAAGACCAGCCACATCACGGTTGTCGTCGAAGAGTTCGAGCCCAAGGCAGCCGTGAAGCCTCACGGTACCAAGGCAAAGCCGCGACCGTCGTTCGGATCGGTTAAGCCGAAGAAGAAGGCCGAAGCCAAGGCTGCACCGGTTGAAGAAGCCGTCGCAGTCGAAGAAGCGCCAGTAGTCGCGCCGGTCGAAGAGACCGCGCCGGAAGTTGTGGAGCAGGCTGACGCGCCTGCCGTTGAGGAAGCTGCCGAAGCAACCTCAGAGGAGAGTAAAGAAAACTAATGGGTCAGAAAATACATCCCGTTGGTCTGCGCGTCGGCATCATTCGAGGCCACGACAGCCACTGGTTTTATAAGAAGAAAGGATACGCCGATGCGGTCAAACTCGACCACGACATCCGGATGTACATCAAGCGACGCGTAGGCCTCGCCAATGTCAGCCGAGTTGAAATCGAGCGAGCAGCTAACCGACTGAAAGTCAACATCTTCACGGCTCGACCGGGCGCCATCATTGGCCGCGGCGGAAAGGGAATCGATGAGTTGACCGATACGCTCAACCGACGCGTTCGTAAGACCGACGTCACCTTGGTTGTGCAGGTTAACGTTACCGAAGTTCGACAGCCCGAGCTCGACGCTCAGATCGTTGCTGAAAACGTCTGCGCTCAGCTTGAAAAGCGAATCAGCCACCGACGTGCCATGCGACAAGCCATGACGCGAGTGGTTCGATTGAACGGCCGAGGCATCAAGATCCAGGTTTCTGGACGACTTGGTGGATCGGAAATCGCTCGAACCGAAGGCGACAAGACCGGTAAGATCCCGCTTCACACCCTCCGCGCCGACATCGACTACGGCTTTGCCGAAGCACGAACCGTGTACGGAATCATCGGATGTAAAGTCTGGATCTACAAGGGAGAAGTTCTCCCCGAGAAGCGACTTCGCGAACTCGACGCAATTGCGCAGACCCAGCAAGAAGAGCGACGCCAGCGACGCGACGACCGCCCCGATCGAGGCGATCGCCGAGCCTTTGCAGCCACCAAGGCTGAAGAAGCTCCCGCCGCTGCACCAGCAACAGCTGCTGAAGCTCCTGCGCCAGTCACCGAAGCACCGAAATCGGAAGGAATTGAAAGCTAATGTTGATGCCCAAGCGTGTTAAAGAAGGCCGACGAAAAATGTTCCGAGGCCGAATGAAGGGACTCTCGACCCAAGGCAACCATGTCGACTTTGGCGATTTCGCCATCGTCGCCCAGGAACCAGCATGGGTAACGAGCCGACAGATCGAAGCCGCTCGTATCGCGATGACCCGCCACATCAAACGAGGTGGTAAGGTCTGGATTCGAATCTTCCCTCACAAGTCGTACACCAAGAAGCCACTCGAAACCCGAATGGGTAAGGGTAAGGCCGGCGTTGAAGGTTGGGTAGCCGTCGTCAAGCCGGGCCGAGTGCTGTTCGAAATGAACGGCGTTTCGGTCGAGCTCGCCCGAGAAGCTATGCGCCTCGCCATCTACAAGATGCCGATGCGATGCAAGTTCTACACCAAGGATGAATTGGAAGCCGAACTTCGAGCGAACAACATTGGTGGAAACTACCACACCCCCACGGAGGAGGCCGCCGAATAACGGCGCTGAAACATTCATGAAGAACTTAAAAGCAAAAGAACTTCGAGATAAGTCAGTTGCCGATCTGGAGCAGATGGTCCTCGACGAGCGTGCAGCGATGTACAAAGCTCGACGAGACCTCGTCTTCCGGCAGCTCACCGACACAGCAAGCTTCAAAGTCCGCCGACATAATATCGCCCGGATTTTGACCGTCATTTCTGAAAAGAACAGAGGTACTAATTGATGGCAGAATCCCAAGCACCTCGCAATAGCCGAAAGACCCGAGTGGGCATCGTCGTCAGCAATAAGAGGCAGAAGACGGTTGTCGTCCGAGTCGAGCGACGAGTCCAGCACCCGTTGTACCGAAAGGTCGTTATCCGAACTGAAAAGTTTAAGACTTACGATCTCCTCGGC